>NZ_BOVJ01000116.1 GCF_018403665.1 Paenibacillus cisolokensis
TTTTTATCGCAGCAGCGGTCTTTCATCTTGAAGAAATCTCCAACGAAATCGGCCCCTACCTTTCTTCAAATTACCGTCGCTCCATCCAAGCCGACCGCTTCTTTACAGTCATAAAGCGGCTTGTTTCGGAAGAAGGCGTTCGTCTTGGAACGCAGGTTCCAAGCAAATGATGCCGCACATGAAAAGCGGAATAAGGGGGATGCTAGCCTAAAGCAAACTATTACGGACAGAGCAGGTGAACGAATCGATGGCAAGAAGAGGCAGAAGAAAACTGGTCGTGCCGGGGGCGGAACGCGCGATGGAGGCTTTCAAGGCGGAAGTTATGCGGCGTCAAGGCTATCATGTCGATCCGAGCCGCCCGAACGACGTCAAATATGAAGTTGCCCGATCGATCGGCGTGCCCTTGAAGCCCGGAGACAACGGCGATTTGACGACGGAGTCGGCCGGTCAGGTGGGCGGTCAAATCGGGGGCGCGATGGTCAGGGAAATGATCCGGCTTGCCCAGGAACAGCTGGCGCGTCAGCCTCGTCCATGACGGGGCTTTTTTAAATTGTCGCCTCGGCGAAACGGTTCGCAAGCGGGTGCAGATTCATGGCGTAATAAAGGATGTTTCGGATGCCGCCGCCGCTGGGAAACGCTCCGATTTTGGCAGAAAACGGCCGAAATCCGCTGTGAGGGGCACCTGTTGGCTGAACTTGCTGCCGGCAACGGACGGAAAAACCTTTTGACAACGGCATCCTTCCGTGAGAAAATGAACGCGTGTACATAAAATGAACATGCGTTCATTCGCGGAATGGCGGAAACAAAAAGCAGCGCGAGGGAGAGATCGGAATGAAAAAGCGCTTATTGTATGGGGCGGCTGGGACGGACACCAGCCGAAGGAAGTGGCCGATATTTTCCGCGGCATATTGATTGCGGAAGGATTCGAGGTCGAAGTGTCGGATACGCTGGAAGCCTTTTCGGATGTGGAGAAGCTGAAGGGGCTCGATCTGATCGTGCCGGTATGGACGATGGGACGGATCGACCAGCAGCTCGTGAACAACGTATCGGAGGCCGTGCAGAGCGGCGTCGGTTTGGCAGGCTGCCATGGCGGCATGTGCGACGCGTTTCGGGAAAATGTCGACTGGCAGTTTATGACCGGCGGCAATTGGGTGGCCCATCCGGGCGGCGACGGCGTGGAATATGTCGTGGAAATCCGCAACAGTTCGAGCCCGCTGACCGCGGGGCTGAACGATTTCACCGTTCGTTCCGAGCAATATTATTTGCATGTCGATCCGGCCGTGGAAGTGCTGGCGACGACACGATTCCCGACCGCACCCGGGCCTCATTCCACGAACAAGGCGGTCGATATGCCCGTAGCCTGGACGAAACGGTGGGGAGCCGGCAGAGTGTATTACAATTCGCTCGGCCACCAGGCGAACATCGTCAATATGCCTCCGGTTAAGGAAATGATGCGGAGAGGGATGCTCTGGTGCGCGGAAGGGAAAAGCGCCGCATCCTCGTCCGGCTATACGCAGACTGCCGCTTATTCCGGGATGGGGGACAATCAGCTGTAATACGCATGCGATGCTGTCGGAAGACATGAAAAGCGCCAACATCGGAAATCGGGTAGATACCCGGTTTCCTTCTTTTTTGCCTGTCTTCGGCATAGACATGTTACGAGCGGACGACATCGAGAAAAGGGGTTGCGCGCATGGCGAGATGGGGAAAAAGACGATGGATCAGCATATCGCTGCCGCCCCGGTCCAAGGGCTGGAAAGCCCGGACGTTCCGATCTCCCGTGAAGCTGTGGCCTGGCGGCACGGTATCGCGGCCGGCCGTCTTTCGTTCCAAACCTTCGAAGCCGATCCGCAAAGGCGGCAAGAAAAAATTCGTCATCATTTTTCTCGTTCTGTTCGTTCTGCTGTCGGTTCAAACCTTCTCGTATATTGAGAAAAATTTGCGCCCGCCGCTTATGCACGTGGCGAAAATGCGAGTGAAGCAAGTGGCGACGCAGGCGATCAATAAAGCGATCACCGAGAGAGTGGCGGAGCGAACCGATCTCGAGCAGCTGATCGAATGGAAAACGGACGGCAGCGGAAAAGTGTCGGGCTTCATGCTCAACTATGCCGAACATATTCGCATTACGTCGGAGACGGTGGATACCGTGCAGTCGGCATTGAAGGCGGTGCATGAAGTGCCGGAGCGGATTCCGATCGGGCAGGCGTTCGACAGCGCCATTATCGCGTCGTTCGGTCCGCGCGTTCCCGTCCGCTTCGAGCCGCTGGGCGCGGCGAAGGTGGAGCTGAAGACGCGGCAACAGGCCACGGGCATCAACATGGTTCTGGTTGAAGTGTATATACGTGTAATGGCGGAAGTGTCCATTATTATTCCTTTCGATACCGAACCGGAGCTTGTGGAGAGCGAAATCCCGGTATCGTATTTGCTGGTCGTCGGCGACGTGCCGATGTATTATTACGACAACAAAGGCAATCCCGTCGGCAGTTCCGCCGCCAATGCGCCGGCGATATCCTTGCCGCTTGAACCGGGAAAGACGGGCGTGACCGTAAAACCCGGAGCCGGAGAAGGAGAGCGAAGCGGCAATGAAGAAGCTCCGGCTGTGCCGGAGCCTTCTCACACGGAAGAGGATAGCGGGAGCGCTGCGCCTTAACGTCCGCTTTTGATTTTTTGCGCTCGTCCGCTTCCCAGCGTTTCAGCAGCGGATACGGGTCGAACGACCATTCGATCAAGCCGCGATCCCGGTAAATGCCGTAATGCAGATGCGGCGGAAATTTGCCCTGGGTGCCCGGTTTGCCGTAGCCGGAACTGCCGACCCAGCCGACAACCTGGCCGGGCTTCAGTACATCGCCGACTTTGATCGATTTGTTAAAGCCGGAAAGATGGGCGTAGTAATGATAATAGTTGTTCAGATCGCGTATGCCGATTCGCCAGCCTCCGTAAGGATTCCAGCCTTTGACTTCCACGATGCCGTAACAGGTGCTGCGCACGGGCACACCGTAAGATGCGAAAATATCGGTTCCTTCATGGATCCGTCTGCCGCCCCAACTGCGGCTTGTCCCCCAGGTGCTGCGGTATGAATAACTTGTGCCGATCGGCAGCGGAAAAGCGTGGTCGTTCAGCTCGAGCTTGTCCAATGCCTGATAAATTTTGGCAAACTGGTTCACGCGTTGGACCGCGCGCGTGTTGCGGTAATATTCCCACAATCCGACGGCAAAGTCGTCTTCGGACTGTCCGTAAGGAATCAGCAGCCGGGCGACGGAATAGAGCAAATCGATATCATTGGTCCGTTCGGCGCGTCCGTCTCCGTTCCCGTCCCATCCGATGCCGCCGAACCAGCGGATAACGGCCGGGTCGGTTTCTTCCGGGTCCGGGTTGAGCGGACCGCTCCATTTTTCCTCCGGTACGTAGATGCTGACGATCCGGCCGGTTTTCTGCCGCGTCTTCGGGCGGGCCATGGTCAATGTGTGCTCGTATTGGTCCAAAGCGGCCAGGCGGTACCAGGGTATACCCGTTACGGCGCTCAAACTGTCGTACAGCTGCTGCCGTTCCTCCGTCGGACGGGGATCAGCGGCTTTCACCGATCCGGCCGGACCGAAAGCGGCGCATATGAACGCTCCGATGGCGGCGGCAGCCGCTATAGACCGGAAACGTTTCACTCGTGTCACCTCCTCAAGATTTGCGAAGCAAAACAGCTTCGAAAGCCGTGGGTTCAAGGTTTGCGAAAGCAAAGCAGCATCGAAAGCCATGGACTAAGGCTTCGCGAAGAGCATAGTGGCTTCGAAAGCCATGGACTAAAGATTTGCGAAAAGCATAGTGGCTTGTGGCAACGCCACGGGCTAAAGTTTTTGTGAAGCAGAACGGCATCGTTTGCATGGCGCAGTCAAGGGGTTATCTAGCTGTTATCATTTGCATATCATTGGTTTTTATCCGAAACATGCTATAATAAACGAGTAAGCAAACCGAATTAGCGAAAGCGGGTAATGCCTTCATGAAAAAACAGCAAAGCAAGCAGCCCAAACCGGAGTGGCTGCGAATTAAGCTGGTTACAGACGGGAATTATGCTGAGCTTAAAGATATGATGCGTTCCAAAACGCTCCATACCGTGTGCGAGGAGGCGCGCTGTCCCAACATTTACGAATGCTGGGCGAACCGTACGGCGACCTTTATGATTTTGGGCGATATTTGCACCCGCGCTTGCCGGTTCTGCGCCGTCAATACCGGAATGCCGACCGAACTGGACCTGCAGGAGCCGGAACGCGTAGCGGAAGCGGCCGAGCAAATGGGGCTTCGCCATTGCGTTGTGACATCGGTGGCGCGTGACGACCTGAATGACGGAGGGGCATCCATCTTTGCGGAGACGATTCGCGCGATCAGGCGCCGTCTGCCGTTTTGCAGCGTCGAGGTGCTGATTCCCGATTTTATGGGAAATTGGGATGCGCTGAAAATTGTTATGGATGCCAAGCCGGATATTTTGAATCATAATATCGAGACGGTGGAACGTTTGTCCGACCGGGTACGGGCCAAAGCGAAGTACGACCGTTCTCTGGAACTTTTGAAACGGGCCAAAGAAATGCAGCCTCGAATTCCGACCAAATCGAGCATGATGCTCGGCGTCGGGGAAACCTATGAAGAAATTTTGCAGAGCATGGACGATTTGCGCAAAGTGGATTGCAACATTTTGACGCTGGGACAATATTTGCAGCCTACGCCAAACCATCTTCCTGTGGAACGTTACGTTCATCCGGACGAATTCGCGGCTCTGAAGCGCGAAGGCCTGGCGCGGGGATTCGATCATGTCGAATCCGGACCGCTCGTGCGCAGCTCGTATCATGCGCATGAACAGGTGCAGTCCGCTGCGGAATCGCGGGCGGTTTCGCCGTAAGCTGCAAGACGGAGTGGGGGTAGGGCTTTGATTCATATCGCCGGCAAGACATACAAACTGGTGTATGACCACAAGAACGGTTGGAACCCGGAAATATTTCGCGAGCGGTACAGCGAGGTGCTCGAACGCTACGACTACATTGTTGGCGATTGGGGTTACGAGAAGCTTCGGCTGAAAGGTTTTTTTCGCGATAATCACCCGAAGGCGAACAAAGATACGGCCATATCGGGAGTGGTCGATTACATTAACGAATACTGCAATTTCGGATGCGCCTACTTTGTGCTGCAAAAAGTGCCGAACCCTTCGAAGTCTGCGGACAGAGACCTCTTGTCTCCGGATTTTGCCGACGAATTCGCCGTTTACGGGATGCAGGACGAGGATTCGAAGGAGGAATCCAAAGACCTTGTTCCCGGAGGGGAAGGAGGCGCGGCTGTGCCTTTCAATCCGCCGGCCGAGCCGAAGCGTTCCGGTATGAAAGCGGAGGATGCGGCGCCAGCCGATCCTGGCGCATATGCCGATGCGACTGTCCGGCCTTCGCCGGAAGGCGAGCGCGGCGCGGAGAACGGCAGTCCGGGGCGTGCGGACAAGGCCGGTAACGGCGAGGAAGCGCGTTCCGGCGCAGGCAGGCGCGGCGAGGCGCGCAGCCAAGGCGCGGAGCCGCTGCGGGAGGGGCGTTCCGTCCACCATCGCAAGGATGCCGCCGCCCGCGACGGGCGCCCAGAGCCGAAAGGGGAACGCCGGGAACGCGGCGACCGGCCCGGCAAGCGCCCGCAGGGCGCTAACCGCCCATTCGGACGCCCCGGCGGCAAACCGGATGCCGCCGCAAGACTGGCGCGGGAGCAAGCGGCAGCCGGTGCGGCGGATGCGCGCGCCGGCCAGGAAAGCCGGCAGCCGGTCGGCCATCCGGAGAACAGGCGCGCCGTTCATAAGGAAGAACGTTAAAGCCGGACGCAGAGCGTCCGGCTTCGTCTATGTTTATGAGCAGCGGGCGGAGCGGCGTGGGCGGATGCGAGAACAGCGCGGCGGGAGCATAAAACAGCCCCTCCTCACAAATGCTGCACGTTATACAAACGGGCATAGGCGCCGCCCTTCTCCATCAGCTCGTCATGCGTGCCGGTCTCGACGATTTCGCCATGCTCGATAACGACAATCTGATCGGCGTGCGTAATCGTGGACAACCGATGCGCCACAATCAGCGTCGTCCGGTTTTGCGCCAGCTTCCGCAGCGATTCCTGAATGAGATGTTCCGATTCCAGGTCCAGTGCCGAGGTCGCTTCGTCCAGCACGAGGATGGCGGGATTTTCAGAAAACGCGGGCGATCGCGATGCGCTGCTTCTGCCCGCCGGACAGTTTGACGCCGCGCTCGCCGATTTCGGTATCGTAGCCGTTTGGCAGCGATTCGATAAAGTCGTGGGCATTGGCGTTTTTGGCCGCTTCGATCATTTCCGCCTCGCTCGCGTCCGGACGGCCGAGCATAATATTTTCCCGCACAGAGCCGCTGAACAAAACGTTATCCTGCAGCACCATGCCGATCTGGCTGCGCAAGCTCTCCTGCGTGACGGACCGGATGTCCTGACCGTCGAGCCGTATCGCGCCCTTCTGCACATCGTAGAACCGCGCCAGCAGACTGACAAGCGACGACTTGCCGCCTCCGCTCATGCCGACGAGGGCGACGGTCTGTCCGGGCGATACCGACAGATCGATGCCCCGCAGCACCCAGTCGTTGTCCTCCTTGTAGCGGAACCAGACATCCTGCAACTCGATGCTGCCCCGAACCTTCTCAAGCTTTTTCGCGTCCGGTTCGTCCCGGATATCGGGATGTTCCTCCAGCAACTCCTGCACCCGCTCCATCGAAGCAGCGGCTTGCGTCAGCACGGTAGACGCGTTCACCAGCCGTCTGAGCGGCGAAAACAGCCTGTCCAGATAGCCGTAGAAAGCGACGAACGAGCCGACCGACAATCCTTTGGCCGCGACGAGATAGCCCCCGTAGCCGAGCACGAGCAGCGGCGCGATCTCCGTGATCGTATTCACGATGCTGTACGTCAGGGCGTTCCAGCGGGTAAGCGCCAGGGAACGGGAGTAAAACTGCTCGTTTTTCGCGCCGAATTGCTTCTGTTCGTAACGTTCGAGCGTAAAGCTTTTGACGACGGCCATGCCGTTCACATGTTCGTTCAAATAGCCCTGCATCTCGGCGAGCGATTGGGAGCGGGAGCGCGAGTACGACCGCAATCTTTTGTACAGCGTTTTTACCGCCAGCGCGTAGAACGGCAGCACGGCAATCGCCACGAGCGTCAAACCGGCATCCATCCGAAACATAATGACAAGGGCCAAAATCAGCGTGAACATATCGAGCCAAATATTCATCAGGCCGGTCTCGACCAGCGCCTTGCTCTGCTCCACGTCGTTCATCATGCGCGAAATGATTTCGCCCGACTTGCGGTTCTGGTAATATCGAAGCGACAGCTTCTGCAGATGGCTCCAGATGCGGGTCCGCATGTCGAATAAAATTTTGCTTGTCGTCAGTTGCGCAAAGTATTGCCGGTAATATTCGATCGGATAGCGGGCGACGACGAACAGCAGCATCCCGAATGCGATCGCCTTCCACAGATGATCGAGCTTCTCTGCCGTCGTCATGTCGGCCAGCAAAATATCGTCCACCACATATTTGACGAGCAGCGGCAGCAACAGCGGGATCGCAAATTTAACCGCACCGATCAGCAGCGTCACCATGACGAGCCATCGATACGGCTTGACGAAACTAAAAAACATGCGCCAATCTTTCATCGTCAGTTCACTTCATATCCGAGAAACGCTTCTCTTACCCGGTTCCAAAATGTGAACGGGCGGTAGCGCGCGAAGCTGATTTTCTGTCCCGCCACGCTTGCCCGGATGGAACGGATATCGGAGCGCAAAATATTCAGGTGATCGATCGCCAGCAACAGCCGCTGTTCTTTCCGCGAAATGATGTCGCAATGATGGTGGGCCGGCAGCAGCACGGACGAGCCGAGCGTCCGGTAGACCCGATTGTTGATCGACGCGATTTCGGCGATTTGCAGCGATTCGATGGACGGGTGGACGATAGCTCCGCCGACGCTCTTATTGTACGCCGTACTGCCCGACGGGGTCGAAATGACGATGCCGTCGCCGCGGAACATCTCGAACAATTCATCGTTGATATTGATCTGGGCGACGAGCGTGCCGTCTACCCCTTTCAGCGTAAATTCGTTCAGCGCCAGATGCGACGACGTCCCTTCCGCCGTCTCCATCTCGATTCGCGCCAGCGGATACCGGACAATTTTCGGCTCTTGATCGGACATCGTGCGGACAAGCTCCTCAAGCTCATCCTTCTGCCAATCCGCATAAAAGCCAAGATGGCCGGTATGCACGCCGACAAAAGCGAGTTCGTCGATCCGTTCCAGATGGGTGTGGAACGCCTGCAGCAGCGTTCCGTCACCGCCGATGGAGATGACGATTTCCGGCCGCTCCTCATCGCGCACCAGCCCGCGTCCGGCAGCCAGCGTATGGAATCGTTCGGCAAGCTGAATCGACAACTTGTCTCCTCTGTCTATTACGGCATATTTCAACAATATAAGCTCCTTCCGGTCATTATCGTCACATTCGATCATAGCGGAAAACGGGAAGGAACACAACGTCGATTCCGCTCGGTCCGCCGGATTTGGAACGGGATAGGCCGCAAACCGTCCGCAAGCGTTAAGCAGCAGGCCCGAGCCATCCCCGCAAGCGTTAAGCAGCAGGCCCGAGCCATCCCCACAGCATATAGACGAGCGCCATCGCGACGAACGCGTGCAGCAGTCTGGCGCGCAGCAGCGGCCCGTAACGCATGTCGGTGCGGCTGATCAGGCTGGCGACCTGGGCATGGACGGAGAGACCGCCCCAGGAGAGCACCCAGGCCGCAATCGCCGCTTTGTGCAGCAGTTCCGTTTCGGCGTCGCCGGCGGCGCGGGCGCCAAGCGTTACCTCGAACAAGCCGAAGACGGAGGCGTCGGCGATCGGAGACGGAAGGCCAAGCGAGGACAGCAGGAGACGTATGCCTTCGGCCAACGCCGCGACGGCTCCGGCCCGGGTCATCAGCTCCATCACGACGGAGAAGAAAACGACGAGCCCGCCGACGACCATCATGAGCCGCAGCGCGGACTGGATCGCGTCGCGCAGCAGTTCGCCGAATCCGCGCCCGTCCAATAGCCGGGCTTGATGCATCGCCTGCAAAGCGTCCGCGACGCGCCTTCCCCGGCGGCGAACCGTTCCGCTCGCCGCCGGATCGGGCGTGCCGGGAGAGGAAGCATCGTGAAACCGCATCAGCAGCCCGATCACAAACGCGCCTCCGTAATGCGCGGCGGCCAGCAGCGGGGCGAGTGCGGCATTGTGGAAGAAACCGACGGAGACCGCCCCGATCAGAAAGATCGGATCGGAGGTCGTCGTAAAGGCGACAAGCCGCTCGCCTTCCGACCGGTTCACAAGCTTTTGCTCCCATAGCTGCGCCGTCAGCCTTGCGCCTACCGGATAACCGGAGACGTACCCCATCGTCACGACGAAGGCGCCGATGCCGGGCAGGCGGAACAGCGGCCGCATCAGAGGGTCAAGCAATTTGCCGAAAAATGGACGATGCCGAAACCGAGCAAGAGCTCGGAGATGACGAAAACGGGAACAACGCGGGAAACAGCACTTCCCACCAGATCGACAGCCCCCGCAAGGAAGCTTCCAGCGCGGCATAGGGAAAGACCGTCATCAGCAACGCCATGAGCGCGGAGCACCAGGCGATGACCGAAGCGGGGCGGAGCATAAATCGGAGCATGGCGTTCTTCCCTTTCACGATATTGGCGTACAAACGCTTGTATTCCAGATATATGAGCCCGCGTGGACAAACATCACCTGCATCGGAATGCATTTACATTAAAAAATGAGAATTTTATAGGGAAACGCTTCCAAAAAGACTGTTCGGCGCAAAACGGTTATGCTACAATATAAATACACCGACTGACTTGGAGTGATCGATATGAGCGTTATCGCCGGCATCCTCGTTTGCGCTTTCGTTTACGTCATTCGGGTGTCCTTGCCGGCCCCGGGCGAAGAAGATTGTGAAGGTTGAATCGGTCATACGAATAAGTACAATGCCCGCTCTTCGGAGCCGGGCATTTTTTGCTTTTTTGCCTGTTTGGCGACAGAGGATGCGGCGCGGCCGGTCGGGCGCTCTTTCATGGTATAATAGCGGTAGGCGAGGCCGAAGCCAGAAGAGAGGTGACAGAAGTGCAAGCTTACGGAACAATCTATGAAGCGCTCGGCGGCGGCGAGACGGTGCGGCGGATCGTGGAAGCTTTCTATCCGCGCGTCAAGCGGCATCCGCTGCTCGGGCCGCTGTTTCCGGATAATATCGAGCCGGTGATGGAGAAGCAGTATATGTTTTTGAGCCAGTTTTTCGGGGGACCGTCCCTGTACTCGGACCGGTACGGCCACCCGATGATGAGGGCCCGGCATCTGCCGTTTCCGGTTACGCCGAAACGGGCGGAGGCATGGCTCGGCTGCATGGCCGAAGCGCTCGAGGAAGCCGGCGTTGACGAGGAACTTCGGGAAATCGTGCTGACCCGCCTGAGCGGGCCGGCCTATCATTTTGTCAATACGGAGGACGATCCGACATGACGGATTCGCTGCGGAAGCGGCGCAGCGTTATCCGGAACGCAGCCTGCGATTCGTCAACAGATAATCGCTGTCGGCGTCGATGATCGTGACGCTGTTCCGGCAGCAGGGAAAAACGAGCAGCTTTTCTTTCCGCTCCGCACGTCGTCCAGCTCCGCAGGCCTGATCGGAAGCAGCACGTTCGATTGGCCGCAGAACGGACATTCCGGCACGTAAACATCGTTCATGACGATATCGTAAGGCCATGTTCGGTCGAACGGAATCATAGCGGCGACGATCCCCCGCCACGATCTTCGGGTTTGGCGCGGTCCGGCTCGTTCGCCAGCTCGGCGAGCTTCTGCAGCAAAATATGCCTCGGCATATGCATCAGATGCTCCAGCGGGACGTTCAGCTTCTCGGCCAGCTTGACGGCCGTTTCCGCCGAAATCGGCAGCGGTTTGGACATCGTTCATACCTCCAATTGCGGAAATCGCTATCCGTTCCGGAACGGAATGCGGTATAATGGATATACATTGCCGGCAAGAGCGCATCTGAAGAGCGACTTTTGGCCGGCCTTTGTTTTCTATTTTATCCTCTTTCGCGCGGCGGCGCCAGTTGGGACCGCGGAGTCGAAGAAACGCCGGAGTCGAAGAAACGCCGGAGTCGAAATGACGCAAGGGCCGAAGGAACGACGGAGTCGAAATGCACCGGTGTTGACGGAAACGCCTGGTCCGAAGGGACGCCGGTCGCTGCGAAGGACAGGAAAGGGGAATCGTTCATGGCGAATGTTTATCCGCAGACATGGGATCTGGACGTATTTTACGCAGGAGGCTCACGCTCCTCCGCCTTTGCGGCGGAACTGGAGCGGCTGGAGCGGGATATCGCGGCGCTTGACCGGTCGCTCGCCGATGAACCGAAAGCCGGCCTGTCCGGCTGGACGGAAGCCGTTCAGTCGATCCTGCCGAGATTGCGGCAGGCGGAGTCGTTCGTCGCCTGTTTGCAGGCGCAGGATATGCGCGACCAGGCGGCCGGGGCGCTGAACGACCGGGTGAAAACGTTGGGCGCCGCCTTTCTGTCCGCCTTGACCAAATACGACGACAGGCTGCGGACGATGCCCGATGCCGAATGGGAGTCGTGGCTGCGGACGCCGGCGGCGGCTCCGGTCGCGTTCAATCTGCGGGAGCGCCGGGAGGCCGCCAGGGAGAAGCTGCCGCCCGAGCAGGAAGCGCTGGCCGGGGAACTGGCGGTGGACGGCTATCACGGCTGGGGCGAGATGTACAATACGATCGTCGCCCGCACCCGCTTCCGGTTCATCGATGCGGAAGGTCAGGAACAGCTCCTGTCGGCCGGCCAGATGGCGAACAAGCTGACGGACGGCGATCGCGGCGTCCGCCGGCGGGCGTTTGCGGAATGGGAGCGGGAATGGGGAGAGCAGGCTGATCTGTGCGCGGAGACGCTCAATCGGCTCGCCGGTTTCCGCTTGAAGTTGTACGGCAACCGGGGCTGGAACGACGTGCTGAAGGAACCGCTGCAGATCAACCGGATGAGCCGGGACACGCTGGAGGCGATGTGGGCGGCCATCAACGAAGGCAAGCCGCAGCTTGTCCGCTATTTGGAGCGGAAGGCGAAGCTGCTCGGGCTCCCGCGTCTGGACTGGCACGACGTGGATGCGCCGATCGGAAGCGCGGCGCATACGGTGCCGTACGACGAAGCGGCCGAGTTCATTGTCGACCGGTTCCGTTCGTTCAGTCCGGATATGGCCGATTTTGCGCTCATGACTTTCCGCGACGGCTGGATCGAAGCGGAAGACCGTCCCGGCAAGCGTCCGGGAGGATTTTGCACGTCTTTCCCGAAATCGGGCCAGACGCGCATCTTCTTGACGTATTCGGGCACAGCTTCCAATATCTCGACGCTTGCGCACGAGCTCGGGCATGCCTATCACCAGCATGTCTTGAACGACCTGCCGCCGCTATGCCAGGAATATGCGATGAACGTGGCCGAAACGGCGTCGACGTTCGCCGAGCTGCTCGTGGCCGATTCCGCGCTGCAAGCCGCGAAAGACCGGGAAGAGAAGCTCGCCCTGCTCGACGACAAAATCCAGCGATCTGTCGCCTTCTTCATGAATATCCACGCCCGCTTCCTGTTCGAAACGCGGATGTACGAACGGCGGCGCGAAGGCTTGCTGTCTGCCGGAGAGCTGAACGCGCTGATGGAGGAAGCCCAGCGGGAGGCTTACGCCGGCGCGCTAGGCGAGCTTCATCCGCATTTTTGGGCGTCGAAGCTGCACTTCTACATAACCGACGTGCCGTTCTATAATTTCCCTTACACGTTCGGATACTTGTTCTCGGCCGGCATCTACGCCCGCGCCCGGCAGGAAGGGCCGGCGTTCGCGGACCGGTATGTCGCTCTGCTTCGGGATACGGGCCGCATGACGGTGGAGGAGCTGGCCGGCAAGCATCTCGGCGTAAGGCTTGACGAACCGTCATTCTGGCGGCAGGCGGTGGCATTGACGAAAGCCGATGTTGACCAGTTTATGGCGATCACCGATTGATCAGCGGTCGGGATGGATCGCCGGATCGAACCGATATATGCCGGTCCCGTACGGGGCCGGCTGTTGTATGAAATCGAGCAAAACCGATGCCCTGCCGTAAAATGTGCGTTTATTTATTGTACGCTATTTTTAATTATGATATATTATTTCGTGAAAAAGGTGTTTAATATTACGTGATGTTAAACGGATTCATCCGTAATGGACAAGCGAGGGGGAATGCGGCATCAATTTGACAGCGAGACAGATGGAGCTATTGAACCTGGTCAAGCGGCATGCGCCGATAACGGGGGAGCAGCTGGCCGAAATGCTGGGGGTCAGCCGCCCGACGCTCCGTTCCGACTTGTCGCTCCTCGTCATGCTCGGTCTGATCGATGCGAAGCCGAAAGTCGGCTATTTCGTCGGCAAAGACTATCGCGTCGAGAACGCTGCGCTGCAGAAGCTGAAAAGCATGAAGGTCGGCGAAGCGATGGGCGTTCCGGTGAACGTGCCGGATACGCTTTCGCTGCATGACGCGGTCGTTGCGCTGTTTATGGAAAATGCGGATACATTGCTCGTTGTGAACGAACAGAAGCGGTTTGTCGGCATCGTGACGCCGAAAGACATTTTGAAGATGACGCTCGGAAATCCGAACGCCGGCGCCATTCCGGTCAGCATGGTGATGACGCGTTACCCCAATATCGTAACGGTCGCTCCCGGAGACCCGGTCACCGAAGCGATTCGCAAAATGATTGCGCATCAGGTCGATTGCCTGCCTGTCATCGACCCGGACGGCGGCAAAGAGCCGGAAGTTGTCGGTTGGATCGCGAAATCGAACGTCATTCGTCTCATGGCGGATTTGACGGCGGACGGAATAATAGGAGGAACGGCAACCGAATGAATGAACCGATCATTTATATTTGTTCGGACGCTGTCGGGGAGACGGCCGAAGCGGTGGCCAAGGCGACGCTTCGCCAATTCCCGTCCGACGGTGTCCGTCTGAAGAGGTACGGTCATATTAAAACGGAGGATGAAATTATTCGCATCGTGGCGGAGGCGGCCCGTACAGGCGGGTTTATCGCTTTTACGCTCGTCCAGCCCGAGCTTCGCGAAATGATGCGCGAAGAGGCGCAGCGCCGCGGCGTGCGCGCCGTTGACGTCATGGGGCCGATGCTGCAGGCGTACGTCGATACGTTCGGCAGCTTCCCGAAGCGGGAGCCGGGGCTGCTCCACTCGATGGACGACGCCTATTTCCGCCGGATCGAAGCGATTGAATTCGCCGTGAAATATGACGACGGCAAGGACGTGCGCGGTCTTGTCGAAGCCGAGGTTGTATTGATCGGCGTTTCCCGTACTTCCAAGACGCCGCTCAGCATTTTCTTGTCGCACAAGGGCATCAAGGTGGCCAACTTGCCGCTGATGCCGGAGGTGAAGCCGCCGGTCGAGCTGATCGCGAACCGCGACCGGCTGATCGTCGGACTGCAAATGCAGCACGACCATCTGCTGCGCATCCGTTCGGAGCGGCTCCGCTCGCTCGGCCTGCCGTTCGGCTCGCAGTACGCTTCCGCCGAGCGGATCGCCGAGGAGTTGGCTTATGCCGACGAGGTGATGGCGTCGCTCGGCTGCCCTGTCATCGATGTGACGAACCGGGCGATCGAGGAAACGGCGGGAATCATTATCGACTGGTTGAATGAAACGGCATAAACGTGGAAAGACGGTATAAGGGGGCTGAATATGGAACGGGAACTTGCGCTGGAATTGGTGAGGGTAACGGAGCTGGCTGCCCTGGCTTCCGCGCCGTGGATGGGCAGAGGCGACAAAAACGCCGCCGACGCCGCCGCGACGGAGGCGATGCGGGCCATGTTCGATACCGTATCGATCCGGGGAACCGTTGTCATCGGAGAAGGTGAAATGGACGAGGCCCCTATGCTGTATATCGGTGAACAGGTCGGCAGCATGCAAGGACCGGAGCTCGATGTGGCGGTCGATCCGCTGGAAGGAACGGAGATTGTGGCCAAAGGGCTCAATAATGCGCTGTCCGTACTGGCCGTCGCCGGCAAAGGCCAGCTTCTGCACGCGCCCGATATGTATATGGAGAAGCTGGCGGTCGGGCCGGCGCTGGCCGGAAAGCTCAACCTGAACGATCCGGTTCGCATTACGGTCGAGAAAGCCGCCCTCGCGCTCGGCAAGAAAGTGTCCGACTTAACGGTCATGATTTTGGACCGGGAACGTCATGCCGGGATCATCAGAGAACTGCGCTCGACAGGCGCGCGCATCAAGTTTTTGTCGGACGGAGACGTGGCCGGCGCGATTGCGCCCGCCTTCCCCGAAGCCGGCATCGATCTGTATGTCGGGTCAGGCGGCGCGCCGGAAGGCGTGCTGGCAGCCGCGGCGCTCAAATGTCTCGGCGGCGAAATTCAGGGCAGACTGATGCCGGAGAACGACGAGCAGGAGCAGCGCTGCATCTCCATGGGACTGACCGATCCGCGCAAGCTGTTGACGATCGACGACATGGTCGGCAGCGGAGACGTCATCTTTGCCGCGACCGGCGTCACGCCGGGCGAGTTTCTGGGCGGCGTCCGATACTTGGCCGACCAGCGCGCGGAAACCCATTCCATCGTCATGCGTGCGCAGACCCGTACGATCCGGTACATTCGTTCACTGCATTACTTGCCTTCCAAGCCATTGCTGCAATCTTGAAGCTATACGTAATAGTCGCAATTGTCACAATTGTCGCAAGTGTCGCAAGTCCGTAAGTAACCCATAATTCGACAAGGGAGTCGTGATCGCTATGGAACGAACGTTTGTAATGGTAAAGCCTGACGGATTCAAGCGCGGACTGGTCGGTGAAATTATTTCCCGCTTCGAGCGCAAAGGTCTCGTACTTGCAGAAGGAAAGGTCATGACGGTCAGCCGCGAACTGGCGGAGCGGCATTACAGCGAACATCGCGAGAAGCCGTTTTTCGGCGAGCTGGTAGACTTCATTACGTCCGGTCCGGTATTCGCCATGGTATGGGAAGGACCGGATGCGGTCAAGAATGCCCGTTCCATTATCGGGAAGACGAACCCGGCCGATGCTGCGCCCGGCACGATTCGCGGCGATTTCGGTCTTGTCGTGGACTACAACGTCGTGCATGGCTCCGACTCTCCGGAAAGCGCCGAGCGTGAAATCGGCTTGTTTTTCGGAAACAATTGAAGGAGGGAACCGATCGTGAAATTTTTTCTGGACACGGCCAATGTAGAAGAGATTAAACGGATCGCAAGGCTTGGACTTGTCGACGGCGTGACGACGAACCCGTCTTTGATCGCGAAGGAAGGACGCGACTTCAAGGAGGTCATTCAGGAAATCTGCAGCATTGTGCCGGGGCCTGTCAGCGCCGAAGTGATCAGCACGAAGGCGGAAGACATGTTGAGGGAAGCCGAAGAAATCGCACAATGGGCGCCGAACGTCGTCATCAAGCTGCCGATGACCGAGGACGGCCTGTACGCGACCCATGCGCTGGCCGCCAAAGGGATCAAAACGAATGTGACGCTTATATTCTCCGCAGCCCAGGGACTGATGGCCGCCAAGGCGGGAGCGACCTACATCAGCCCGTTCGTCGGCCGGCTGGACGATATCGGCGTGAGCGGCATGAACCTGATCCGCGAATTAAAGACGATTATCGACAATTACGGCTTCAAGACCGAAATCATAGTGGCAAGCGTCCGCAACCTGGCGCATGTCGAGCAGGCCGCCATTGCCGGCGGACATATCGCGACGATTCCGGGATCGCTGCTGCCGTCGCTATGGAAGCATCCGCTTACAGATATCGGCATCGAGAAATTTTTGAGCGACTGGAACAAAATGAGCGGCAAGTAAACGCGGCCGCCATAGAAGCGGGGCTCTCCCAACGTCATCATGGCGATGACGGGGAGAGCTTTTTTTTGTGAACATAGTGAAATTTTTGGAGATCTCCCGCATTTTACGCTTCAGATGCCCCCGGTATACTGAAGTTACACGTTAACGTACCGAAGGGGTGACAGACATGGCGAAACCGCTGGCCGCGAATCAGCCGACGGCAGTCCCGGCTTTCCGCCGCCTGGTCCGCCGGGTTCGGGCAAGATGGGACGCTCCCGTTGCCGGATATTTGTTTATTTCTCCCTGGCTGATCGGCTTTTTCATTTTAACGCTGTGGCCGATGATCCAATCGCTTTATTTTCCTTCACCGACTATTCCCTGCTGGAGAAGCCGAACTGGATCGGTCTGGACAACTTCCGGGACCTCTTCCGCGACCGGTTCTTCTACAACTCGCTGAAAGTGACGTTTCTTTACGTGCTGACTTCGGTGCCGTTGCGGCTTGCGGCAGCGCTGTTCATCGCCATGCTGCTGGCCAAAAACATTCGCGGCATGTCCTTTTACCGGACGCTTGTTTACCTGCCTTCGCTTATCGGCGGCAGTCTGGCCGTGGCGGTGTTGTGGCGGAATATTTTCGGAGTGGACGGATTCGTCAACGCCGTGGCGGGTTGGTTCGGCATCGCTCCGAAAAACTGGATCGGCCTCCCGGAAACCGCGCTGGGGACGCTGGTGCTGCTCAGCGTCTGGCAGTTCGGATCGGCGATGATCATCTTTTTGGCCGGTCTGAAGCAAATTCCGAAGGAATTGTACGAAGCGTCAAGCGTGGACGGCGCAAACAAGTTTCGCCAATTCTTTCATGTGACGCTGCCCATGCTTTCGCCGGTCATGCTGTTCAACCTGGTCATGGGCGTGATCGGATCGTTCCAGATGTTTACCTCGGCGTTCATTATTACGGAAGGCGGCCCCATTAATTCAACGGAAGTGTATGCGCTTTATTTGTACGACAAAGCGTTTGCCAATCTGGAAATGGGCTATGCTTCCGCTCTCGCCTGGATTTTGCTGGTTATTGTGGCGTTGGCCACGACGATCAATTTTGTCGCTTCGAAATACTGGGTCTTTTACGAAACGGAAGGGGGAGGCGGACGATGACGCGGCGAGTGGCGGACAAGCGTTTCCAAGCGGTGTTTCGGCACGTTTTTCTGCTTGGTTTCAGCTTCATCATGTTTTATCCCGTTCTCTGGTGGATCGGCGCATCGTTAAAGACCGTGCCCGAATTGAGTCTGCCGACCTTGTTTCCGGAGAAGCCGATGTGGAGCAATTTTACGGACGGCTGGAACGCGCTTCCCAAGTATACGTTTACGTACTTCTACCTGAACAGCGCGAAATTGAACATGACGACGACGGTGCTGACGGTGATCTCCAGCAGTTTGGTGGCGTTCGGGTTCGCCCGGCTGCAGTTTCCGCTGAAGAAGCTCTGGTTTTCCCTGCTGCTGATGACGATTATGCTGCCCGGACAGGTCGTCCTGATTCCGCAATACTCGATGTTTCATCAGTTCGACTGGATCAATACGTATTGGCCGTTTATCGTGCCAAGCGCAACCGGGGGCGCGTTTTTCATCTTCCTGCTCGTGCAGTTTATCCGCGGTCTGCCCCGTGAGCTGGACGAATCGGCGAAGCTGGATGGCTGCAATTGGTGGGGCATCTACTGGCGGATCGTCATGCCGCTGACCCGGCCGGCCTTGGTTACGGTATTGATCTTCTCGTTTCTCTGGAGTTGGGACGATTACTTCGGACCGCTGATTTATTTGAACTCGATCGATAAATACACCGTTCCGCTCGCGCTCGGCATGTTTATCGATACGCAGTCCGCCACCGCCTGGGGGCAGCTGCTCGCGATGTCGCTCGTCTCGATCCTCCCTCAAGTGTTTGTCTTCTTCCTGGCGCAGCGGCACTTTCTCGAAGGCATCGCCACAACCGGGCTGAAAGGGTGATATAATATAGGACACGAAAAGGGCTGCGTTCGGTTTTGCGCAGTCTTTTCAAATTCGTCCGACAAGTTCCACACGGCGCCACCGGGTGGCTAAGGAGGGCTTCCATGCAGCATCCGTTCAAACGCTGGCGAATCGACATCTTGTTGTTCGGGAGCTTCGCCCTTCTGATTTTGCTGCTGCTTGCCGCTGTCGGCTGGGGGGCTTTCCGGCTGTCCTCGCAACAGTTGGCGGAAAACACGTCGGTCTATCAAGCCCGATTGTTAAAAGAGCTCAACCAGCAGCTCGGCATCCTGCGTCAGTCGATCGAGCAGACGTCGCTGTCCATCGCCCGCGATCCCGCATTGCTGGAACATCTGGCCATCCGCCGGGATGCGTACGCAAAATACCGGAGCTACCAAAATGTGATCAATAACTTAAAAGGTCAGGTTATCAGTTCGTCGACTATATTTTCCATCCAAATCTATATGTACGATCCGATTGTGATCGGCGAGAAGGAAGACATCGCGATGCTTCCGCACGATCGGCTGCAGGGTGAAGCCTGGTACGACCTTGCCGCGAAATCCGATTTTGTCTGGATTCCGGAGCGGGAAGTGGTGACGGATCGCGGCCGCAAAAAGGTGATCAGCTTTGCCCGCAAAATTTATGCCCCGGATCTTGCCTATATGGGGCTGATCGTGATCAATGTGAAATTGGAAGCGTTTGAATCCGTGCTGCGGCGCAACAGCGAAGCGCAGCGGCTGCTGCTTGATTCCGGAAATCGGCCGATGACGGCGGACAGCGTAACTCGGTTGACGCCGGAGCTGCTTGAGGTCGTCCGCGGGCTTGAAAAGGAAGAAGGGTATATGCCGATGAATCGCGGCGGCGACGGCGAGCGGGGGGCATCGTCCGGAGAAAAAGCGCTGATGGTCTGGTCGAAGGCGTTTCCCGACGGATGGATGCTCATCGAGATTACGCCCTGGCGGGAGATCGCTTCCGGCAGTTGGCGGCTGGCGTTGACGTTGTTTATGCTCGGACTGTCGGCGTTATTGCCGGCTCTTCTGCTTACGCTGTATTTGTCAAGGCAGTTCACGCGTCCGGTCCGTCTGTTGGTTCGCTCCATGTCCGGGTTCACCATCCACCAGCCGGACACGCCGCTGCCGAACGATTACCGCAACGAATTCGGAAGCCTGTTCGGCGGTTTCCGCAAGCTGCGGGAGAGGGTGGACGAGCTTTATGCGGCCCAGCAGGCGCAGTATGCCCGGCAGAAAGAAGCGGAGCTGCAAGCGCTGCAGGCAAGCATCAATCCTCATTTCCTCTACAATACGCTCGACCAACTAAACTGGATGGCGATCGAAGCGGGCCACGAGATGATGAGCCGGGTTCTGGAACTGATGGGGCGCATGTTCCGCACGACGTTGTCGAACGGGGAAACGTGGATTACGTTGGAGGAGGAGCTGAATCATACGCTCTGCTATCTGGAAATCCAGCAGCTGCGCTGGAAAGGGGAACTGGCGGTCGAAACGGAAGTGGAACCCGACTGTTTGACGCTGTATGTTCCCAAGCTGACGCTTCAGCCTTTGGTCGAGAATTCGATGGTTCACGGGTTTCACGGCCGACATTCCGGCACGGTGCGGATATTGGCGGATGTCCGGGATGGCCGGATAAGGTTGCAGGTGACGGACGACGGCGTGGGACTGGCGGCAGACTGGCGGGAACGCCGGAACCGGAAAACCGGCGGCTACGGCCTTCGCAACATCGAAGAGCGGCTGGACGCTTATTTCGGAATCGATTGCAAAATCGTAGCGGAAGCGCCGGAGTCGGGCGGAACCAGCGTAACGCTGTCGTTTCCGGCGCTCCGCGAGAAACCGGAAGGAGGACGCTCCCATGTGGCGGATCGCGATCATTGACGATGACCGGCAGGTGCTGGCGGGCATGAGGAACATCATTCCGTGGGGCGAGTTGAATGCCGTATACGCGGGGGAAGCGGAAGACGGGAAGCAAGGGCTGGAACTGGTTCGGCAGGCGAATCCGGACATCGTCATCACGGATATTTACATGCCTGTGATGAACGGGCTGGAAATGCTCGAGGCGCTTCGGCAAAGCGGATGCACGAGCCGGTTCGTCATCTTGAGCGGCTATTCCGATTTCGAATACGCGCGTCAAGCGCTGCGGCTCGAGGTGACGGATTATTTGACCAAGCCGGTCAGCATCGCGACGATTCGGAACGTGCTCCGCAAGGTCATTCGGAGCCTGGAGGAGGAAGCGGCCGAGCGTCAAGAACAGCATGAGTTGATGGAGCAGGTAAGCCAATTCCGGCCTTATCTGGAAAAGAATGTCTCAAGTCGCTTGTGACCGGTTCTTACGATCCCCGGTTGGAACGGATGCGGGAGTCGGGAGAAATCCGGCTTCCCGAACGGGAGTTCGTCGTCCTCGCCGTGGAGATTGCCGGGTCGCCGCGTCTTGTCGAACCGGGGCGTTCCGACACTCATCTGTTCCGGTTCGCCGTCGCGAACATTATGGAAGAGCTGCTGCAGGCGCGATGGCCCGAAGCGGCCGTGCTGGAATTGTACTACCGCTATTTGGCGGTGCTGCTTCCGATTCCGGAGCATCGTCCTGCCACGGATGAGCAGGTGAACGAATTGTGCCGGATATTGACGGACGAGATCCGGCACTATCTCCAGCTCTCCATCCGGATCGGAATAGGCGAGCGGCAGCGGGGACCGCGGCAGATCGTTCTTTCCACGGAACAGGCGTTTCAAGCGCTGACCGATGCGAGCGGTTCGCTTGCCGGAGACGATAATATCCGCCGCCTGCCGGTTATCCCGGGAGCGAGAATGGCGGGCGGCCGCATCCGGCGGGTGCCGTTTTACCAGGAAGTGGCGGAGTCGATCCGCTTGCTGCAGGAAGAGCGGACGATTCGGCGGATTCGCGCGTTTGTCGGCGAATGGACGAAGGACGGCGGCGTTTTTCCGGAGGACGTCCGGCGGATTGCGGCCGAGCTGTGGACGATATTCGCCTATGCGGTTCATGAAGAAGGGTATTCCCTGGAGGACTTGTTTGCGGATGACGCCGTCCAGCAGGAGCTTTCCCGGCTTCAGAGCCCTGCCGATCTCAGCCAATGGTTCGAAGAGAAGACGCGCTCGATCTGCCGGCGGCTGCAGCGCAACGGGGACAACCTTCGGCACCGGCAGGCGGTCGATTACATGATTGAATACATTCATGCGCACTATGCGGAGGATATTCGTTTGAGCGATCTTGCAGATCAGGTGCATTTGTCGCGAAATTACTTGAGTACGCTGTTCCGGAATGCGACCGGCGAGACGTTTCAGGATTATTTGACCCGCGTCCGGATGGAGAAGGCGAAGCGTTTCATTCTGGAAGGGAAGCACCTGATCTATGAGGTGGCGGAAAAGGTCGGATACCGCAATGTGCCGTACTTTTCCACCCTGTTCAAAAAGCATACCGGCATGAATCCGACCGATCTGCTAAAAGGTCCGATTGATGCCGCCGCTGACGGCCGGAGAAAGTCCGAACAATTCGGAACATAGTGAAATAGATTGTGCATTCCTCTCATACACGTTCCATAGGCAAACTGGTACGATGGGTTTGAAAACGAATACAAAGAAATGAAAGGGGTTACCGAAATGAAGATGACCCATCGGATGGTTTGGTTGGCGCTTGTTCTGCTGCTGTCGGCCGCGCTCTCGGCCTGTGGCGTAAAAAAGAAGAAGGCGCCGCGGCCAGCGAGCAAAATCAATCCGGCAATGTTGAAGGCGGCGCCGCGTCCGTCAAGCTGCGGATTATGTGGTGGGGACCGCAGTCGCGGCACGACGCGACCTTGAAAGCGTTGGAAGCGTATACCAAGAAGAACCCTCACGTCACCTTCGAACCGGAATTCCAGGGATTCGACGGTTATATCGATAAGCTGACGACGCAAGCCGCTGCGCGGAATACCCCCGATATTTTCCAGATGGACCCGGCCTGGTTCAAGGATTGGGCGGCAAGCAACCGGCTTGCGGACCTGTCCGCCGTAAATGTGGAAGATGTCGATCCGAACTTGCTCAGCACCGGTACGTACGACGGCAAATTGTATGCCGTGCCGCTTGGAAACAACGCCTGGGGCATCATTTACAACAAGGCGATCTTCGAAAAAGCCGGCATTCCGCTCCCGGCGGACAACTGGACGTGGGACGATTTCTTCCGGCTCATCCGGGAAGCGAAGCCGAAACTCGCCAAGGATCAATATCTGGTCAAGGATCTGACGACCGACGGCGGATTTTATAGCGCTTACCAACTGGCGAAAGGCAAAGGATGGCCCCGGACATCGGACGGGAAATTTAACTATGACAAAGAAACGTGGCTTACCTGGATGAAGACGTTTGCCGAGTTCCGGAAGAACGGGCTCGTGCCGCCGCCGGACGTCACGGTTTCCGACAAGCAGTTTGACGCCAAAGCGGATCTGCTCGCTCAGGAGAAAGTGCTGATGCGCGGCAGCCATGCGGCGGAAGTCGGCGGCTTTGACAGTCTGAAGCCCGGCCAGTTGGCGGTCATTCCGGCCCCTTCCGACCAACAAGGGTCCAGTTGGCTGAAAGCTTCGATGTATTGGAGCGTCAGTCCCGATCGAGAGCATGAAGATGAAGCGATCAAATTCATCGACTGGTTTATCAACAGCACGGAAGCGGCGGACATCCTGACCACCTCGCGCGGGGTGCCGGTCTCCAAAAAGATGCTTTCCCATCTGGAACCGAAATTTTCGGATGTCGACAAGATGGGAATCGACCTGATCAACCGGGTGGCCCAGAACGCCCAGACGTTCGATCCGGGCCCGGGCTCAAAGGGCGGCTGGTCGAAATTCGACAAAGAATACGAGAACATTGTGCAGATGGTTATGTTTGACAAGATTACCCCCGAACAGGCGTGGGAAGAGGTCGTGAAAATTTCGAAGGAGATCGAGAGTTGATCGCTGCCGGCGGCCGGCCTTTGGCCGCTCGGCGTTCGCGGGATGGCGAATGCCGCCGCCGGCAAAGCGCAGCTGTGAACCTGGCGAAGCGGCCGACCTGGCCGGTGAAGCGGTGACCCCTGCGGAACGGTGAGCCTCGCGAAGCGACGAGCCCGGCGTTCCGTCGGTACCCTTCGCCGGCCTGATTCCGTTCATCTGCAAACGATCGAAAAATAATGCTCGAAGAAATGATTTCGGTTCACGGACGTTGCAATTTCACCGCAGCCGTCATCACTTGGGCGAAAATGCATCATGCCAAGGGTCCGCTCGTCTTTGATCTCCACATCGATAAAACCTCTTTGATACTCGCATATTTGAGGTTCGAACAAACAGGCGGCCGCAAGCGGGTCGTGAAAGGTCATCACGTTGTTTTCCAGCCACGGTGAACCGAAATCTTCCACGGCTTTCATTATATCGGTGCTAAAAAGATCGGCTTTCTCGCGTCTTTGGAGCGTAAGCCTCGTTGTCACATTGAGTCCGAAAGTTCTGCGGACAGGCACGTTTGTATGGTAAACAATCGCGCAAGCGTGGGGGTCCGCCCACGAATTCCAGTTCGCCATCGGCATATCCGGACTCGTCTGCAATTCATCCGAAAATACGCCGCAAACGATATGCAGTTCTTTAATCAGTTCGGGAATTTCGGGATCGATCAGAAAAAGCAAAGCGATATTGGTCAGTTGACCGATAGCCAGAAGCGAGATTTCATGCGGATTTTCGCGAATGGTTTGACGCAAGAAATCAACGGCCCGGTACTTTTGGAAAGCCGTTTCATGTGCCCAGTTTGACAGTCTGGCCGCACCGTCGGGCTTCGGATACAGCGGGCTCGGAAGCAATGGCTTGTCAGCGCCCGCATGGATCGGAACGTTTCTTCCCGCAACCTTGCAAATCGCATCGGCGATCATCGCCCGTTTTTCAACTTCTCCGCTTACCGTTGTGATCCCCATTAATTCGCATGAGGGATGGCCGAGCAAGTATGCCAGACATAAAGCATCGTCAATATCGCCCCCTATATCGGTGTCTACCAATACTTTTTTGTTGTCACAGGCATTTCTCCTTTCCATATCTAATATCATACAATGAAATTCGTTTCGAAAGTGGTTTTCTACAGGCAAAGGCGTGGCCTTGCGGCGGGTTTGCGCGGTGGCGCAGGCCCGCTTTTTTGTTGCGGCCATGCATTTTGGCTGCAAATTCCGGCATTAGCCATCTTCCTCCGGGAACAGACAAAAAAAACGAGATTTTCTTCGAAATGTAGAAGGGCAAAGCGAATTTGCACCGAATATGAAAAAGAGGCACCACAATTGAAGGCTGTTGAAAGGAGAAGATTGCAAGATGAGCAAACTGAAAATCGGCGTCATCGGCACAGGCTCGATCTCGAACGTCCATCTTGACGCATACCGGAACAATCCGGAAGTGGAGATTTACGCCGTATGCGACCTGAACGAAGAACGGGCGAAGGCCAGCGCGCAAAAATACGGCGCCACGCATGTATTTACCGATTATAATGAACTGCTGGCGCTGCCTGAAATCCATGCCGTCAGCATTTGCACATGGAATAATACGCATGCGCCGATCAGCATTGCGGCGCTGGAAGCCGGCAAGCACGTTCTGGTCGAAAAACCGATGACCCAGACGGTCGAGCAGGCGCTGCAGGTGCAGGAAACGGTCCGCCGGACAGGCAAGGTGCTGCAGGTCGGATTTGTGCGCCGCTATGACCCGAACGCGCAAATTTTGAAGCAGTTTATCGACGACGGCCTGCTCGGCAACATCTATTACGCCAAAGCTTCCAGCCTGAGAAGGCTCGGCAATCCCGGCGGATGGTTCGCCGACAAGGAGCGTTCCGGCGGCGGCCCGCTTATCGATATCGGCGTTCATGTGATCGACGTATGCTGGTACTTGATGGGGCGCCCGAAAGTGCGCTCGATCAGCGGCAGCGCCTATCATCTTCTCGGCAACCGCAGCAATGTCCGCCATCTGTCGTTCTACAAAGCGGCGGATTACGACGCGTCGAAAAATACGGTCGAGGACATGGCCAATGCCCTGATCCGTTTCGAGAACGGCGCATCCCTGATGGTGGACGTCAGCTTCACGCTGCATGCGAAGAAGGACGAGACGGCGGTCAAGCTGTTCGGCGACAAGGGCGGGGCGGAGCTGGAGCCCGAACTGGCGCTCATTACGGAACGAAACGACATTATTATGAACTGGGCGCCGCAGGTTGACCATCTGTCGTTCAACTTCGGGGCGGCGTTCCAATCGGAAATCAACCACTTTATCGATGCGACGCTCGGCCGCAAAGAAACGCTCAGCCCGGTCGATGACGGCGTCGAGATCATGAAAATACTGTGCGGCATTTACGAGTCGGCCGAGACGGGCCGCGAGATCGTGTTCGAGGAGGCATAAGAATGACCATTACCAATAAAATCGGCGTTATCGTCGACAGCTTCGGCGTCGGCGTGCGCGAAGGACTCAAGAAAGCCAAAGCGGTAGGCGCGGAAGGCGTGCAAATTTATGCCGTATCCGGCGAGATGGACCCGGACAATCTGTCCGCCGCCGCCCGCAAGGAACTGCGCGACTACATCGATTCGCTCGGACTGGAAATTTCGGCGCTGTGCGGAGACCTTGGCGGCCACGGCTTCCAGGACAGGCAGGCCAATCCCGGGAAGGTGGAGAAATCGAAGCGGATTCTCGACCTGGCCGTCGAACTCGGAACGAATGTGGTGACGACCCATATCGGCATCGTGCCGGAGGACCCAAGCAGCGAAGTGTTTGCCGCCATGCAGGAAGCATGCGACGAGCTGGCCCGCTACGCCAACAGCATGAATGCGCATTTTGCAATTGAAACGGGGCCGGAGACGGCCGAACGATTGCTCGGTTTTCTGCAAACGTTGACGGGCAAAGGCGTCGCTGTCAATTTCGACCCGGCGAACATGGTTATGGTGACCGGCGACGATCCGGTGAAAGGCGTCTATACGCTCAAAGACTATATCGTGCATACGCATGTAAAGGACGGCGTGCGCCACAAGGAAGTCGATCCCCGCATCGTATACGGAGCGCTCGGCTTCGACAAGATGGAGCATGAAAAAATCGCCCGGATGCTGGCAGCGGGCGAATTGTTCGAGGAGCTGCCGCTCGGCGAAGGCAAAGTCGATTTCGACGCCTATTTTGCGGCGCTTGCGGATATCGGCTACAAAGGCTATTTGACGATCGAGCGCGAGGTCGGCGCGAATCCGGAGGCGGATATCCGCCATGCCGTCGAATTTATTAAACGTTACAGAGAGCAGGTGCGGTCGTGAAATTAGGATTGAGCTCCTACAGCTTGTCCCGGGCGATCGGGGCGGGCGAAATGAATATTGCCGATGTGATCAACTGGATCGCCGAGCAGGGCGGCCAGCATGTGGAAATTGTTCCGATCGGTTTCGAGCTGACAGGCAATCCGGAACTCGTAGAGCATATTCGCAAAACGGCCGAGGCGGCCGGCATCGAAGTATCCAACTATGCGATCGGCGCCCAGTTTTTGCAGCCGACGCGCGAAGACTTCAAGCGCGAGCTGGAGCGCGTGAAGGAGCAGGTCGACATCGCCGCCGCGCTCGGCGTCAAGCTGATGCGCCACGATGTCGCCTCCCTGCCGCCGGCGGAAGCGACGGACGAGCGGTTCGAGCGCGATCTTCCGGCGCTGGTCGAAGCGTGCGCTATCATCTCGGAATATGCCGAACAATACGGCATTACGACAAGCGTGGAAAATCACGGCTATTACATTCAGGCGCACAAGCGGGTGCAAAGGCTTGTCGCCGAAGTCAACCGGCCGAATTTCAGGACGACGCTCGATATCGGCAATTTTATGTGCGCCGATGAAAATTCCGTCGAAGCGGTCCGGGCGAACATCGGCATCGCATCGATGGTGCATATCAAAGACTTTTATTTGCGCGGCAAGGACCGCAATCCCGGCGAAGGCTGGTTCCGTACGGCGGCCGGCAACTATTTGCGCGGCGCCATCGCCGGCCATGGCGATATCGACCTGTACGAAGTGCTGCGAATTGTGAAATCGTCCGGTTACGACGGCTATCTGTCGCTCGAATTCGAAGGCATGGAAGATTGCCGCACCGGTTCCCGAATCGGTTTGGCCAATGTGGCGCGGATTTGGAACGAAGTATAAAAAATACTGCGGGGCGCTTATCGGCCATCGGCCGGCAAGCGCCCTTTTTCCGCAATGGCCTGCTCCCGCATCCGTCCTGTGGCAATCCGGTTTCGGAGCCTGACGATTCAGGTTCCTTGGTCGCGCAAAGTCAAGGAGGGTTAGACGATGAAGAGAAGCTCGATAACGGCTGTTGTAGCGGCGATGTCGATATGGCTCATCACCGGCTGCCTGAACGGCGGCGTTCAGGTGAACAATGGCGACGGTCCGGCCGAAAGCGCAGCAAAGCCGGTGACCATCGTCATTAACAGCCTCGGCATGACATTCCCTCCGGGCATGGACGAGAACGACAATCCTTATTTGCATTACATCGAGACCCATACCGGACTCGATATCGGCGTCGTCCTTCCGCCCCAGCAAGTGTACGAGGAAAAACTGGATGTCCTGATGTCGTCCGGCAGCGTGCCGGATCTGATTCACACGTTCGATCCCGTCTGGCTGGACGGCTATGCGAAGCGCAAGGCGCTGCTGCCGCTCGAATCGTTGATCGACCGCTTCGGTCCTGCGCTGAAGGAGCTCATTCCGGAGGAAGCCTGGGAGCAGGTGAGCTATAACGGGCATATTTATGCCGTACCGAGCCTGAACGAAGTGCCGGGCACCGAGATCGTCTATGCGCGCAAAGACTGGCTGGACCGGCTCGGGATGAAGCCGCCGGTTACGCTGGACGAATACTACGAGGTGATCCGGGCGTTTACCCTGGACGATCCGGACGGCAACGGCGCAGACGATACGCTCGGCCTCATTATGACGGAAAATTTGGGCCGTTCCGGTCCGTTCTTCGGCGCGTTCGGCACGCAGCTCGACAGGTGGCTCGAAAGAGACGGCAGGCTCGTCTACGGCAGCGTCTTGCCGGAAACGAAGGAAGCGCTCGCCTTTTTCGCACGGCTGTACGGCGAGGGACTGCTTGATCCGGAATTTCCGCTCAATCGTCTGAAAAACTTGCACGACAAAATTGAGAACGGCGTTGTCGGCTTGTATTCGGCTACCTGGTACGATACCCGCGGTCCGATCGCCGCCAGCAAAGCGAAAGATCCGTCCGCCGAGTGGATCGCGCTCCCGTATCCGACCGGCAAGGACGGCAGAAACGGCACGTATGCGCAGGAGATGATAAGGGGCTACAATGTCGTGCCGGCTGGTGCGGCCAATCCGGAAGGCGTCATCCGCATGCTCAACTTTATCGCGGGAGAAGGGCACCGGACACTCAAGCTCGGCTTCGAAAACGAGATATGGAGCTTGCAGGACGGGCGGATCGTCACCAATTTCGCGGAGCATGACAAGCATCTGTACAGAGGGATGTATCAGGCGCTGGTCGATGTGAAGGATCCCGTTCTGTTCAAGCAGCGTCTCGATTCGCTCGGCGATTTCGATCTGTACGACAACCTGCGGCGGATTGAAGCCCATGCCATCCCCAATGCGTTCACCGGCGCGCCGACGGAGGCGATGAGCAAATACAGGGCGAAATTGAATGAACTGAAAATGGAGGAGCTGTTTACGAAAATCGTAATGGGCATCGAGCCTCTCGACGCTTTCGACCGGTTTGCGGAACAGTGGCGGGAAGCCGGCGGTGATGAAATGACGCGGGAAGTGAACGAGTGGTACGCCCGGAAGAACAAGGAGAGCGAGGGAGCCATCCCGTGATTCCGTTCTTCCGCTGGCTGCTGCACCGGTTTTCCCGCAAAATTCAAGTTCGGCTGACGGTCTATTTCCTCATTATTCTGCTGCCCCTCGTCGCCGTCAGCCTGTTTGCCGTCGGCAAATCGCGCAGCATCGTGTACGATCAGGCTGTGGAGCAAAACAGGCTCGCTTTGGCCTCGGTCATGGATCATATCGATTTGACGCTGCAAAATGTGGAAGAAATCTCGACGCTGATCGCGACCGACGCCGGATTGGTGGAGATGCTGAACAAGAACGGCTCGAGCCTGTCGCCCGACATGATCGTCGATTTCGCCCAGCTGCTCAAGCAGCTGTCCAACATCGGCGCGGTCAATCATTATTTATCGCAAATATCGGTTTATCATCATGCCTCGGATATGATGATTTCGACCGATATCGGGGGCAGAAGACTCGCATCGGAGCCGCATCGGGACTGGTTCGGGCGGTTTGCCGCAACCGTCGGCACAGGCATCCGCTACGTCATGCCGGACGAGCGGGTCGCCCGGAACGAGACGTTCGGCCAAATGCTCGATACCGACAGCGTGACGCTGGTGCGCATGATGGATCTGTACAATACGGACAGACAGCCGAACGTTCTGTTGATTACGCTGAATAAGATGAAGCTGCTGCAGGCGATCAAGATGCTGCTGCCTTCCCCGAAAGCCGGCATATATTTGCGGGACGGACAAGGGCGGCTGATCGCCGGCACATCCGGAATGGACGGGATAAGCGCCGTGCCGCAGCCGAGCGCGAGCGAGCTGGAGGTAACGATCGGCTCCGGGTATTCCGGCTGGCAGCTGACCCTTATGCAGCCGAAGCGGGAGCTGTACGAAGAGACGGACCAACTGCGGATGTTTACGGTCGTCATTATCGCGGTCAGCATCCTGCTGGCCGTCGGCATCTCGCTGCTCGTCTACCGGAGCATCGCGTATCCCGTTCACAAGCTTACCCGCGGCATGAAGCAGTTCGGCGAAGGACAGCTGAATGTCCGGCTGCACAACGGCCGGAAAGACGAGTTCGGTTTTCTGATCGATTCGTTCAACCGGATGGCGGATATGCAGAAGCGTCTGATCGAGGATCATTACGAGCAGCAGCTGCGCGTGGCGAGAACCGAGCTGCAGCTTCTCCAATCCCAGATCAATCCGCATTTTTGTACAATACGCTCGATTCGATCTACTGGTCGGCGAAAAACTACGAGGCTGACGAAATCGGCGAAATGGTGATGAATTTGTCGAAATTTTTCCGCCTCAGCCTGAACAAGGGCCGGCAGTCGTTTTCGCTCGAAGAGAGCGTCTCGCATTTGCACTATTATATCCGCATTCAACAAATCCGGTTTTTGGACAGCTTTACGGTCGAATATCGCCTCGACGAGGCGAGCAAGTCCGTTCCGATCCTGAAGCTGTTGCTTCAGCCGCTGGTGGAAAATGCGATTTTGCACGGCCTTGAGGGCAAGGAAGAAGGCGGGCGGCTGATCATTTCCAGCTGGATCGAGGAGCGGAGGACGGTCAAGATCAGCGTCCGGGACAACGGCAAAGGGATGAGCGAGGAACGGCTGCAGTACGTGCAAAGCGAGCTTCAACTGATTGCCCGCGCCCATGCCCCGATCGTATCCGCGGATGGCGAGGATTGGAAAGATTTGTTCGGGCTGCGAAATGTGCTCACGAGATTGAAGCTCTATTACGGCAGCGAAGCGGCCATGATGATCGAAAGCCGGCTCGGAGAAGGGACGATCGTCACACTCGCCATTCCGTTGGAACGGTGCCGGGACAATCCGGCATCCGATGCGAACGTCCCGGCGGATCGCGGGATAGGAGAGAGAACGGCATGAATTTGATGATCGTGGAGGATGAGCCGCGGCTTCGCAGCGCGCTCGCGCATAACATGCCGTGGGAAGAACACGGGATCGAAGTGGTAGGCGCCGTCCCTAACGGACGGGAGGCGCTGAAGCTGGCGGAACGCAAACGTGTCGATATCGCCCTGGTCGATATTCAGATGCCGGAGATGGACGGACTGGCGCTCATCGGCAATCTGAGACGGCAGCAGGACAGAAGCAGGATGAAAATCATTATTTTAAGCGGTCACGACAACTTCGAATATGCGCGGAACGGGATCGAGTTCGGCGTGATGAAATATTTGCTCAAGCCCGCGGGAGAAGGAGACATTTTGTCCGCCGTGCTGAGCGCGGCGAACGAGCTGCGCGAAGACATGAAGCAGTGGCAGACCGGGGCCGAATTGCGGCAAAAATGGACGGAGCATCTGCCCCATTTGCAGAACAGCTTCTTTCAGCATTGGGTCGGCGGGAAGTACGCGCGGTGGGAAGTGCTGGCCAGAGGCGCCGACGTTCAGGTCGACGTGACGGACGGGACGCAGGCGGCCGCCGCGGTCGTCGATATCGATCCGGTGCCGGAGGACAGTCCCCGATTCGGCTCGGGCGATATCCCGCTGCTGCAGTTTTCGCTGCTCTGTCTGGCGAAGGAGCTTCTGACCCGTCCGGGCTGCTGGGTATGCGGCGATGCGCAGGGCCGCGTGCTGCTCGTCTTCCTGTTCGAACCCGGCGACGATCCGAACGATGCGATGCTGCGCATTCACGATGCCGTCGACAAGCTGCTGTTCCATACGAAGGAGGTGCTGAAGCTGACCGCCAGCGCGGGGATCTGTTCCGGCACGGGGGATATCGGCGATTTGCACCTTCTGTACGAGCAGGCTTGCCGCGCGCTGCAGGAGCGTATCGTTTACGGCCAGGGCATCGCGATCCCGTATCGGGAGCAGGAGCGGCGGGAGCGGCGGGTTCGGATCGGCTCCGGCGGGGAGCAGACGCTGGCGATCGCGCTGGAAACGGCCGACGAGCAGAAAGCGCTCGAAGCGCTCATCGTTCTGTGGAACGAAGGCTACGACCGGGCCGAAACGTCCGACGAAGCGCTGGAATCGGTGCTGCATCTGCAAAGCCTGTTCGTCCGTATCATCCAGAAGCAAGGCTGGATGGTCAAGGACGTTGTCCGCGACGATATCGTTTATTTTCAAAATGTGAAGCTGCTCGGCAGCAAAGACCAGACCTGGTCGCTCCTTGTCCGGACCGTCCGCCATATTTGCGACTATATGCAGAGCCAGCGGAAAAAGACGAGCCACCAGGTCGTAAAGCAAATCTTGAATATCGTCGAACGCGAGCTCGATCAGGAAATGACGCTGCATACGGTCGCCGACCGGCTGTACGTCAACCCCTCCTATTTGAGCCGATTGTTCAAGCAGGAAATGGGCGTTCCTTTTTCCGCCTATGTATTGGAGCGCAAGATGGAGCGGGCGAAGGCCGCGCTGCTTGAAGGCGGCAAAGTGTACGATGCCGCGCGGCGGACCGGCTACCGGGACGTCAGCTATTTCACGAAAGTGTTCCGCAAATATTGGGGCGTCACGCCCGGCGAGATGAAGCCGTGAGCGCCGTACGGCTTTAAGGCAGGCCGGCGAGCGGCGAGCGCATTGCTGTGGCTTCGGTTCGCGGCGCGGGCGCTCTGCTCGAGCGGCCGGCGAGCGGCGAGCGCGTCCCGCCCGAGGCGCAGCCGATGGAAACATTGTGTCGCTGGGTACCGAAAAA
>NZ_BOVJ01000117.1 GCF_018403665.1 Paenibacillus cisolokensis
TTTTCCGGACAAGGCGCAGAATGCGGTTCAATCACCTGTCCTTTTGCTCGGAATATAGTGTACAATAGGCGATGAGGTGAAGGACAAAACATGTTCCTTAAACGGATAGAGCTATCGGGTTTCAAATCGTTTGCCGACAAGACGGAAATGGAATTCGTGCGCGGCATTACGGCGGTGGTGGGGCCGAACGGCAGCGGCAAAAGCAACATTTCCGACGGCATTCGCTGGGTGCTTGGCGAACAAAGCGCCAAAAGCTTGCGCGGCGGCAAGATGGAAGACATTATCTTCGCCGGGAGCGACGCGCGCAAGGCGGTCAACTATGGCGAGGTGTCGCTGACGCTCGACAACTCCGACGGCACGCTCCCGCTCGAATATCAGGAAGTGACCGTAACGCGGCGGGTTCACCGCAGCGGCGAGAGCGAATATTTGATCAACAAGCAGCCGTGCAGGCTGAAGGATATAACCGAACTGTTTATGGATACGGGCATCGGCAAGGAAGCGTACTCGATTATCGGGCAGGGCCGCATCGAAGAGATATTGAGTACCCGCTCCGAGGACAGGCGGGGCATTTTCGAGGAAGCTTCCGGCATCGTCAAGTACAAATCGCGCAAGCGCGAAGCGCAGCGGAAGCTCGATGACACGGAGCAGAACCTGTTGCGCATCCACGATCTCGTATCCGAGCTGGAGGATCAGGTCGGACCGCTAAAGGAACAATCGGACAAGGCGCTCCAGTACAAGGCATGGAAGGAACAGCTGAAAACGAAAGAAATTTCGATGTACGTCTATCAGATCGAACAGGCGCATGCGAACTGGAAGGAGACGAACGACCGCCTGACCGAGCTGAAGGAGGAGGAGCTGGCGCTCTCTACGGTCGTCAGCAAGCACGACGCCTTGCTGGAGAAGGATCGCCAGCGGCTTCGCGAGCTGGAGCAGGACATCGAAGCGCTGCACGAGACGATGCTCAAGTACAGCGAGGAGTACGAGAAGTGCGAAGGCTACGGGGAAGTGCTCAAGGAACGGAAGCGCAATCTGGAGCAGAACCGGAAGCAGCTTGAGGAATCGATCGCCGCGATGGACGGCAAAATCGCCGGGCTCATTCGCGAGGAAGCCGAATTTCGCGGCAAGGCCGCTTCTCTCGAGCAGCAGCTCGAAGAGCTGCGGCAAGCGGTGGAGCGCGAAGAGAAAGAGCTGCTCGGCGCGCTCGGCGGCGCGGGCATGAAGGCGGAGGAGACGCTCAAAGGCGAGCTGCTCGAGGTGCTCAGCACGATGGCCCAGCTGCGTAACGAAATCCGCTATGCGCGGCAGCAGGACGAAACGATTCAGCGGCGGCTGGAGCGTCTGTCCGAAGAGGAAACGAAATGGCTGCAGCAGCACGAGAAGGTCGCGGCGCGGCGCGCCGAGCTGAAGGAGCGGCTGGACCGCACCTTGGCGGAGATCGAGGAGCTTCGGCGGCAGTATGCCAAGGAGGCGCAGCAGTACCAGTCGGTGCAAAAGCTGCTGGAAGAGGCGCAAGGGACGCTGCGCCAATGGGAGCAGAAGCTGGAGGCGCTTATTTCCCGCCGCGACACGATGAAGGAGATGCAGGACGCGCTCGACGGCTTCATGCAGGGCGTCCGCGAGGTGCTGAAAGCTTCGCGCCGTACGTCGGGCGGATTGTCCGGCGTGCACGGCGCCGTCGCCGAGCTGATCCGGGTTCCCGAGAAGCTGGAGATCGCCGTGGAGACCGCGCTCGGCGGCGCGTTGCAGCATATCGTCATGGAGGACGAGCGGAGCGCTCGCGAAGCGATCGCCTTTCTGAAGCAGCGGCAGCTCGGGCGGGCGACGTTTCTGCCGCTTGACGTCATACGCGGCCGTCAGGTGCCGGAGAGCGACAAGCGGCTGGCCGCCGGGGCGGACGGCTTCGTCGGCGTCGCCGCAGAGCTGGTCGAGTGCGAGCCGAGATATGCTTCGATCGTCCAAAACTTGCTTGGCAGCGTGCTGATCGCCGATACGCTGGAACATGCCAACCGGATCGCCGCGAAGTGCGGCTACCGCTACCGGGTCGTGACGCTGGAAGGCGACGTCGTCAACGCCGGCGGTTCGATGACCGGCGGAAGCTTGCAGAAACGGGGAGCGAATCTGCTGGGCCGCCAGCGCCAGATTGATCTGCTCAATCGCGACATCGCCGGGACGAAAGAGCAGATCGGCAAGCTGCGGGACAAGCTGGACGATCTGCGCAAGGAGCAGTCGATCCGGCAGCAGAACATCGATGCGAACCGGGAAGCCGGCGAGAAGCGGCGCATCGAGGAACAGCAGATCCGCGCCGAGCTTCAGCAGCTTGAGCACGAGGCGAAGCAGCTCGAGGACCAGCGCAAGCTGTTCGATGCCGATCTTAGCGGGCACAAGGAGGAGCGCGAGCAGCTGCGCCGTTCGGCTGACGAAGCGGAGAAGCGGTTGGCCGAGCTGGCTGCCGAGGAGGAGCGTCTTCAAGAGGAGATCCGCGCCGCGGAAATGCGGCGCAAAGCGAGCGAGTCGGCCAAGGAGGAGCTCCAGGAGCAGCTGACCGACCTGAAAATCCGGCTGGCCAAGACCGATCAGGAGAAGCAATCGTACGAGGAGCAGGCGGCTCGTATTCGCACCGATATCCGCAGTTCGCGGGAGGAGCTGAACGGGTTGCGTCAGCTGCTCGCGCAGCAGGAAGAGGAGCAGCGGCGCAACGAGGAAGAAACGGTGAAGCAGATCGAGGAGCTGAATCATCTCGGGCTGAAGAAGCGCGAATGCGCGGAGAAGACCGATCTGAAGCGTTCCGAGCGGGCGGACATGCTGCGCGGGTTGGAGCAGGGCGAAAGCGAAACGAAGGAGCAGCGCGTGCGGCTGAGGCAGGTCGAAGAGCGCGTGCGGCAAACGGAAATCGCCGTCAACCGGCTCGATGTCGAGCTGGAAAATTTGCTGCGCAAGCTGAGCGAGGATTACGAGCTGGGCTACGAGCTGGCGCGGGAGCGCTACCCCGTGCCGGAAGACGTGCCCGCGACGCAGCAGGAAGTGCGCGAGCTGAAGCGCCAGATCGCTTCGCTCGGCGAGGTGAATCTGGGCGCCATCGAAGAGTATCAGCGGGTGAAAGAACGGTACGAATTTTGAACGAGCAGAAGAACGACCTGATCGAGGCGAAAACGGCGCTGTATCAGGTCATCCGCGAGATGGACGAGGAGATGGCGAAGCGGTTCCGCGCCACGTTCGAAGCGATTCGGGGCCATTTCGTCGTCGTATTCTCCAAGCTGTTCGGAGGCGGGCGGGCCGATCTGATTCTGGTCGAGCCTGACCGCATTTTGGAGACGGGCATCGATATCGTCGCCCAGCCGCCGGGCAAAAAGCTGCAAAATTTGCAGCTTCTCTCCGGAGGCGAGCGGGCGCTGACCGCTATCGCGCTGCTGTTCGCCATCCTGCTTGTCAAGCCGGTTCCGTTCTGCGTGCTCGACGAGGTCGAAGCGGCGCTCGACGAGGCGAACGTGTCGCGTTTTGCCCAGTACTTAAGGGAATTTTCGGAAGAAACGCAGTTTATCGTCGTGACCCACCGCAAAGGGACGATGGAAGAGGCGGATGTGCTGTACGGCGTAACGATGGAAGAAGGCGGCGTTTCCAAGCTCGTGTCGGTGCGGCTCGAGGACGAGGGAGCGGAGTCGGAGCCGGCATAAACCAAGGCGCGGGCAAACGCGCGTAAAGCGGCCGCGTCGGACGGTCCGGCGAAAGGCGCGCAATGACTGAACGTAAGGAGAAGTGCGTACAATGAGTTTTTTAAACGGCTGAAGGAAAGCATCTCGGCGAAAACCGAGGCGGTGACGAACAAATTCAAGGAAGGGCTCTCCAAAACGCGGGTCGCCTTCGTGGAACGCGTCGAAGAATTGATTACCAGGCGCAAAAAATCGACGAGGAGTTTTATGAGGAGCTCGAGGAAATTTTGATCGGCGCCGATGTCGGGGTTCATACCGTGATGGAGCTGATCGACGACCTGCGGGCGGAAGTGAGGAAGCGGAAGATCGAGGATGCGTCCGAGCTGCAGCCGATATTGTCGGAGAAGCTTGTCGAACTGCTGAAAGGAGACGGCGATCCGGGGCTGCGCATGGCGGACAGCGGCATTACGGTCATCCTGTTCGTCGGCGTCAACGGCGTCGGCAAGACGACGACGATCGGCAAGCTGGCGCACCGCTTCAAGAGCGAAGGCAAAAGCGTTCTGCTCGCGGCCGGCGACACGTTCCGGGCGGGGGCGATCGAGCAATTGGAAGTTTGGGGACAGCGGGTCGGCGTCGATGTCATCAAGCAGCAGTCCGGTTCCGATCCGGCCGCGGTCATGTTCGACGCAGTCAAGGCGGCGAAGCAGCGAAACGTCGATGTTTTGCTGTGCGATACGGCGGGACGGCTGCAAAACAAGACGAATCTGATGGAAGAGCTGAACAAAATTTTCCGCGTTATCCAGCGCGAAATCCCCGGCGCGCCGCATGAAGTGCTGCTTGTGCTCGATGCGACGACCGGCCAGAACGCGCTTAACCAGGCGAAGCTGTTCGGCGAGAAGAGCGGTGTCACCGGTCTTGTTCTGACGAAGCTGGACGGAACCGCGAAAGGCGGCATCGTCATCGCGATTCGCAACGAGCTGAAGCTGCCGGTCAAATTCGTCGGGCTCGGCGAAAAGATGGACGATCTGCAGCAGTTCGATTCCGAGCAGTTCGTCCATGCGCTGTTCGCCGGACTGATACGCGATGCGGGGGATCGGGACGACGCAGGCCGCGCCGAAGCGGACCGCGACGGCGAACGGTAAAGCCGCGCTGGTCGTAACGGGCCGCGCCGAACGACGGACCGCGACGGTGAACGGTAAAGCCGTGGGGTCGTTCCGCCGAACGACGGATCGCGACGATGAACGGTAAAGCCGCGCTGGCCGTTCCGCCGGTCGACGGATCGGGACGTTGAACGGTAAGCCGCACAGAGCACAGATCGTCCGCCGGACGACTGTCCGAAGCTCCGACAGAGTGACAAGGTTCAAATCTTGACACCTTGCAGTCGATCCGGTAATATAGATGAGGTAATGCGAAGGTGTAAAGGGTTATCCCTTGACGGAAGGAGCGGCTGTTATGACGGTGCGCGAACCGGATGCCCTTGCAAAGACGAACCGGATCAATATGCTGATCGATTTTTACGAGCCGCTGCTGACCGACAAGCAGCGAACGTTTCTGAAATATTATTTTCATGACGACTTCACCCTCGGTGAAATCGCCGCCGAATCGGGTATCAGCCGCCAGGCGGTCTATGAGCATGTGAAGCGCGCCAGCCTGATGCTGGAATCGTACGAGGAAAAGCTCGGGCTGCTTGCGCGGCATAATTCGCTCGTCGGCTGGATCGGCAAGCTGGAGGAGACTGCCGGTTTGCTTCCGGAGAATAGCGAAGCGCGGATGCGGCTGCTCGAAATTGCGGAAGGGCTGAAGCAGTCGGAGCAAATAGGGAAAACGGTGGTGAACGAACATGGCGTTTGAAGGGTTAACGAGCCGGCTGCAGGACGTGTTCAGCAAGCTGAGGGGCAAAGGCAAAGTGTCGGAGGAAGACGTAAACGAAGCGATGCGCGAAGTGCGGCTTGCGCTGCTCGAGGCCGACGTCAACTTCAAGGTGGTGAAAGATTTCATCGCCAAGGTGAAGGAACGGGCGGTCGGCCAGGAAGTCATGAAGAGCTTCACGCCCGGCATGGTCGTCGTCGATATCGTCAACAAGGAACTGACCGAGCTGATGGGCGGCACGCAGAGCAAACTGGCCAAAGCCGCCAAGCCGCCGACCGTCATTATGATGGTGGGGCTTCAGGGCGCCGGGAAGACGACGACGAGCGGCAAGCTGGCGCGGCTGCTGCAGAAGAGCAACCACAAGCCGCTGCTCGTCGCGGCCGACATTTACCGTCCTGCGGCGATCAAGCAGCTCCAGGTGCTCGGCGAGCAGATCAAGGCGCCGGTATTCGCGATGGGCGATCAGGTATCGCCGGTCGAAATCGCGCGGTCCGCTTTGCAGCACGCGAAGGAGAACGGCAACGATTACGTCATCATCGACACCGCCGGCCGGCTGCATATTGACGAAGCGCTCATGGAAGAGCTGAAGCAAATCCATGAGACGGTGAAGCCGGACGAGGTGCTGCTGGTCGTCGACGCGATGACCGGACAGGACGCCGTCAACGTGGCGAAGAGCTTCCATGAGCAGTTGGAGCTGACGGGCGTCGTACTGACGAAGCTGGACGGCGATACCCGCGGCGGCGCCGCGCTGTCGGTCAAAGCCGTAACCGGCTGCCCGATCAAGTTCGCCGCGCTTGGCGAGAAGATCGATTCCCTCGAGCCGTTCCATCCGGAACGGATGGCTTCCCGGATTCTCGGCATGGGCGACATGCTGTCGCTGATCGAGAAGGCGCAGCAGACGATCGACGCGGACAAGGCGGCGGAGATGGAGCGCAAAATGCGCAACGCCGAATTTACGTTCGACGACTTTCTGGAGCAGATGGAGCAGGTGCGCAAGCTCGGTCCGCTGGATCAGATTCTGGAGATGCTGCCCGGTATGAACAAGGTGAAAGGCCTTAAAGATATGAAGGTCGACGAGCGTCAGCTCGGACGGGTTGAGGCGATCGTCCGGTCGATGACCAAGGAAGAGAAGCGCAAACCCGAAATTTTGAATTATAGCCGCCGCCGCCGTATCGCTGCGGGCAGCGGAACGTCGATTGCGGATGTGAACCGGCTCATCAAGCAGTTTGACGATATGCGCAAAATGATGAAGCAGTTTTCATCCATGATGGGACCGAAAGGCCCGAAAGGCGGGCTGAAAGGGCTCAAAGGAATAATGGGCAAAGGGTTCAAGTTCCCGTTCGGCTGAGACGGGCGTCATTCGACGGGCGTTCCGGCGCAGCTGAGGGTGCTGCCCGTGCATAGCGCCCCTGCAGGGCCTTATCCGGGCGCCGCCGAGGGCTCGGCGCGCTTACGAAGCAAGGTTTCACTTCGTGAAACCTAAGCGGATGCTTACGAAGAAAGGTTTCACTTCGTGAAACCTTTTAAGGAGGTGAAAATCATGGCAGTTCGTATTCGTCTGAAACGTATGGGTGCGCACAAAGCGCCGTTCTACCGTGTCGTCGTATCCGATTCCCGTTCGCCCCGCGACGGTCGCTTCATCGAAGAAATCGGCACGTACAATCCGGTTGCGCAGCCTGCGCAAGTGAACATTAATGAAGAAAAAGCGCTGAAATGGCTCCAAAACGGAGCGCAAGCTTCCGATACGGTTCGCAACCTGCTGTCCAAAGCAGGCATCATGACCAAGTTCCATGAGCTGAAGCAACAGAAATAACTGTTGAAAAGCGGAGGGCCTTGAGATGAAAGAATTAATTCTTGTCATAGCGAAGGCTTTAGTGGATCATCCGGAAGATGTGCGCGTCAATGAGCGAGAGGACGACCGTGGAACCGTTTATGAGCTGTCCGTTCACGAGTCGGATATCGGCAAAGTGATCGGCAAACAGGGGCGTATCGCCAAGGCGATGCGCACGGTGGTGTCATCCGCCGCCGTCAAGTCTCAGAAGCGTGTCATCGTCGACATCATATCGTAAGGCGCGGGCAACTGCGGCGCGAGGGGTTAGGATGAATGTCCTAACCCTTTTTCGTCCAATATAGAAGGAACGGTTTGGAACGAAAGGCGGAACATGCAATGGCAGACCAATGGTTAACGGTAGGCAAAGTAGTGAATACCCACGGCATCCGCGGTGAAATCAAAGTCTTATCGCAGACCGATTTCCCCGACGTTCGCTTTGCGCCCGGCAGCCGGCTCACGCTGCTTGACGAGCAGCGCGGCACGGCGGTGCCGGTTGAGGTGGCCGGCTCCCGCCTTCACAAAAATGTTTATATCCTCAAGCTGAACGGATTCGACAACATCAATGATGTGGAGAAATATAAAGGCTGGAGCCTGAAAGTGTCCCGGGACGATCAAGTCGAACTGGAAGAAGGCGAGTATTACTATCACGAAATTATCGGATGCCGCGTCGTGACGGAGGACGGCGAGACGCTTGGCGAAGTGGCGGAAATATTGACTCCCGGCGCCAACGACGTCTGGGTTGTCAAACGTCCGCCGGGCAAGGGCAAGCCCGTTCTTCTGCCGGTTATTGACGATGTCGTACTCGATGTGGACGTCGCGGAGCGCAAAGTGACGGTCCGGTTGCTGGAAGGGCTGATCTGAACGGATGAAAATCGATGTGTTGACGCTGTTTCCGGAAATGTTCGAAGGCGTTTTCGGGACGAGCATTTTGGGGAAGGCGCGGGAGAAAGGCATCGTCGAGCTGAGGACGATCAATTTCCGCGAGTATGCGAACAACAAGCATCAAACGGTTGACGATGCCCCCTATGGCGGAGGCGGCGGCATGGTGCTGAAGCCGGAACCGATGTTCGCGGCGGTGGAAGCGCTGACCGAAGGAGCGGCGAAGCCGCCGCGCGTCATTCTGATGTGTCCGCAGGGAGAGCCGTACACGCAGCGGAAAGCCGAGGAATTGTCCCGAGCGGAACATCTGGTGTTCATATGCGGCCATTATGAAGGCTACGACGAGCGCATTCGCGAGCATCTCGTCACCGACGAACTGTCGATCGGCGACTATGTGCTGACAGGCGGCGAGCTGCCGGCGATGGTCGTCATCGACAGCGTCGTGCGCCTTCTCCCCGGCGTGCTGGGCAACGAAACGTCGGCGGTGACCGATTCGTTCAGCACCGGTCTGCTGGAATATCCGCATTATACGCGTCCGGCCGTATTTCGCGGCTGGGAAGTGCCGGAAGTGCTGATGTCCGGTCATCACGGACGAATCGAAGCTTGGCGGCGGGAACAGTCGCTGCTGCGCACGCTGCGGCGTCGTCCGGATTTGCTGGAAAAAGCGGAACTGACCGACAAGGAGCGGGAATGGCTGGCATCGGTCGAACGGAACGAAGGGGCGTGCCGGGAGCGGAACGAGCAAAAGTCTGACGGTTGAATAACTCCTTACATTTTTGACAAACTATGTTGGAATCGCCGTTAAGGCGTCATTTCCCTAAGGAGGTAATTCACGATGTCATTGATTCCCCAGGATTCGTTCCGCAATCTGGACAGCTGGAGGCGCGATTTGGACCGCTGGTTCAACGAGCTCCCCTCCTTTATTCGAGGCGAACATCGCCTGTCGCACCGGATCGACGTGCATGAGACCGACGACGAAATCGTGGCGACGTGCGAGCTGCCCGGTCTGGAAAAGAAGGAAGATATCGATATTGACGTACAAGGCAACGTGTTGACCGTTTCCGGGACAGTCAACCGTTCGCATGAGGTGAAAGAGGAGCAAATCTACCATCAGGAACGGTTTTACGGACGGTTTCAGCGCTCGATAACGCTTCCCGCGGCTGTGAATGAAGATGCGGTGAAAGCGAGCTATAAAAACGGTGTACTTGAAATTCGTATGCCGAAGCTGCAGCAGCCGAAAAACGGATCGACATCGATTTTCACTAGGTTTGAAGACATTATCGAGACAGCGGGAATAAAACGTTCAAGAATAAAGATGCGCCCATAGTTTTAGTTGTGTTTTGCCAGGAGTTGTGGTAAAATTTCTGGTGTTGTCTGTATTAGTCGGACGGTCCGCTATCGGCCATGACCCCGCACGCGGAAGTGCGGGCGAGCTTATATGAACGTCTGTTGGGGAAGGAGGGAATCCTGGTGGGTATTTTGCAAGAGATTACGCAAGAGCAACTGCGCAAAGACATTCCCAGCTTTCGTCCCGGCGACACGCTGAAGGTGTACGTAAAAGTCATCGAGGGATCCCGCGAGCGGATTCAGCTTTTCGAAGGCGTCGTCATCAAGCGTCGCGGCGGTGGCATCAGCGAAACGTTTACGGTTCGTAAAATTTCGTATGGTGTCGGCGTGGAAAGAACGTTCCCGCTGCATTCGCCGAAAATCGACCGGATCGAAGTGGCTCGCCGCGGTAAAGTTCGCCGCGCGAAACTGTACTACCTGCGCAATCTGCGCGGTAAGGCCGCAAGAATTAAAGAGATCCGCTAAGGACAAACGTCAAGGGGGCTTGCACAAACAAGTCCCTTTTCGTTTTCATAGGCGGCTTTCGGATGCCGCTCTCTCATTTCGAAACATTCCGGCAGGAGTTTATTCTTATTCCGGCAAGAAAGAAGGCTTGATGGATGGATCAGCAGCGACATACCGATCGTGTGGAGTCGGACGAGCGTCCGCTGGAGACGGCCGGACAGACCGGTCAAGGTGACGGGGCGTTCTCCCAGGCCGGCAGCCGGACGGCGGAGTCCGGCAAAAGGCGAACGCCAGCAAGGCGGGCAAGGAAGCGCTGGAATGGTTAAAGGCGCTCGTCATTGCCGGCATCCTCGTGTTTGTCATACGCTGGTTTTTGTTCGCGCCATTTATAGTGGAAGGCCCTTCGATGCTGCCGAACTTCGAATCCGGGGAACGGCTTATCGTCAACAAAATCATTTATGATATCCGGGAGCCCAAGCGCGGAGAGGTCATCGTATTCCACGTGCCGGAAGAAGGCCGCGACTTCATCAAGCGCGTCATCGGCGTTCCCGGCGACCGAATCCGGCTGGAAGGCGACGATCTGTACATTAACGGCGAGAAAGTGGAAGAGCCGTACTTGCGGGAAGCGATCGCGGAAGCGAAAGCACGGGGAACGCTGTACAATGAAGGCGGTCCGAATTTCCCGAACGATTGGGTGAAAGAGGACACCGTTCCTGAGGACTCGATATTTGTTATGGGGGACAATCGATCCAACAGCCAGGACAGCCGGATGATCGGGTTTGTGTCCGAGAAAGAAATCGTCGGCCGGGCCGATCTCATTTTCTGGCCGCTTAATAAGCTGGCGTTTGTCAACCATTAACGAGAACGAAAATAAAGCGAACCGGAAGAAAGCGTTGAGGTGATGCCGTGACTATCCAGTGGTTTCCCGGTCATATGACCAAAGCCCGCCGGCAAATCGAGCAGAAGCTGAAGCTGATCGACATCGCGATCGAGCTGCTCGACGCCCGCATTCCGCTTTCCAGCAGAAATCCGATGGTGGATGATATTCTCCGAAACAAACCGCGGCTCGTCGTCATGACGAAAGCCGATTTGGCCGATCCGCGCGAGACGGATAAGTGGATCGCCCATTTTGCCGCGAAAGGATTGGCCAGCGTGGCAGTCGACGCCAACACCGGCACCCGGATCGGGGACATCGCGTCAAAGGCGAAAGAATTGCTGCATGAAAAGAGAGAACGCCAGCGGGCGAAAGGAATGAATCCCCGGGCGATCCGCGCGCTGATCGTCGGTATACCGAACGTCGGCAAATCGACGCTCATTAACCGGCTGGCGGGCCGCAACGTCGCCATTACGGGAGACCGTCCCGGGGTGACGAAGGGCCAGCAGTGGATCCGGGTCGGCTCGGAGATGGAGCTGCTCGATACGCCGGGCATATTGTGGCCGAAGTTCGAGGACCAACTGGTCGGTTACCGGCTGGCCATGACAGGGGCGATCAAAGAGCAGATTTTGAATGTGGAAGATGTGGCGTTTCATGCGATCCGGGAGCTGTCCGGACGATATTGGGACGCGCTCAGCAAGCGTTTCGGCATCGAACAACCGCCCGCAGACTTGGACGATCCGCAAGAAATCGTCCGTGTGATGGAGGATATCGGGCGCAAGCGGGGCTGCCTCGTCAGCGGCGGCCGCGTAGATCTGGAGAAAGCTTCCGGCATTATTTTGCGGGAGCTGCGGGCCGGCAAGCTGGGCCGCATTACGCTGGAGTCGCCTGACGACTTGTAAAAGCGCGCCAGAGACTTCGGCATCTACTCGGGGGAGGAATATGCTGGACTACGAGTTTTCAGCGTGGGAACGGGGCTACGAGCGGGTGGCCGGCGTCGATGAGGTCGGCAGAGGCTGCCTGTTCGGGGATGTCGTCGCCGCCGCGGTCATTTTGCCCCGGGATCTCGTTATTGAAGGCATTAACGATTCGAAGAAACTGTCGCAAAAGAAGCGGGAAGAGCTTTACGATACGATTTTAGCGCATGCGGTCGCCTGGTCGGTGGCGCGGGTCGACGCGGCGACGATCGACCGCATCAACATTCGCCAGGCGTCGAGGCTGGCGATGAAGCAGGCGGTCGAAGGTCTGGAACGGCGCCGGATTTTTTGCTTGTCGATGCGGAGCAAGTGGACGTTCCGACCGCCCAACTGGCGGTCATCCATGGCGACGCGCTCAGCCAATCGATAGCGGCGGCCTCGATCGTCGCCAAAGTAACGCGGGACCGGTTGTGCGAGAATGAATGGGACATGCTTTATCCGCAATACGGCATCGCCATACATAAAGGCTACGCGACGAAGCTCCACCGCGAGAAGCTGCGCGAATACGGTCCAAGTCCGATGCACCGGACGTCATTTCTCGGCAAATTGTTTGCCGAGCAGCAGGTATTGTTCTGATCATGCCTCCGATACCCGGCAAGCTGCCGCGTATCGTTTTTTTTTTGCGTTCGGACCGGTGGGAGGGGCATGAGCGGGCTGTGGCCGGGATGACGCGGTGAATAGGGCCCTGGAGGTGCGTTAGTGTGCTGTATAGCTGGGTGGCGTGAGGGAATCGATGCGCCGGCGTGCTGTGAGGCCGTGTAGTGTGAGGGAATAGGGCCTTGGAGTTGGGCTGGCGGGCCGTGTGGTCTTGCGGTGTGATTCGTGCAGCGTCCGATTGAAAACGTTTGCGGTTCCGCCAATGCGCCGGGCTAAGCGTAATATTTTGGATAAATCGGTAAAACGAATGCGAAAAGTGGCCGATAAAAAGTTATAGAAAGCGGGGTGCGACAGGATTGAACATCAGTGAGCTCATGCGCGGGCTGCTCGGAGAGACAAAGGCCGGCGACGGTCGTCTACTGGAGCTGAAAGCCGGCCAGATCGTGAGAGGCGTCATCGTACAGACCGGAGAAAACGGCGAAGCGCTGGTGCAAATGAACGGCGTGCAGGTTCGGGCGAAGCTGGCCGTTCCGCTTCCTGCCGGAACGGCTGCCATGCTTCAGGTTCAGCCTGAATCCACCGGGTCGCTGATCGTGCTGAGGCCGGCGGAGACGGCCGTTCTCCCGCCGTCTCCGGGTCAGCTCAAGGAATGGTTGCAGGCGCTCGGATTGCCCGACAAGGAATGGGCCGCCGAGTTTGTCCGCGATTTGCGCCGCGATGGGTTGTTGACCCGGGAGCATGCGCAAGCGCTCGCCCGGGCCGCTTCGTTCATGCCTCCGGGCGAAGATGCGCACCTATGGATGCGTGCCGCGGCGGAAGGGCTGAACCGCGGTTTTCGTTGACGCCAAGCGTCGTCGCCGCATTGCGTCAGGCTCTATACGGTCAGCCTGTACATGCGCTGATCGCACAGCTGGAGTCGCAGCTGCGCAGCTTTGCCGCGGGGAGCGGAACCGACGGTACGGAAGCCGGAGTCGCCCCCCGAACGCAGGGCGGCGCGGCGGCCGGAACGGGGCGCGAGCTTCCCCCGCCGCGCAGCGGGTGCTGGCGCTGCTCGCCGAAGGAGCGCCGCTGCTGCGGCCGCCTGGCACCGCCGGGCCGGCGGAAGCGTATCCCGCTGCCGCATCGGCTCAGACGTCGGCGGCGAAAAACGGCTCCGCCCCCGCCGGGCCGTCCGCCGGCAGCGGTCACGCCGCCGCTGCCGGGCTCGCGGCGCCGGAGATTGACGGCGCGGCAACGGAGCCGCTGCGTCCGCAGACTACCGGCGGCGACGGGCTCGGCCGGCTGCTGAAGTGGCTTGGCGTCGATTACGAACGCCAACTGCTGTTTCGCACGCCGCTGCACGGAGCCGCGCAACAGGCCGCAGCGCAACAGCAGCAGGCTGCCGGGCATGCGCCGCAAGCCGCGCAGGCGCAAGGCGCCGCTACGCCGCCGCAAGGGCTGCCTGCGCAAGCCGCGCA
>NZ_BOVJ01000118.1 GCF_018403665.1 Paenibacillus cisolokensis
GGCGCCGCCGATGAAGACGGCACCGGCCAGCGCGGCCGCGCTGCCGAGCGCGGTGACGCCGCCGCTCGTGCCCGGCGCCACCGGGCGGCCGCCGACGATCGAGCGAGGCGGCGTACGGCTGAGTGCGCCGAGCTCCGTCGCCCACGTATCGGCCGTCACGGCCGCCATGACGCCGACGAACGCGTGCAGCCAGCCGGGGTCGGGCCATACGGCATGGCCGGCGCAAAGCGCGAGTCCGAGACCGCCGTTGGCCCACACCTGCCCGGCGTCGCGCCGGCCCGTCTTGGCATATTTCGATTCGGCCTCCGCCTTCGAACGGTGCCGCCGCTTGTACTTCGACCAGAGCGTCGACGTGAGGAAGAAGGCGATCAGCGTGCCGAACCATACCGGTCCTCCGAGCGCGACGAACGCGGTTCCCATCATCGCGGCGGACCAGGCCCCCGAGCCGGATAGCGAGCGGCTTGCATAGGCGGCCAGCGCAATCAGTCCGCTGCCGGCGAATCCGGCCAGCAGATTGAGCCACCAGTAGTCTGTCAACATTTCCAATACGATTCCCTCCCTGTCCTGCGCGCGGAACCAGCCGGCCGCAAGCGTCAAGTGTAGTAGATTACGAAAAAGGCGGAGCGGCAGACTTGTCGTCTGCCGCTCGCTTCATCGGGCATCGCGCCGGTCACAGACTGCCGATCGCTTCTCGCCATCTGTCAGGATAATTGGTGCAAATCATCAGCTTCTCGTCCATTGCCGCCAGCTTGCGAATCGTTTTCACATCGTTAGCGGTCCACGCCATCGTCTCGATGCCGGCGCCCGCCAGCCTGCGCAGCCGTTCCGGATTGATCCGCGAATAGCCGATGGACAGAAAATCGGCGCCCAGTTCCGCCAGTTCCGCAGGCAGCGAATTCCGCCACGCGTCGAGGATAAGCCCGGTTCGCACGACTTTGCTCAGCTTGCGGACATTGCGCAGCGTTTCCGTATGGAACGAGGTGATGACCGTGTCGTGCTCCAGCTTGTAATCGTGAATCAAACCGAGAACGCGCTCTTCCAGGCCGGGATAGCGGCCGTCGGTTTTCAACTCCACATTGAGCCGGCATCTTCCGACCGTCAGCTCCAGCACCTGTTCGAATCGCGGAACCGGCTCGCCACGGAACGCCGGAGACATCCAGGAGCCCGCATCGAGCGCCCCCAGCTCGGCGGCCGTCAGATTGGCGACAGCCCCTCTGCCGTTCGTCGTCCGGTCGACCGTATAATCGTGAATGACGACGGGCACGCCATCCCGCGACAACTGCACGTCGATTTCGATCCATTGCACTTCCGGCATGCTCATCGCCAGCTTTATCGCGGCCAGCGTGTTTTCCGGCGCCGCGCCCGACCATCCCCGGTGAGCTACACACGGATTCCGCATCTTCCCCTGTCCCTCCGTATCATCAGCGTTTCCCATCGTCATCTTTTGCCGTTATTGTACCGTCCGGATGAATCTTCACACCGAACGAAATATCGTTCAGATGCGCGATCAACTTGGCCGCAGACGTTTTGTCCATCGGGCTCGGCTTCGATTGCTCGGCCCGCATCGGATGGAATTTCAGCTCGCAATCTCCGGCTTTCGAACATACGCAGTCCAACACGCCGGTATCCCGGGTTTTAAGAGTCGCCGTCATATTGAAAATAAAATTCCCGAGACTGTAGGCGATCCACTTGCCCTTATACCGTTCGAACCCTTGCAGCACATGCGGATGGGAACCGATGACGAGGTCGGCGCCCGCATCGATGAACTGTTTGGCCAGTACCTTCTGATGCTCGACGGGATGATCGACCCTTTCCCGGCCCCAATGCACCATGACGACGATGAGATCGGCGTCTTCCTTCGCCTTGCGGATCGCTTCCAGCGCTCTTGTCGAGTCGTACGCTTCAGCGAGGCCTTCCCGCTCCTTGGTCGCCTTCCATTCGACGACAGGCAGGACGCGGCTGAAGCCGAGATAGGCGACCTTGACGCCTTGAGCCTCCAGCACGGCGGGGCGATACGCCTCCTCTTCGTTGCGTCCTCCGCCCATGTGACGAATGCCGGCTTCGTCCAAATAATCGATCGTATCGAGCAAGCCGACCACGCCCTGATCGAGCGTATGGTTGTTGGCGACGCTTACGACGTCGAACCCCGCTTCCTTGAGCGCGTCGAGCGATTCGGGCCGGCCCTTGAACACATACTGCTTGTCTTCCGCCGGCGTCCCCCGTTTCGTGATCGGATTTTCCAGATTGCCGGCCGTAAGGTCCGGCTCCGTCAAATACGGAAGCGCATCCCGATACGGATAATCGTAGCCGTTCTTCCGCATCAGCTCCTCGACGGAAGATGCGAGCAGCAAATCGCCGACGAACGCCAGACGCACCTTCGCGCCGGAATCGTCCGGCCGCTCCTCCTCGCCGGACTGACCGGCGTTACCGTTCGCGCCGCCGCCGTTACCGGACTGCCCGGCGCTCCCGTCCGCGCCGCCGCCGTTACCGGACTGCCCGGCGCTCCCGTCCGCGTCGCAGCCGTTACCGGACTGCCCGGCGTTACCGCCCGCTTCGCCGCCATCGCCGGATTGCCCGGCGCTACCGGCCGCGCCGCCGCCATCACCGGATTGTCCGGCGCTACCGTTCGCGCCGCCGCCATCACCGGACTGCCCGGCGCTACCGTTTGCGCCGCCGCCATCGCCAGATTGCCCGGCACTCCCGTCCGTTCCCGGCCCTTTGGACGGCGGGGCGGCCGACTCCTCTTGCCGGGAATTTTCGCCCGCCGTCAAGCCGCCCGGCCGCGTCCCGTCCTTGCCTGTCAGCCAGGCAAACAGGATAATCGCGATGCCGGCCAGCATGACCAGATTGAGAACGGTAAGGCGACGCATCAATCTCCTGTGACGCCGCGAGGCTTCATTCTCCGAAATCGCCATAGCCTGAACCTCCGAAACATCTTTCCCTTATTGTCTCCCACTATATTTAAGAAGGCGGCGACCCGCCGAACGGACCGCCGCCCCGTATCATTATACCAGACATTCGGAGTGCAGTCGTCAATCGGACTGCAGAATGAATTTCGCAGGCCGTTCGGCGCGTCAAGACAGGGCGTCGAGCACCGCGGCGGCCGCTTCTTTGCCCTGGCGTATGCAATCGGGAAGCCCGACGCCATCGAACGCCGCTCCGGTCACCTGAACGCCGGGCAGCGCCGCCGCCAGACGGGCGCGGAACCGGGCGGTCCTGCCGACATGCCCGACCGGGTATTGGGGCATCGATCGGGCAAGCCGCGTCAGCTCGACGAACAGCGGTTCCGCCGTTATCCCCATCGTCTCGCGAATATCGCGCCGGACGTTCTGGATCAGCCGGTCGTCGGGAAGCATCGGAGAATGCTGGTCTCCCGCACTCCCGACGTAGCAGCGGACCAGCACCTTGTCATCCGGACTCGTATGCGGCCATTTGGCCGATGTCCAGGTGCTGGCGGTAATCGTCCGCCCGTCCGTACGGGCGGCGACGAAGCCGGTCGCATCGAACGAAATATCTTCAACATCGGCCTTGTCGAAAGCCATCACGACGTTCGCTACCGAGACGTACCGAATGCCGCGCAGTTCGCTGCAGTCGACAAGCGACTCCAGCAAATTGGCCGCGTCCCAGGCGGGCGTCGTGACGACGACGCCGTCCGCCCGGATCGTTTCGCCGCCGCCAAGCTCCACCTCGTACCCTCTCCGGCCGTCCGGCCGGCGCACGGCGTTCACCTTCGTCCCGAGCCGGATATCGCATCCGGCGAGCGCCTTCTCCAGCGCCTCGACCAGCGTGTACAGGCCGCGCCTGAACGTCAGAAAGACGCTGCCTTGCGCTTCCTTCGGCAGCGGCGGCGCGGCCGCCGCCTGACGGCGGCTGTGCCGGGTGCCGCGGATCAGGCTGCCGTGCTCCAGCTCCGCCTGCCGAAACTGGGGGAAGGTCGCCTGCAGGCTGAGCTCGTCGAGATCGCCCGCATAAATGCCGGCAAGCAGCGGTTCCGCCACCCGCTCCACCATTTCGCGGCCGAAGCGGCGCTCCAGGAATGCGCCGATCGATTCGTCTTCCTCGCCGGCCTTGGCCGGAATAAGCAGATCCTGCGTCGCGCGAAACTTCCCTTCCACCGTCAGCAGACTCGATTTCAACAGCGACGCGATGTCCGTCGGCACGCCGAGCACCATTCCTTTCGGGATCGGGTGGAGCGCTCCGCCGTGCAAAATATACGTTTTTGGGCCGCCGGATTCGTTCCCGTCAGCTCGTCCGCAATGCCGAGCTCGCGTGCCAGCTCGATCATCGCCGTTTTGCGGGCAAGGAACGAATCCGGCCCTTTCTCGATGACGAAGCCGTCCCGGTGCAGCGTTTCGATTTTGCCGCCTAGCCGGCCGGCCGCCTCCACCAGCGTCACCTTGACGCTTTGCCCCCGCTTTTCCGCTTCGCGGAGCAAATAAAAAGCGGAACTCAGTCCGCTGATTCCTCCGCCGATTACGACAATTCGATCAGGTCCGGTTCCGCTCATGTCATTCCCCTCTCCATCTATCCGCTTCTGTCACCGATTCCGCCAGCGCCTCCATGTACAGCGGGTCGGTATTGAGCATCTCGATCCGCTCCAGCGTCATGCCAAGCTCCCGGGCCGCCGCTTTCGCTTCGATATCGATATCGTACAGCACTTCCAGATGATCGGAAACGAAGCCGATCGGCGCCGACAGCACCTTCCGGTATCCTTGCTCGCTCACGTCCCGCAGCGTCTCCAGTATGTCCGGGCCGAGCCACGGCTCGCGCGTCCGCCCGGCGCTCTGCCACGTAAAGTCCCAATCGGACACGCCCGCCGCTTCCGCCGCCGCAGTTGCCGTTTCCAGCAATTGCCGCTCGTAAGGATCGTTCATTTCCCGGATTTTCTCGGGCAGGCTGTGCGCGCTGAACAGCACCTTCGTCTTGCCTTCGCCCGCCGCGGCAAGCTTTTCGAGTCCGGATACGAGCCGCACCCGCAGCGCCTCGATCAGCTTCGGATGCAGATGATACGACTTTACGAACTCGGCTTCGAGGCCGAGCGCTTCGGCTTTCTCCTGCGCCCGCTTGATATACCCGCCTACGCTCATGACGGAATAATGCGGCGCGAGCACGATGCCGACCGCCTTCCGAATGCCGTCCGCCGCCATCGCTTCCACGCCGTCCTCGATGAACGGCCGGGCATGCTTGAGCCCCTGATAGCAGACGTAACGGCCGGGCGCCGCCGCGTCGAGCGTCTCCTGCAGCGCCTGCACCTGCCGGTCGGTATTGGCCCGCAGCGGGAAGACGCCGCCTACGATGGCCTCATAGCGCGCTGTCAGCTCGGCCAGCATTTCCGGCGACGGCGGATTGCCTCTGCGTATATGCGTATAATATTCAGCGATTCCATCCATACTTTCCGGCGTCCCGTAAGACATGACGAGAACGCCGATTTTACGGTCAGACATTGGAGACCTCCTCTCGTGTCCGGCGAAGCGCAGCGGACGAATATTCGTGCACGAACGCGGTCAGCTCGCGCAGCTTGTCGAGCGACGCTTCCGGAAACAGCCCGTGGCCCAGATTGAAAATATAGCCCGGTTCGGCGATGCCCTGATCGATAATGGCTTTGGCCTGCTCTTCGATCACCGCCATCGGAGCCGTCAGCACAATCGGATCAAGATTGCCCTGTATGGCAAACTTGCCGCCGAGACGGCGGCGGCCTTCCGTAATCGACACCCGCCAGTCAAGTCCGATAACGTCCGCCTTCACGCCGCCCAGCTCGGGCAGAAGCTCCCCGGAGCTGACCCCGGGGAAATAAATTTTCGGCTGCGGCAAATCCGCCAGCTCGCCGAAAATCCGTTCGATCGTCGGCAGCACGTAACGGCGAAAATCATGAGGCGCGAGCGCCCCGACCCAGCTGTCGAACAGTTGGAACGCCTTGCCCCCCGCCGCCATATGCGCCCGCAAATAGGCGATGACCATATCGCCCAGCTTGTCCATCAAGCGGCCCCATACATCGGGCGCTTCGTACATGAGCGCTTTCGTGCGCAAATAGTTTTTGGACGGCCGTCCTTCGATCAGGTAGCTGGCGATCGTAAACGGCGCCCCCGCGAACGTGATCAGCGGCACGTCGAGCTCGCGGTCCAGAATGCGGATCGTTTCCAGCACATGGCCGAGATCTCCCTCCACATCAATCGGCTTCAGCCGCTCCACATCCGCAGCCGAGCGGATCGGATTGGCGATGACCGGGCCGACGTTGGCCACGATATCGAAGTCGATGCCGATCGAAGCGACCGGATTCATAATATCGGAATATAAAATCGCCGCATCGACGCCGAGCTTGCGGACAGGCATCATCGTCACTTCCGCGGCCAGCTCCGGCTGCCGGCAAATTTCGAGCAGCGAATATTTTTCTTTTATTTTGCGATAGTCGGGATCGTAACGTCCCGCCTGGCGCATATACCACACGGGTATGCGGTCGACGCTTTCCTTCCGGCATGCCCGAATGAAACGGTCGTTGCCATTCATAGAAGCCGTTCCCCATTTCTCCAAATTTCCCTTCGTTTCCATTATGCCCGTTTTACTAGCCCGTAACAACCACAAGCAGGTGCATTTCCATGACAATAGTATGACAAACCGGTCCGGTTTTACAAATAATTCAAACCGCCGTGACGCCCGGTTGACATTCGGAAACTATGCTTGTCCATGAAACCAAATTGCGGATCAGGGGAGTGGGGATGAATGGAACAAAATATGGACCGGCGCAAATTTTTGTCGTTTCTCGGCACCGGCGCGGCGGCGCTCGCGGCCGCATCGGCCGGACTCGGCACTTTGGAAGGCAAGGCGTCCGCCGTCTCGAAAACGGCGGATCATCTGTTCGGCTACAATACAAACCGGGTCAGCGGCTTCTTCGAGCCGATCGAGCCCTCCGACAGCGACCAGCTGCTGCTGCCCCGAAACTACAAATACGATGTCGTCGCCGCGTTCGACGATGTGATTAACAAAAAAGGCGAACGGTTCGGCGCAGGTTCCGACTACAACGCCTACTTCCCGATTGACGGCTCCAATACGCGCGGCCTGCTCGTCAACAATCACGAATATACCGACATCTTTTCCATCGGTCCGGTCGTGGACGGCAAAATGACCGCAAAACAGATCGAGCAAAATCTATATTACCAGGGGATGTCGGTCATTGAAGTTTACCGGGACGAGAACGGAGTCTGGAAAATGGACACGAATTCCAAATACGCCCGCCGCATCAACGGCTTTACCCGTTTCGAGCTGACCGGTCCCGCTGCCGGTTCCGATGCCGTCGGCAAAGCGAAGACGGTGCAGGGCACGTTCGCCAACTGCTCCGGCGGCGTCACGCTGTGGGGCACCGTGCTGTCCTGCGAGGAAAATTTCGAGGAAACCGCGGAAGTGTCCGGGCTGAATCCGACCCACTACGGCTGGGTTGTGGAGATCGATCCGTTCGACGGGAAATATTTGAAGAAGCATACGGCCCTCGGCCGCTTCCATCACGAAAATACGGCGATGGGGCTGGCGAAAGACGGGCGCGTCGTCGTCTACATGGGAGACGACAAGAAGGACGCCTGCGTGTACAAATTCGTCAGCAAGGGGAAGTACAATGCGGCGAAGGGCCGCGCCAACGCGGCGCTGCTGGAGGACGGCACACTCTACGTCGCCAGCCTGAAATCCGGCGCCTGGCTTCCGGTCACCATCGATGCGGTGAAAAAGGCGCTTGCGGACAGCAAGTTCAAAGCGCCGTCCGGCGTATCGGGATCGCGCGAGGAGCTGCTCGCCAAATTCCGCACGCAGGCGGACGTCGTCACGCATTGCCACGAAGCCGCACTGATCGTCGGCGGCACGCCGACCGACCGGCCGGAGGACATCGAAATTTCGCCGTTTGACAACACCGTATTTATTTGCCATACGAACAACGATTCCCACGGGAACATTCACGGCCATATTACGCGCATATTCGAGAACGGCGACAATCTCGCGGCCGAAAGCTTCGACTTCGAAATTTTCGCCGCCGGGGGACGGCAATCGGGCTTCAGCTCGCCGGACAATCTGGCTTTCGACTCGAACGGCAGCCTGTGGGTCGTCACGGACATTTCGTCGGGCAGCCTGAACAAAGGGGTGTACAAGTCGTTCAAAAACAACGGTCTGTTCGTCATTCCGACCGCCGGACCTGCCAAAGGAGAAGCGCTGCAATTCGCGTCCGGCCCGAGAGAGTGCGAAATGACCGGTCCGTTCTTCACGCCGGACGAGCAGACACTGTTTCTGTCGATCCAGCATCCCGGCGAAAATACGACCGACCTGAACAATCCGACGAGCCGCTGGCCGCACCGCAAGGGCGATACGAAAGCGCGCAGCGCTGTCGTGGCGATCAGCGGATTCAAACGCAACGGTTAAGTTCGAAAGGAGCTGATCCAACATGCCCTTCGGCAATATCGGAATCGGGGGACTTCTTCTCATTCTGCTCATCGCGCTGATCGTTTTCGGACCTTCGAAGCTTCCCGAGCTTGGCCGCGCCTTCGGCCGCACGCTGAGCGAATTCAAGAGCGCGACGCGGGGGCTCGTCGGCGGGGAGCCGGAGACCGGGAACCAAGACGGCGAAGAAGACGCGAAGGACGCGAAGCCTTCCGCCGCGGCGCCGAAATCGTAATATGGGCAAAGGCAAGGAAATGAGCTTTATCGCTCATCTGGACGAGATGAGAAGCCGGCTCATCCGGACGCTTGCCGCCTTTCTCGTCTCGCTGGCCGCCGCTTTTCTGTACGTGCGCGACATCTACGAATGGCTCGTGCGGGATATGGAGCGAAAGCTGGTCATTCTCGGCCCGTCCGATGTGATCTGGGTTTATTTCATGATCGCCGGCGTCGCGGCCATTGCCGTGACCATTCCGGTCGCCGCTTACGAGACGTGGAAATTCGTGCAGCCGGCGCTGTCCGAAAGCGCCCGGCGGAAGACGCTGCTCTTCATCCCCGTCATGTTCGCGCTGTTTGTGACCGGCATAGCGTTCGGATACGGCGTGCTGTTCCCGATGGTGCTCTCGTTCATGGAGCAGATGGCCGCCGACTTCGAAGCGATGTATACGGCGGAAAAATATTTCCGGTTCATGCTGTACATGACGCTGCCGTTCGGATTTTTGTTCGAAATGCCCGCCGTCGTCCTGTTTCTGACGAAGGTTGGCATTCTGAATCCGGCGCGGCTCGCGAAAGGGCGCAAAACGGCTTATTTCGTTCTCGTCGTCGTCGCGGTGACGATAACCCCGCCCGACATCCTGTCGGATATAATCGTAATCGTCCCGCTGCTCTTGCTGTATGAAATCAGCGTCACGATCTCCAGGCTCGCCTGCCGGAAACGGCCGGAGCCGCAAAACCGGTAGCTTGCGCCAAACCGCAGCATCCCCTCCGCCCGATCACGGACGGAGGGGATGCTTCATGCCGGCTTCAGCAAGCGGCTGCGCCGCTCCGCGGCGGGCTCTGCGCTTCGTCCTTCACTTCGACGATCAGCTCGATCTCAACCGGCGTATGAAACGGCAAATCGCTCGTTCCGATCGCGGAGCGGGCGTGGCGGCCCGCTTCTCCGAACAGCTCGATCAGCAAATCGGAAGCGCCGTTAATGACATACGGCTGATCGGCAAAGCCGGGAGCGCTGTTGACGAAGGCGAGCATTTTCACGACCTGCGCCACCCGATCGAGCTCGCCGATTTGCCGCTTGATGACCGCCAGCGCGTTGACGATGCAGCGGCGCGCCGCTTCCTGCCCCTGTTCGATCGTCAGCTCGGCGCCGAAATCCACTTTCCCCATATTCCGTCACTCCTTATCCTAATACGTCAGGATTTAGGGCAGCAGCCCTCCAGACTGCGGGCGGCACGCAGCATCGAGCCGGCGGCCGGAAACGAGGTCACCTTGCGCACCGCTTCCTCCAGACCGAGCAGCCGACGCTTTCGCACATACTCCGCGAACAGGCGGGGAAAGGTGCCGGACAGACGCGGATGCGGCTTCCCCGTCTCGCAGTGAAGACTGTCGGAGGCGATCAGCGAATGCGGATAGCGGATGACTTGCTCGACGTCGCGGTCATCCATATGGTAGTACACGAACGCCCCGCCCGCATCGATCGTTTCGCCGGCTTGCGGGAGCTGCCATGATTTGTCTGCAGCAATGTGCTATACTTGAAGAAACGGCACTGCACCATATGGTTAACGGACTGCTTGGTCTGCTCGGGAGGTGCATCGTTATAGAGCAGTGGAAAATCAACCTCGCCGTCATGTGGGTCGGGCAGTTTATGGTTATGGGCGGCATGACGATGATCTTGCCGTTTATGCCCCTGTATTTGCAGTCCGATCTGGGGCTTGCCGACCAGCACGAGATCGCCACATGGGCGGGAATCATCTTCGCCAGCAATTTCATAACTTCGTTCTTTTTCAGCCGCTCTGGGGAAAGCTCGCCGACCGCTACGGGCGCAAGGCGATGCTGCTGCGCTCCGGCTTCGGCATGGCGATCGTGATGGTGCTGATGGGTTTTGCGAGCAGCCCGTGGCAGCTGCTCCTTCTCCGGCTTGTGAACGGGACCATTTCCGGCTTCAATCCGGCATCCGTCGCCCTCATCTCGACCAATACGCCGCGCAACCGTATGGGGTTCGCGCTGGGGACGCTGCAGTCCGGAGGCATTGCCGGAACGATACTCGGACCGTTAATCGGCGGATTGATGGCGGACGCTATCGGCTATCGGCCGATCTTTTATTTGACCGGAAGCATGCTGTTCGGCGCTTCCCTGCTTGCCCTGTTCGTTGTGAAAGAATCGTTCGACAAGGAGAAGGCCGCTTCTTTGCCGCAGGTGTCGGTCATCGAAGGTTTCCGGCAGCTCAAACGCATTCCACAGCTGCTGAGCTTGTTCGTGGCCACATTCCTGATCCAGTTCGCGATGATGAGCCCGATGACGCTCATTCCGCTGTTCGTCCAGCAACTGCACGGAACGGCCGAAAATTTGGCGTTCTGGTCCGGCTTCGTCGGCTCGGTAACCGGCATGTCCAACCTGGTCGCCTCCCCGATTCTCGGAAGGCTGAGCGACCGTGCCGGGGCGGAGAAGCTGCTCGCCGTCTGCCTGATCGGAGCGGCGGTCATGTTCATTCCCCAGGCGTTGGCCGGCGAAGTATGGCAGCTGCTGCTGTCCCGGTTCGCGCTCGGCATCTTTCTCGGCGGACTTATCCCGACGGTCAATACGCTCATCCGGAAATATACGCCGGAAGGGATGGAGAGCCGGGCCTACAGCTTTAATACGAGCACGCTCAGCCTCGGCAACATGACAGGACCGGTCGTCGGAGGGGCGCTTTCCGGCTGGATCGGCATCCAGGGGCTTTTCCTTCTGTCCGCCGGTCTGCTGTTTTTGAACGGGGTATGGGTCTGGCAGTCGCTTCTGCGCCGCGGCGGCGGAACCGGCTCCGCGACCTCTTCGGATTGACAGCGGATCGAGTAGGAGGGGG
>NZ_BOVJ01000119.1 GCF_018403665.1 Paenibacillus cisolokensis
TGGCGCCGCCCATGCTGGTACCCGCGATGCGGTCAATGGGGATTCGGTGTCTTTCAAACACCTTTAGCACACCGAGATGCGCAAGCCCTCTGACCGCGCCTCCGCCCAATACGAGGCCAACTTTCCCCATGATGAAGCTCCTCTAAACCAAATTCACTTTACGTCATGGACAGTCGACGAACTTCCCGCTTCCGTGCCCGCTTTCCTTGCCGCTCGATCCTGTTCCTTGTCGGTTCCCATCACATAATCCAGGACAGGGTGAGACACGCCGTACCAAGCGTATTCGTCTTTAAAATGATGCAGCAAATGTTTCTTTTTCATCCACCTCCCCCAGGCTGTCCGGGGAACAACCGGACGATGCGCCGCATAATGCATCCATTGATAATAGAGCTGAAACAGAAGCGTGCCGGTAACGACAGCTACAACGACGGAAAACTGGCGAAACATGAGCCAAACCAGAGGAATGTAAACGGCGTAAATCAAAACGTCATAGTGAACCGGACTGAATAAATATTTCAGCTCCTGCGGATGTTTATGATGCTCGACATGTCCCCGGTACAACGTGGGCATCAGCCTGGGAAACTCATGCAGCACATACCGGTGTACGACGTACTCGGCAACGGCATAAACAAGCGCGCCCAAGGCGAGCGCAAGAATCGTGACAAAGCCGTCAAAATAAAGGCAAGTCAGCGTCACGCCAAGCAGGCTCGATCCGGCAACAAAACGAATGAGGTTGCTGGAAAAATTCGCGATAGTGGGACATCGAGTATGCTCCTTTCGCGATAAATTTCATACATTCCACACAAAAGACCCAAAAACAAAGCGAACGAGAGGCTTACGTTGCGAAGCTTCTCTCAAGAAAATCGGCCAGCATATCTTTCTCCTCACGGGAAAGGTCCGAAATCGATTTCAGAAGCTTGGAAACAAGCTCCGTAATCTCATGGCCCAAATCTTCGTTCAACGTTTGGATCGCCGTTCCCATCACGGTGCCGATAAACATCGTCATGCCCGACTCTTTGCTCGGCGCCTTGCGGACGATATGCTGAATCAAAGACTCGGTCTTGCCTCCGAGCTTTTTCAGATACACCAGCAGCAAGCCGATCATATACGCGCAAAATGAATGCGTGTGTTCATTTTTACAATTTCGTCGATCATTTTCCGAAGGGCCTCGTTCAGACCGGTGTTCTTCAAATCCTTGAGCAGCTTCGAAATGTTCGCAACCGTCTTGTTCCAATCCGTCAGATCGAACGCTTCGCTTCGAGGTTGGTTGAAAAGCTCCGAAGCTTTGGACGTCGGAACGAACACCACCTGTGATCTCCCGGTTTCTTTCGAATTGACTTCATAGCTTCGGGAAATAAAGCCCAGCTTTTCGATTTCCTTCAGCATGTCATAAGCCGTCCATTTGCTGACGCCGATCGATTTGGCCAACGCTTCGTAATGGATGGGCAAATTCGTTTTCTGGTATAAATCCATTAACTTGTGCAAAAACTGGAGACGTCGTTTCGTAAGCGCCACGGCAACACCTTCTTCCCTTCGCATTCGCAACGATGATGTATGTTTTTGGGTTTTTTGTGATTAGTATCGTAGCATCGAAATCGCATAAAGTCAAGAATGAAATGCGGCCTATGCCAAACGGCTTCCTCTTCCTGGTTAACATATTTTCTTTTCAAACGACCTGTGATATATTACAGTCTGTAGGTTTTTTCTGGGTCTTTTTGGTTTTTTGTTTTTGGGTCTTTTGTGTGTTATGAATGTATGGAGGGATTGTCATGTCTTTCAATTTCGATCGGAATGGGGTCGCCATTACAGGGGCGGGCTTTTGTGTGCCGCCATCCCTGTTAACCAATGATGATTTATCCAAGACACTAGAAACATCCGATGAATGGATCAGCAAGCGAACAGGCATTCGTCAGCGCTATATCGCCGGCGAGCCGATGGCTACATCCGATCTGGCAGCCAAAGCGGCTGCCGCTGCTTTAAGCCGTGCCCGATTGTCGCCCGAAGAAATCGACCTCGTTATTGTGGTGACTTCGACGCCGGATTACGCTTTTCCGTCCACGGCTATGCTGGTCAAGCAGAAGCTGGATATCCGCGCGCCTGCATTCGATCTGTCGGCCGCCTGCTCGGGTTTTGTCTATGCCCTCTCGGTCGGCAGTCAAATGATCCGTTCCGGCGCCTACAACAACGTCATGGTGATCGGCGCAGACTTGATGTCGAAACTCGTCGACTGGCAGGACCGGAGCACCGCCGTGCTGTTCGGAGACGGGGCAGGCGCCGTCGTGCTGCAATCCCGGCCCGGCGCACTTCCGTGCTTTTCCCTGCTGGGTTCGGAAGACGGCGGGGCGGAACTGCTCCAAGCGCCGGTCACAGGTCCCATTTCCATGCAAGGCCGAGAAGTTTTCAAGTTCGGCGTTCGCATTGTCGAGACGTTGCTGCGGAAAGCGCTGACCGAGTTGAGCTTGATTATCGATGACATCGCATTGATCATTCCGCATCAAGCCAATATCCGGATTATCGAGCATGCCGCCGAAAAGGCGAACATTCCGATCGATAAATTCTTTGTAAACATTGATAAATACGGCAATACTTCAGCGGCTTCCATTCCGATCGCGCTCACGGAAGCGATGGACCAAAACCGTCTCCGTTCCGGGGACCTTGTCATCCTGATCGGTTTTGGCGCCGGATTGACCTGGGGCGTTCAGGTTATCCGGATAGCCTGAAGCATTTCGTTCCGGATATACGCCGCCATGTCCGCAATGCGCCAGGAACCGGTGAAAAGCGGGTACGTCTCGTACCTCCAGGCCGTCCGTTCGCAACTGGCGCAGCTGCGGAGTTTATTCCTCCTCATAAAAAATCATGTGCGGTTTATCTTCTTTATAATAATCTAACCGGGACTTCAACTTCAGCCCGGGCATCGATCACGTTACGATCGAGCCCCCGTTTACGAACATAATTTGACCTGATATGTAGGATGAATCGTCGGAAGCCAGCAGCACGTAAGCCGGCGCCAATTCAAATGGTTGTCCGGGCCGTTTCAACGGCACTTCCGTTCCGAAGGTTTTCACCTCTTCCGCGGTAAAGGCGGACGGGATGAGCGGCGTCCAGGTCGGTCCGGGCGCCACCGCGTTTACGCGAATTCCGTGTTTGGCCAGCGACAGGGACAACGAACGGGTAAACGATACGATGGCCCCTTTCGTCGCCGTATAATCGATCATATTCCCCATTCCGGAAAAAGCGGTATCCGAAGTCGTGTTGATGATGGAACTCCCGGCGGACATATGAGGCAAAGCGGCTTTGGTCATATCGAAAAAAGAAATAATATTGGTTTGGAACGTATTCATCAGCTGTTCTCTCGTAATGTCCATAATACTGTTCTGATGAAACTGCACGCCGTGATTATTCACCAGGATGTCGATCCGTCCGAAGGTTTTAATCGTGGTCTCGACAACGTAGCGGCAAGCGTCTTCCTCCCTCAAATCCGCAGCAATGGGCAGACAGCTTCGGCCAAGCTTGCCGATCATTTGCTTCGTTTCGGCCGCGTCCCGGTGTTCGTCGAGATACGGAATAACCAGATCGGCCCCTTCCTTGGCAAAAGCTATGGCCACTGCCCGCCCGATCCCGCTATCCCCGCCCGTCACGATCGCCACTTTATTTTCAACTTCCCGCTTCCCGTATAACCCGGATTGTCGGATATCGGCCGGGGATTCATCAAATATTCGAACCCCGGATGCCGGTTCTGATGCTGCGGAGGAAAGACGACCGGAACATTGGTGCATTGCTGCTCCCAACCGATATAAGGATACATCGGATATGCCATTGTTCATTCTCCTTCCGAGAGTGCAATGTCATAACCTATTGTATTTTCGGCCGAAATCAAACATGCCGCCACGGAACGGCATCCCCCGCAAGTGATTGCCCCGTTATTTACAGCGAAATCGATGTTTTCTGCCTGCTACATCAGTCCAAGCGTTTGCATTTCCTCCTGCGTGAACACCCGCGAACGGGTCAGAAACCGTTTACCCTCCGGTCCCTCGAGCGAAAACATTCCGCCTCTGCCGGGCACAACATCGATAATGAGCTGGGTATATTTCCAGTACTCGTATTGCGCCTTGCTCATATAAAACGGCGCGCCTCCAATCTCGCCCATCAGTACGTCGCTGTCTCCAACCAGAAATTCGCCGATCGGATAACACATCGGCGAACTGCCATCGCAACAGCCACCGGATTGATGAAACATGACCGGACCATGCTTCGCTCGCACTACGCGGATGAGCTCCAGCGCGGCGTCGGTCGCCACCACTTTGGGTACGGCAGGGTTCTTATCCATCTTGCTCATGCCCCGCACTTTAGAAGAAGCCGAGAGCGTTCTGACTGTAGCTGACCAGCAAGTTTTTCGTTTGCTGGTAATGGGCCAGCATCATTTTGTGGTTCTCGCGGCCGACGCCGGACATTTTGTAGCCGCCAAATGCTGCGTGCGCAGGATAGGCATGATAACAGTTCGTCCAGACACGTCCGGCCTCGATTTGCCGACCTACACGGTAAGCCGTATTCGCATCTCGGGTCCACACGCCGGCTCCAAGACCATAGAGCGTATCGTTCGCAATCGCCAGTGCTTCTTCTTGTGTCTTGAACGTGGTGACAGCTACGACCGGACCAAATATTTCTTCCTGAAAGACGCGCATTTTGTTGTTGCCGAGGAGTACCGTCGGCTGAATGTAATACCCATCGGCGATATCGCCACCCAGTTCGGCTTTGGCGCCGCCGGCCAGCACTTGCGCGCCTTCCTGCTTGCCAATGTCGATGTAGCTAAGGATTTTTTCCATCTGTTCTGTCGACACTTGCGCTCCGATCATCGTCGACGGATCAAGCGGATTTCCTTGTTTAATCGCGGCAACGCGTTTCAGCGCACGTTCCATGAACTCGTCGTAAATCGACTCTTGGATCAACGCCCGGGACGGACACGTACACACTTCACCCTGGTTCAGCGCGAACATAACGAAACCTTCAAGCGCTTTATCCAGGAAAGCATCGTCTTCGCGGAGCACGTCTTCAAAGAAAAGGTTCGGCGATTTTCCACCCAGTTCCAGGGTCACCGGGATCAAATTTTGCGATGCATACTGCATGATCAGACGGCCCGTGGTCGTTTCGCCGGTAAAGGCGATCTTCGCGATCCGGCTGCTCGAAGCGAGCGGCTTGCCAGCCTCGAGCCCAAAACCGTTGACGATGTTGACAACGCCGGGCGGCAGCAAGTCTTCGATCAGCTCCATTAAAACGAGAATGGTGGACGGCGTCTGCTCCGCCGGCTTCAAAACGACGCAGTTTCCGGCAGCCAACGCGGGCGCCAGCTTCCAGGTAGCCATCAAGAGCGGAAAATTCCACGGGATAATCTGACCCACAACGCCGAGCGGCTCATGGAAATGGTATGCGACCGTATCGTCGTCGATAATGCTGATCGATCCTTCCTGCGCCCGTACCGCTCCGGCGAAATAGCGGAAATGGTCAATCGCGAGCGGCAGATCGGCGTTCAGCGTTTCGCGAATTGGCTTGCCGTTTTCCCACGTCTCGGCGACGGCCAGCAATTCCAGATTGGCTTCAATGCGGTCGGCGATCTTGTTCAAAATATTGGCGCGCTCGGCAGGAGACGTGCGGCCCCAGGCCGTTTTGGCATCATGCGCAGCATCAAGCGCAAACTCGATGTCTTTCGCATTGGAGCGGGGAACTTCGCAGAACACCCTGTTGTTCACCGGGGAGACGTTTTCAAAATATTCCCCGTCAATCGGCGGAACCCACCTTCCTCCAATATAGTTCTCATACCGGTGTTTGAATACAACTTTCGATCCCGGTTGACCTGGTGACGCGTACACCATGAAAATACCTCCTTCGTTTTTTAAAATAGTGCCAGCATTCTTTGCCTGTACCATAAATATGGTCCCGGACCGGCTTTCATGCCAGGAACATAAACAGAAGGAGGCGTCATAATGAACTTATTTGCTCGCTAAAAATAGGGCGAGAAAGGCTCGAGTTGTGCGACTGGCGCAATCCCGCCGGCCGCCTTATGGCAGGTTAAACGCGTGAATGAGCGCATCGCTTCATTGAGGCTCAAGCGCGCGGCGCCTCGCCCTTCTCGATCCAATCCTCGTAGGCCGGGCCCATCATATCGGGCACCCGCAGTACCGTCATTTGGCCGCGATGATGAATGGTAATGTACGGCCATCTCTTCGCAAATATTTGCCAATCTGTCAATCAGAATGTCTGGCTCGAGTACGGTCAGCGAGCGGCCATAAGGCAGCAAAAAATACGGCACGTACTTCAGCAAGGAATGAATATGGATTTCCAGCTCGTCTGCCAGCTGTTGGGCCGTCATTCGTCTGCCCGCCCGAAGCATCCACAAAATGGACAGCATGTTCGTCGATTTGGACATTTCCGCCTCCCTTATCTTTCGGTCCACGTTGTTCGGACGTATCCGATTTTCATTCCGATCCGTTCCATATTCCGATGACTTTGCGATAAAAAAGCACATTGGCTTACAGCCAGTCTGCAATGGCGATGCGCGGCTTCCGCGATTCTTCTTTTCAACAGCATTTGATGCAATCCCTGATTTCGAAACTCCGGCAATGTTGCGGCAAATGTCAAGGAGGCGATGCCATCCTTCCTATAAATGACCGCCACCGCCGCCGGTTCGTCATTCATGTAAGCGATAAAAAACTTCCAGCCGGGCCGGTTGTACAACACTTCGTTATTCGCCGCGACATAGGGGATTCCGTCGTCCGATAATCCGGTGCCTCTGCAATGAATAGTCGCATAGAGATGAAATTGATCTTCCCGAAGCTCTTCAATTCTGATCTGTTCCCGGTCGTCGTCTTGGAATTCTGTCGGTTCGATATAGAGGGAAGTATGGAATCCGGACTGATAAAATCCGCGATCCGACAAGCGCTGCAGCACTTGCTGATCTGCCAACGAGGGGACGATTTCAAACTGGGCTTTCCGGTCTCTCGTGCGGTAAAATCGATGATCCGGTCTATGTATTCGATATCGGTGCTTGTTATGCCTTTGACCGTATTGAAGGTGGCCCATGGCATAGTCCTGCTGTATAAACATAAGGCATTTCCGAACCGCTCGATTTCAATTCCTTCGGGATTATGAGGTCTGCTCCGAATGGCTGTCATGCGATCAAGCATGTAATCGGCTTCCGACGAAGCGATTTCTTGAATCCGCTGATGGGATGGAAGGGAGGAAATCATAGTTCACCTCGTTATCGTTCTATTGCGGGCAAAACGCGTTTACCACGCGGCGACCTGTCCGTCTGTCCGGGGTTCCGTGCCGCCCACAAGCACCCCGTTCTCCAGTCTCCATATGATCTGTCCGCGTCCGAACGTCGTGGAATTCAACGCCCATTGGGCGTCATGGCCTCTGCGAGCCAACGCTTGCACGAGATGGGCCGGCGTCTGATGCTCGAACTCCACCGTCTTGCCCTTCAACCATTGCCACCTTGGCGCATCAAGAGCGGCCTGCGGATTCAGGCCGAAATCCAGCAGGTTCATCACCACCTGCACATGCCCTTGCGGCTGCATGAACCCGCCCATCACGCCAAAAGGACCAACAGGACGATCCTTATGGGTAATGAAACCCGGAATGATCGTATGGTAAGGCTTTTTGCCCGGCTCCAGTCGATTGGCGTGCGACGGATCAAGGGAGAAGTTGTGACCGCGGTTATGCAGCGCGATGCCCGTACCCGGCACCACCAGTCCCGAACCGAATCCCATGTAATTGCTCTGAATGAACGAAACCATATGACCGTCCGCATCGGCCGTGCACAAGTAGACGGTCCCTCCTTGCGGGGGCTCGCCCGGCGCGGGCTCCAGGGCGCTGCGTCCGATCAGCCGTCTCCGTTGTTCCGCATAAGAGTCGGACAGCAATGCCTGAATCGGTACATGCGACCGGGCCGGATCGGCGATATACTTCTGCCCGTCCGCAAACGCCAATTTCATCGCTTCCAGCTGCTTGTGATACGTGTCTACCGTGTCTCTTTCGTCAAAGTCGAAGCCCTTCAAGATGTTCAGCGCGATAAGGGTAACGAGCCCTTGCCCGTTCGGAGGGATTTCCCAAATGTCATACCCGCGGTAATTGACGCTGATCGGTTCGACCCATTCCGGCCGGAACGCTTCCAGATCCTCTTTGCGCAAAAGCCTCCGTATTGTCGCGACAAACGGTCGATTCGCTCGGCCAGCTCGCCGCGATAGAAAGCTTCCGCATTCGTCTCGGCGATGGACTTAAGCGTTTTGGCATGATCCGGCAACCGGAACAACTCGCCGATCTTCGGTACGTTGCCGTTATGCGTGAACGTATGGAACCATTCGTGAAACGGTTCGCCGACCAGCTCGGTTTTGAAAATTTCGTATGCCCGTCCCCAGTAGTTTCCCGCTGAAATCGGATAGCCTCGATCGGCGTACTCGATAGCGGGAGCCAACACCTCTGTGAGCGGCAGCTTGCCGAAACGTCTGGAAAGCTCGGCCCATGCGGCCGGTGTGCCCGGAACCGTCACCGGTATCCAGCCGTATTTGGGGATTTCGTTCACTCCCGCCCGTTTCAGCGCCTCAATCGAGAGGCTGCGGGGAGCGGGGCCGCTCGAATTAAGCCCATGCAGTTTGCCCTTGTACCACACCAAGGCAAAGGCATCGCCGCCGATCCCGTTGGAGCCCGGTTCGACCACGGTTAGAGCGGCGGCCGTGGCAATCGCCGCATCGATGGCGTTTCCGCCTTTTCGCAATATCGCAAGTCCGGCTTGAGCCGCGAGCGGCTGCGAAGTGGCGACCATGCCGCGGTTCGCATATACGGGGGTTCTTCGGGAGGGATACGGGTAGTACTGGGAATCGTGATTCCTCATGGCCTTCAACTCCCTTGCATGAATTAGAGAAACTAGAGAAACTAGAGATTGCGCACGTGGGGCAGCACTTTTTCCTGAAACAATTGCAACCCTTTGACCACATCTTCGTGCGGAATTTTGGCGATTTTGAAATTGAGGCTGAATATGCCAGCGCCCAATTCCTTGCGCAAAACTTGATCTGCTCGACTACCGTCTCGGGCGAACCGCAAATCAGAGTATGATTGCGAATTCTGTCGTCAAAGCTCATCTCGCCCGCTTTGGCTTGAGCCTCGTTGAACCGGCCCGTTTGCGGCTGACTGTCTCGGCTGTTGTCATATTTCGATTTTTGCAGGATGAGCTGGCCGGCTTCGTGCTGGGCTTTGGACAACACATGGTAAAATAGTTTTCGCCGGCTTCCAGCAATTCGCGGGCCTTTTTGTCCGTTTCCGCAATGCAGGCATGAAAACCGACGAGAACATGCTCCGGCGTCGGTTCCCATCCTTCAGCCCGGGCGGTGTCCACATAGGCCTGGATATTCCGTTTCGCATCGTCGATTGACTTTACCCGAATAATGCCGATCATCGCCCGTTTTTTGGCCGCGTATTTGGCGGATTCGATGCTTCCGCCCGAAAGGAGAATGTTGGGATGGGGCTGCTGCATCGGACGCGGCCAAATCGATACCGCACGGTACTGATAATACTTGCCTTCCCAAGCGAACGGTTCGGGTTCGGTCCAGCATTTGACAATGAGATCACAGGCTTCTTTGAACCGTTCCCACGATTCGTCCGGAGGAATGTTGTAAGCCATATACTCATGCGGAATACCGCGCATCAATCCGGCAATCAGCCGTCCGCCGCTCATCACGTCCAGCATAGCATATTCTTCGGCTACGCGAACAGGGTTGAGCAGCGGGACCAGGTTGCCCAGTACGGCCAGTTTCGCATGTTGCGTCCGGTAACTCAACGCGCCGGCAATCAGATTCGGGTTCGCCATCAGACTGTATGGGCTCATGTGATGCTCGTTCACGGCAAGGTAGTCAAAGCCGCACTGCTCTGCCAGAACGATTTCCTTCAAATACGTATCGTACAATTCGTGACCGAGTCCGGGATTAAATTGTTTATTGGGCGCCGGCCAGCCGGTCGGTGAATCGTTAGCGTCCAAATACGGCATCAAATGGAAGAATAAAAATTTCATATCTGCTCGTCTTCTTTCCGTGGAATCAGAAACAGTTCTCCATAAGTGAAAAAATCTTTCACCACGCGAACGAACCGTTCGGGCTGATCTACTTCAATCTGATGGGCGGCATCATAAATGTAGAAGAGATAAGAGGTTCGGATTTTCGCTTTCAGCATCCGCAAGCCTTCTGCCGGAATGATGCCGTCCTCCGTTCCGGCCAAAATCAGAGTCGGCATCGAAATTTCGCCCGATCGCGACAACAACTCCTCGTCCAGCGAGACGAATTCATGGTAGAAGTGAACCATTTCCCTGTTCCTTTTTTGACGGACGCCGGTTTTCCGATAGCGCGGCACGTTCCGGATGGGCATACATTTTCCGCCGAATGGTTTCCGGATCGCCGACGAGACCGCCCTGGCCGTTAGGACGAAAGCCTGCGGGGGCTTCTAAAACCAAGCGGCCGACGATTTCCGGATGCAGCACCGAAAGCCATGCCGCAACCCAACCGCCAAAGGAATGGCCGATCACGTCCACCTGCCTTTGTTCCCCCAGCGCATGAACGACGAACTGCGCGGACAGGCGGGCCAAATCCTGCATCGAGCGGATATGCTCTAAGACCGGGGTGTCATCAAAGCCGGGGAAAACCGGAATGAGCACGCGATACGATTCCGCGAGCTTCTCCAAGGCGGTATTTACACTTACGCCTCCCGCGCTGTGCAAATACAAAACGGGACTGCCCTGGCCGGATTCCCAATATTCCATAACGCCGGAAGGCAATGAAACTTGTTTCTGCGTAAAAGTGCCGGCTTGCGCTGTCATCGATCGACGGTCTTCCTTTCCTGTCTATAAATGATATTCCGGTTCGGCCTGCTTTTTGTTTTCGTAGATGGCCGCATAAATGTCGTTTTGAATTTTCAGCAAACCCGCGTCACCGCGTTCCCTCGGTCGCTGATGCGAAATGTTGAAAATTTGCTTCAACTTCCCGGGTCTCGGAGACAGGAGAACGACCCGGTCGCCCAGGAAAACGGCTTCGTTCACATCATGGGTGACAAACACAACGGTTTTCTTCTCCGCCTCCCAAATGTTCAGCAGATCGTTCTGAAGCTGCAGCCGGGTCAGATGATCGACCGCGCCGAACGGCTCATCCATCAGCAGGACGTCCGGACGGTTGGCCAAAGCCCTTGCCAGTCCGGCACGCTGCTTCATCCCTCCGGAAAGCTGGTGAGGATATTTGTGCTCGAAGCCGTCCAGTCCGACCATGGTCAAATATTTCTGCACCGTGTTCTTTCTGTCGGCCTTTTTCACCCCGCGAATTTCCAATCCTAATTCGACATTTTCAAACACCGTACGCCAAGGATACAAAGAGGGGTCCTGGAATACGACCCCCAATCTTCTGTCCGGCCCCTGCAAGATCTTGTCGCCGTAAACAATTTCTCCGCTTGTCGGCAGCTGCAGTCCCGCCAGCATTTCCAGCAGCGTGCTCTTGCCGCAGCCGCTCGGCCCTAAAATGCACAGAAATTCTCCGTCGTGAATCGTTAAATCGATGTCTTCCAGCGCGACGGTCGGAACCGCTCCGCCGTATACTTTGGACACGTGTCGAATGGAGAAACCAGCCATAGGCACACCACCACCGCGCGTTTATTTTTCGGGATGAACCGCAAGTCGACGATTTTGCTTATATCGTAGATTTGATCCTGGAAACCCAGCTCAAACTGTATGTCTTGCGTATCCTTCAAGGCGTCCGCATCGACGTCGGGATTGTTTTCCCAGATCGGTTCCTCGCGTTCGAACGCTTTTACCAGCACATCGCGATCGATTTTCATATGCTGCACGACGTAGTCGAGGTATTCGTCCAAATTGCTTTTGGCATAGTCCTGGGATTTGAAGTAGGCGCGCAGCGTTTTTCGACCAGATCCGGATGCTTGTCGATAAACTCGTTCCGCGCGGACAGCACGCCGGTATGGAAAGTCGGCAAGTAATCCCATCCTTTGGCGAGCAGCTTGGCTTTTCCGTTTTTCTCGGACAAGGACACAAAAGGTTCGTGAATGATGGTCGCGTCCACCTGCTTGGATTCCAGACTGGCGAACGCTTCGTTCATCGTGCCGTTGGCGATAAAGGTGACGTCGTCAGGCTCGACTCCGTTTTGCTTCAGGATATACCGGGTATAGACGTCCAGACCGGTTCCGAACCGGCCGACGCCGACCTTCTTCCCTTTCAAGTCCGCAATCGTCTCGATCTCCGGCTGCCCGATCAGATAAAACGGACCTTTCGTTCTGAACATCGAGGAGACGATTTTGAGCGGCGCACCCTTGCCCGCTCCGATGATGGCCGTCGTGGTCGGCATATCCGCGATGTCGACGTCTCCGCTGGACAAGCCGGCGACCTGATCGGTCAGCTCCACAAATTGAATATCGACGCCTTCTTCGGCAAAAAAGCCTTTCTCGGCGCCAAAGCGCACAGCCAGACCGCTTAACCCGCCCAGCGCGGCATATTTAACGGGTTCCAGCTTCGGCTGCCCGTCTTCCTGCGCCCCTTCCGCCGCCGTCGTTTGTTTGCCGCCCGAGCAGCTCGCAAGCAGGCTCGCGAATACGAAAAGCAGCATGACAAGCAAGAGGGCTTGTCCGGTTTTTCCGCTCTTTTTCATGGCATTAACCACCCAGTCTGCAAAATTTAACGTTCCGAAGGTTCCTCAGGACGATTTCCATCTCAGAAACACTTTTTTCTCGAGCAAATTGATAAACGCGATAATCAGAATCGAAACGACGGTCACGACGGTGATGAGCGCAAAGACCCGGGCCGTGTCGTAAAGCGATGTCGATTGGACCAGCATGTTGCCGAGCCCTTCTTTGGAGGCCAGCATCTCCCCGAACAAAGCGCCGATCAGGCCGGACCCGGCCGAAACCCGCAATCCGGCGAAAATCGAAGGTACGGCCGACGGCAAGATCACTTTGGTGACGGTCTGATAGGATGTGGCCTCGAATACGCGCGCGACTTTGAGATAATTTTCCGACGTCTGCTTGATGCCCGCTACGGTGTTGTAAATAATCGGGAAGATGCAGAACAAGAACACGACCGCCACTTTATGAACGAGGCCGATTCCGAGCCACAACGTCAGCAGCGGAACGATCGTCACTTTAGGGATGGCCATCAGCGCGGACAGGAACGGATTAAAGAATTGTTCCGCTCTGGACACCAGCACCAGAAACAGCCCGATTCCAAATCCCAAGACGACCGACAGGCCAAACCCCAGCGTGAATTCCAACAGCGTGACATACAGATTTCGGAATGTTTCGCTTTGCTGGAGCAGCTTGACCAGTTCCTGGACCACCTGAGTCGGCGCAGAGAGGTAGAGTCTGCCGACGATGCCCTTTTGAACCACAACCTCTACCGTTCCGAGAAACAGCACCAGCAAGAGTATTTGTCCGGCAACGATTCTCCACAATATTCCACGCTCACTCATGCTTGCGACTCCTTGATTTTTGATAGATTCGATTACGGTTTCAGGATCAGTTTTCCGAAAATCTCCCGCTGTTCCATCAAACGATGAGCTTCGCGCGCTTCTTCCAGCGGAAGGACGCGATCGATGACCGGCTTCAATTTGCCGCTTCTGACCCAATCGAGCAACGTAAGCAGATCGCTGCGCTCCCAGCTGGTGGAGCCGATGATCGTAATTTCGCGTTTCCAGACATAGCGGAGGTCGGTTACCGCTTCGAACCCGGTCGTCGCTCCGCAGGTCAGGATGCGTCCGCCTTTTTTGCATGCGAGAATGCTTTTCGGCCAGGTTTCTTTACCGGAATAATCGACGATGACGTCAGCCCCTTGTTTGCCGGTAATATGCCATGTTTCATGGGAAAAGTTCACCTTGTTGTAGTTGATCAAATAGTCGGCGCCCAGCGCTTTCAATTTCTCCAGCTTCTCGTCCGATCCGGCGGCGGCGATGACCGTGGCGCCTATCGATTTGGCGATGAGCACGGCCGCATTGCCTACTCCTCCGCTTGCTCCCAGGATGAGTATCGTTTCGCCCGCCTGCAGCTTTCCGCGCGTAACGAGCATTCGCAAGGCCGTACCGTAGGCGATTGGAAGGGCAGCCGCATCCTCGTCGGAAATATCGTCCGGCAAAGGAATGCAGTTGCCGGCCGGCACTTTCACATATTCCGCCAACCCGCCTTGCAGATCTTCGCCCAACGCTCCGAATTTCGGGATTTTCGGGTCGATGAGCACCCTTTGTCCGACTTGTACTTCCGTGACGCCCTCTCCCAGCTCGGCGACAATCCCGACCACGTCTCCGCCCGAAATATGGGGCAGCTTCAATTGTCTGCCCGGAATTCCGCGACGGACAAAGATGTCAAGATGGTTGAGCGCGCAAGCTTTGACCTGAATGAGCACTTCTCCCGCTTGCGGTTCCGGCTTCGGATATTCGCCGATAACAACGTTGTTCAAATCTCCATTCTCTACAATCAGAGCTGCTTTCATAGAAGAAGATACCCCTTTCTCAATTTGCGTTTGCATCGTTTTCGTTCAACAAGCTTGTCAATTTGGTCCGGTCAACCTTGCCCGTGCCCGTCAACGGCAGCTCGTCCAGGAAGTAAACTTCGCGCGGATACGCATAGGCGGCTCCGTGCTGAAAGAAGTAGTCTTGGACGTCTTTCGCAGATAATTCCGAATCTTCAGTCGGAACGACGAAAGCGACAGGAACCTGACCTTTAACCGGATGCGCCTTGGCGATGACACAGACATTTGCGATGTTCGGGTGCTTCAATAACAGGTTCTGAATTTCTTTCGGGTAGGCTTTTTCACCTCCAATATTGATCATGTCATCCTTCCGTCCGGCGATATAGGCGTATCCTTCCTCGTCCAGGCGAACCAAGTCCCCTGTCTTGAGCCAACCGTCCGGCGTAAACCGGCTGGCATTGACTTCCGGAAGGTTCCAGTATCCTTTGGCGACCCCCGGGCTTTTCACCCAAAGCTCTCCCACCTGGCCCGGCGGCAAATCTTCGCCGTCTTCCCCTACGACCCGCACCCGGCAACCCGGAAGCGGATGTCCCGGAGACCCTTGCCGGTTATGCGCGCCTCTGGAACTGGAGAATACGACCGGACCGCCTTCGGTTAATCCGTAACTTTCCAGAATGTCCACGCGCAAATTCCTCTCCAATTCCTGCACCAGCTCGAGAGGAACCTCCGACGAACCGCAAAGAATGAACCGCAGCGAAGACAAATCGTAATGAGGATTTTCCTTGTAATAGGACAGAATCATCTGGTACATGGCCGGGACGCCCGTCATAAACGTGCAGCCTTGCGTTTGCACCGATTCCAGAATGTTTTTCGGATCGACACCCGGCAATAGAACGATCGAGGCGCCGGCCCGCAAGCTCATCTGGATGTTCACCATCGCATTGGCATGATACAGCGGCACCGCAATCAGCGCCCGGTCTTCGTGGCTGACTTTGCGCACCGTCCGCAGCGCTTCGGAAATCCAGTACTGCCCTCCGTGGGTCAGCATGCAGCCCTTCGGTTTTCCGGTCGAACCCGACGTATAAGGAAGATAGCATACGTCTTCCGCTCGCACTTCCGCCACCGCCAGCCCGGCAGGCTGATCGGCAAGCAGCTCGTCATACGAATGAGCGGGAAACAAGGAGGTGCTGCCCGCCCCGATATAGTGCTTCAGCAGTCCGGCTTCGTACAGGCGGGATATCTTTTCCTCGAACGAGGCATGAAAGACGATCGCGTCCGCGCCGCAGTCTCGTATGATGTAAGCCAAATGGTCGTCGCCGAGCTTGACATTGACCGGAACGGGGATGGCCCCGATTCGCATAATGCCGAATATGATTTCAATAAAACGCAAGTCGTTGCCGAAGAAGACGGCGACCCGGTCTCCTCGTTTCACACCGAAGGACTTAAAGAGATTGCCGGCCTTGTTCATTCTGTCGTTCAATTCGGCGTAAGTCCAAGTTTGTTCCCCGGAGATGAGTGCTGCCTTGTCGGGATGGAGCCGGACAGCCTGATCGATCAGCAATCCGAAATTGGACGCCTTCATGTCAATGTCACCTTTCCCCTTGCATCTGTATGCATTTCCTTGTGCGCCTTATATGTTGAATCGGTAACGTCCGCCGAGAAGATGCGCTTCCTCTCGCTTCAAGCCTCCCGATAAACCGACCATAAACGGGCCTTCCCCGCGTTCCGCCAGCGCGTCGGATACGATTCCGGCGCCTGCCGGCTTGCAAAACTTCAGATTCCCGCCGGGCAGCTTCAGCGTCCGGCATTCGGCTTGAATGGATTCGTCCGTCACGACGTCGCCCAAAGCAAGGCCGAACCACCGCGACCAATCCGCCGCCGTTTGGAAATCGCGAACGGCGAGAGCGACGTAGGAAAGCTCGACGATACCTGACGGATGAGGGGAAATGACATTCCGTTTCGCGAGGTCATGTCTTCGTTCCTCATCGTTCTCCTCCCACTGAATGAGGAAGGGCAGCGGAAACTGCTGATCCGGATGCGCCAAGTACAGCTGCTGCCATCGAACGGAGCTGCCGTCCGGTCTTTTGCGGTGGCCCTGCACCGGCCCGATCACCTCGAATCCCTGTTTCGCGTAACGTTCGGCATCCTCTTCGATCCGGTTGGTCCGAATGGCGAGACGGACAAAACCTTCGGCGCAGGAAGCATTGGCGATCGTATGAAGCAAGCTGTGAGGTGTCCGGTTCCGATCCGCCAGCTGCTTGTCAAAGACGCCGATCAGCTCGATGTAGCTTAAATCGAAGCAACACAGGGCATTGTAGGTCCCCCGTTGTTCATGCCGTCCGCCTTCGACTGCATGGAGTCCGGTCTGGCGCAACAGACGGATCGCTTCATTCGGCTCGCGAACGTAATGAATGAGATGATCGAATTCGAAGCTCATCCCTGTTTCCCCTCGCCCGGAGGAGATGATTTTCCGGCCGCCGCCGTACTGTACAGCCCCCGTCCGATGGCGATCGTTTTGCCTTCCGGGTTGGCGATGACAATATCGCTGATGCCTACCGATCGGCCGAGTTTAATGACATGAGCGGAAGCGATCAAATCCTCTCTGCCCCCGGCGGATAAATAATCGACCCGCATATTGATGGTCGGCAGTGCCGTACCCAATATCGCGGCAAATACGAAGTCTCCGGCAATGTCGATGAGCGACGCGATGATGCCGCCATGAATATGTGTTCCGCTTGCCCCCGCCAAAAATTCTTCTTTGAAAGGCAGGCGCAGCGTTATCGTATTTTCCGAGATGCTTTCCACCGTAATATTTAAAAATCGATGAAAATTGGATTTGAGGAGCAATTCGGATAATTGATCTTTTGTCAAAACAGACACTGCTTTCCCCTCCTGCCGGGTATTTTCTTAAAAAAATAAGGCCCCAATTCGGGTGATCGCGATCACCTAAATTGGGGCCTCCAGTATGTCTAGTCGGCCGCTAGATGCTTAATAATATAATTCCAATTGGAATAGTACTTTTAAATCATACCACAATATTTCTTATAGTCAATCCGTCATTTTTTGATAAATAACGTGTTTTTTCGTGAAATTTCGAGCCGTATTTCGTACAGCCTTCGCCATATACATAAATAAAGACTGTCGACACTTTCCGTCAACAGTCTGATTCGATACCTGTTAGTTATAGAACGACGGACAAGCCGCTTATCTCTCGCAAAACGCTTTGCAGCACTGGGAGTCCGCAAAATTCGCATTTACGGAAGCGAGCCGCACGATCTGCGCGGCATGTTGCGTAAGCTTAATAGCCACGCGGAGATCATGTTGGCGATCTCGTCCCCCCTTATTCCTCTGCCTCTGCCTGTGCCTGCGGAAGCGGACTTCCCGCTTTAATGAGCACTTTGTTGCCGAGCATGATCAAGCTTTGGACAACAAGCAGGACACCGGTCCCGATCAGCAGCCATTCGATTTCGATGACATCGGCTATCGGTCCGAACACCAGCATGCCGAGCGGCATCATGCTGCTTGTGATCATTCCGAACACGCCAAATACCCGGCCCAAATAATTTTCCTCCACCTTCTCCTGAAGCAAAACGGTAGACGGCGTGTTAAAGACCGGCATGGCAATGCCGATCATCCCCATCACGACGAGGTATAGCCAGAACACCGGGATAATGCCGAGCGCAAAGGTACAGACGCCCGTCGCCAGATTCGCCAGCACCATCGTATAAACTCTGTTTTTGAAGCCGCCCCACGAAGCCATCATGACGCCTCCGGCCATCATGCCGATCGAGAACGTGATTTCAATGGCTGTCAGACGCCAGACATCGTTGCCGAAGCTGCGCGTCACTTGCAGCGGCGTCAGAAAGGCGACGGGAGCGGCCAGTATCATGAAAATGGCGACAAACAGAAAAAATGTTTTCACGTAATCGTGATTTTTAATATAGGCGAAGCCTTTCCGCATATCGTCGAAATAGCTGATCTCTTGCTTGTCTAGCGCCTTCGCATGAACTGGCGCCTTCAAAAACAGAAGCAGGATCGACACCGCAATGGCCGCCGTCACGACGTCGATGAAGAAGATGGTTTCGATGGGGGCCATCGTCATCAAAGCGCCGCTAAGCATCGGCGACGCCAGCATGACGAGCGATTGGAGGCTGCCGTATGTCGCGTTCGCTTTGGTCAGCTTGTCTCCCGGCACAAGCTGCGGCAGAAAAGCGCCGACCGCCGGCGTCTGAACGCCGGTCCCGAGCGCGCGGACCGCGGAGACGACAAAGAGCAGCCACAGCGCATCGTAACCGATAAGAAACAACATCGCCAAAATAAGCGTCGAGAGGGCAATTAAGGAGTCGGATATCATAATAAGCTTTTCCGGTTGTAGCGGTCGGCCCATACCCCTGCGAAGGGGGAAAGAAAGAAGGTCGGCAGAAAGCCGCAAATAATGAAGATCGTCATCATAACGCCCGACTGCGTGTTTAAGGTGATATACCACATAATCGCGTACTGCACGAGCGACGACCCGAAGAGCGAAATCGTCTGGCTCGCGAGAAAGAGGGTAAGATTCTTTTTCCAATTTCGATACATATCCAACCTGCTTCTCCCCTTATCCGATTCGTTTCATCATTTCATGCGCCGTCTGCGGCTGCGAACATCTTTTCCATACAATTCCGGGTTTATACGTTATTGAACGCGGCTGCTCGGCTTGCTGCATAGCCGGACCGCTCAGCTTGCCGTATGGCCGGGTTGCCGTATGGCCGGGTTGCCGTATGGCCGGGTTGCTCGAATTGCCGCACGCCCCCGGACTGCTCTGCTCGCCGCATGGCCGGGCTGCTCGGATCACCCCACGGGCCCGAACTTCCCGGCCTAAAGAAAAAGATCGTCTGTGCGGGTTGTCCGGCGGGCAGTTTTCCAATATAATGGAAAAGACGAAGCACGTCCCGATCCATTTTCGATATGGAGCCGGGACGCTTTTTATTTCCCGGAGGTGATCGTGGCGATGAATTTCGAGGACATGCATGCTCAGTGGATTCAATACCATTTACAGAAAAGGAAAGGAGAACGAAAAGGCCGTTTGGAACGGGGACATCAAACCGCGGAAAAATTGTTTTGCCACAATGTTTGGTGGCCTCTCCGCGGAAATTTCGACGATTTGCACCCGGAATATGAAGTGCTGGATTGGCGGGGGCATTCCTATTTTTGCGATTTCGTCTGGCTGACCCCGACGGTAAAGCTGGTCATTGAAATTAAAGGATTCGGGCCTCATGTCCGCGATATGGACAGACAAAAATATTGCAACGAACTGAATCGGGAAACGTTTTTGTCAGCGATCGGGTTTCAAGTGATTTCATTTGCTTACGACGATGTTGCCCAGCGTCCCGATCTATGCATCACGCTTCTGCGCTTGGTGCTTAGCCGCTATCAGTTTTCCGCTCCCGATTTGAAAAGCGCGGCGGAGCGTGAAATCGTCCGTCTTGCCTACGCGCTGGCCCGTCCGCTGCGTCCGATCGATGTGGAAAAACATTTAGGTATTAATTATCGCACGTCCGTACGTGCCCTGCAATCGCTTTGCGGGAAAGGCGTATTCTCTCCTGTTACCGGAGCAGACGGGAAGTATGTCGTCCGTTACGTTCTGCAGCACAACGCGTTTCACGGATTATAGGAATCGCAGCTGGGCAGCCTTTGCTGCGAATGGCAGCGGTGCGCCGTGCGGGGTTCGGCAACCCCGGCGCAGGAGTCCGCGGTCACACCTGCGTTCGGGGGCCGTGGCCACACTGCGCGGTGCGGGTCCGCGGCCGCACCTGCGCTGCGGAAGTTCGCACCACACCGCGGTGCGGGCAACCATGGTTGCAGGATTCCTGCATTTTTACATCATTTTTCCTTAGCCAGGCGATTTTTGATGAAATTCCTGCGAAAATACATCATTTTTACCCTGAACTACCAAAATATCGGCGGTGGCGAGCAAAAAAACTGTATAATCGCAGGAATTTCTCCGCCAGTGCTCGGTTTGCGCGTAAATTCCTGCACTTTTGCACCTTTCAAAAGCTCCATGAATGCAAGCAATCACTGCGAAAGCTCCATGACCGCAAGCAATCACTGCGAAAGCTCCATGAACAGCATCAAGCCCCAGCAACCGCAAGCAATCACCACGCAGTATGGCCGCGGACTTCCGCATCGCGCAGTATGGCCGCGGACTTCCGCACCGCGCAAGCCGCGACTCAAAAGAGAGCGTGTGCCTCAACTACCGGCGGGGCGAGTGCCTCTCCGCGCATTTCATTCGTAATAACCGCTCCCTTTGGTAAAAGTTGCGATATACCAATGGTTGCCGAACGGGTCCACAATACCGCCGCTGCGCTCTCCATACGGCATGTCCGATGGTTCATAAAGCGTTTCGGCACCGGCGTCCAACGCCCGCTTGAAGCAATCATCCGTATTTTCGACAAATACATGCAGCGTATTGACGCGAGACGGAAAACGGTCATTCCCCTCTGAAATTTCAACGACCGAATCGCCGATACGCACTTCAGCGTGAGTGACGGTGCCGGTTTCATCCGTATGACGGTTCAGTTCCTCCGCATAAAACGCGGTTACGAGGAATTCGATCATTTGATCCGCATTGCTTACGATGAAGTAAGGCGTTACGCTTTGATACCCGACAGGCGCGAACTGTTTCATGGGTTGTCCCTCCGGTTTATTCAGATTCCAGACTCGTTAATCATTGTAACGAAGAAACGCGAACGGATATTGTAAATTTTTGACCTTGGCTTAAAGTGCAATATGGTTGCGGTGTCTCCCCGGTACTGCCTGGTAATCGCTCGGATTGATGCCGGAAAAAGACTGAAAGTCCTTAATAAAATGAGCTTGATCGTAGTAACCGCAAGAGAGGGCAATGTCTGTCCAGACGATGTTTTCACTGCGTGCGATACAGTCAAGCGCATGTTGAAAACGGAGAATGCGGCTGTATACTTTCGGAGTCATGCCGACCGTTTCTTTAAACATTTGGTTGAATACCCGGTGGCTCAGTCCGATCCGGTCAACGACTTCCATGACATGACGGCCCGGCAAGTTATTCAACGCGTATCGGACAGCCGGATGGATCGTTAAAGGCCTAAACGCGAAGGACAACAATCCGCGTTCCATCACCCGGAACATTCCTTCCGGAGACTGGGCTGCCAGCAGTTCCTCGCGAAGAGAACCCGCCTTTGCTCCCCAGACTGCATCCAACGGCACATGACTGTTCAGAAGCTCCTGCAGCGGTTCTTTCAAAAACGGACGGGCTCCTCCGGGCTTGAAATGAATGCCGATGACTGTAGCTTCACCGGCCGTATCAATGGCATAATAATCCGAATGCGGGCCGCACAGGACGGAATGCCCCGGTTCCATCTGCCCCGCTCTCCGGTCAAGCAAGCGGACGGATTCGTCTTGAAGAACGAAGATCGCATCGGCAGAGCCGTCCGGCAAAGTGCGTTCCCATGTATGAAAAGAGTTGTAACCTTCCATATACCAAAAATAATCGACAAACATGCTTAACGGGGCGATGGGGATGTATGTGTGAATTAGCATAAACCGTTGTGCGGCTTCCAAAAGAGTCTGCGGGATACATACTGCGAGGCCGCTTTCCTCCATTGTCAAAATTGAAAAAGGTGAGGCTTGCGTCGAAGATCGAGTCGTGAGGTTGCCCGCCGTCCTCCAGCGCTTGGCGTAGCGAAAATCCCTTGTCGATCGCGGCAAGGGTATCGGTCTCTACACCTCAATCATCCCTTGCCTTTCATAGGGATAGTCGATTTGCTTCTTAATGATCTCAACCGCTCCTTTGTTTACCAAAAGTTCGACAATATATAAAGCGAGGTCGATGGATGTTGAAACGCCTCCCGCCGTTATCACGTTCCCATCTCGAACGATTCGGGCTTTCACTACTTCTTTGCAATACGGTTCTAATAGCTCATAAGCATTAGGATGGGTGGTTGCTTTCTTGTTCTTTAAAAAACCTGCAGCTCCGAGCAAGAGCGAGCCGGTACAAACGGACACGATGTATTGGACTTGACCGGCTTGCCGCAGCCATGAAATACATTCCTCATCGAAGCGAAGTTTTCGCGTTCCCATACCTCCCGGAACAAACAATAAATCATATTCAGACAGGTCGGGCTTAATCCGGTTGACTTTAATCGTTAATCCTGATTCATCGGATATTTCTTCCGAAAGTCCGCAAATATCCCACGTCGTTCCTTTTGTCTCTTCAAACCAATTCAACCGATTTACAACATCATAAAAACCGATAAAGTCTAAAAACGTGATCCCGTTAAAGACGACGAAACCAATCCTCATAGGCGCCCCCCTGGATTCAAAGTTACTTTCTTAAATAGGCAATGTAATCGGTTTGGATACCTGAGTAGCCTAAGTGTCTAAGAATCGTAGAGATATTGCCCCGATGATAGGTTCCATGATTCACGACATGTTGAACGATCTCAGCAATGGAATTCCGAAACTCTTGTCCCGCTGTGTTCGTGTAGGTCACGCTCTTCTCCATATCATGAACGGATAATAAATATTCACGAATTTGCCATTGCAAATTGTTCATGTAATTGCCGGCTTCCTCGATATTGGAAAATTGCTTGTTCGCAAGCGATGCCGAAGATTCCTCCTTGATCCTGGAAAACCACACTTCATCGACGGAGACGATATGGCCGATGACTTCCGCAATGGATTTGAACCCCAAATCGACTTCTTTCAATAATATCTCACCCGGCAATGATTTCAGATGATTCATCATTCTTTCATTCGCCCAAATATGATAATCATACAATTGAAAAATCCGTCCGTTCATTCCACTCTCTCTCCTCGGCGCGATTGATCTTAGTTGGCCCCTACAAATCGTTTTTAATCCCTCTGCCAATAAAGCTGGCGGAAACCGGTTGTAATCCGAGCTCCCTTGACCAAACGGATAATTGTCCCATATGATGAATTTCATGCGCGATGACATGCCTTAAAATTTCGCCGTGTGTGTATGTATGTTTACTCCATGGTGCGAGGATTTGCCTTTCTTCCAGATCCGCTGTCCAATGATCTAAAAAGTCCTTTATTTCCCCCCGATATTGATCGGACAACTGACGTATGAATTCCAAATCCAGATCATCCGAATAATCAGGGTCCGGGACGGGTTCTTCTTGCAATGCTTTTATCCAACTATATTCGACATCCGTGATATGAAAAAAAGTTTTTAAAATTGATCCGACTCCGCCCGTGCGTTCTTTTGTTAATTCCCGATGGGGAAGTTGACGACATAACTCGAACCATTCATCTCTTACTTCCCAGTTATATACAAATAGTTGCTTCATCGTTTCCCCCCTCCTTTTCACGTACTCATGATAAGACCCGACCTTCGATAGCTCCGATCTTCGGCCGGGTCATATGTCGTCCGAGCTTCTTCCATGATTATACATCTGATGACCGAAGGATAAAAGCCCAATGGCGCAGATATCGTGTTATAGGTTGCCGCCGCCATTTGCCGGTTTTGCGGAAAGCCGGAGGCATGCCAGCCTCTCCTCATCGTTGGCTATGATCGCCCTTCGTAGGCCTGGAGCAAAGATTGCAGGTTGATTTTCTTCTCCGTCCGGAGCAAAGCATTCATCACTCTTTCCGACTTCTCCGGATCGGGGTCGGTGATCATCTCCGTAAGATTCGCGGGGACGACTTGCCACGATACGCCAAATTTGTCTTTAAGCCAGCCGCATACTTGCGCTTTTTCGTCTCCGCCTTCCGACAGCTTGTCCCAATAGTAGTCGATCTCGGCCTGATCTTCGCATTGGACGACAAAAGAAACCGCTTCCGTAAATTTATATTGGGGTCCGCCGTTCAATGCAATGAAAGGTTGTCCGTCCAATTCAAATTCGACAGTCATGACCGTTCCTTCGGGAAACCTGCGGTTGTCTTTTCCGTAATACGTTTTTCTGCCAACTCTGGAGTTGTTGAAAATAGTCGTGTAGTAATGGGCCGCCTCTTCTGCTTGCGTTTCAAACCACAAATACGGCGTAATTCTTTGAGCAATTTTCATCTCGATTCCTCCTGCCTGCGTCAAATTTTTCAATTCGATTATGCAAGTGTTTCACGATTCACCCTGTCGTACTTATTCGCACGTTTCGTAGTTCTTTTTTAAGCAGCATATCAATGAAAACCGATTTATGGCTCACTTTTGTTCCTACTACTATTTTTAAATTCTCCTCGCGGTTTCTCATTCATATGTTCCCCATTCTTTGCATACCTGCTAAGCATCCCGTTCGCCGGGCATCCAACCGACCATTTGGCTCCATTGATCCGCCTTCTGCATCATACTCCAAATAAATGGTCGTTTCGCATCCACATAACCGTGGCGATCGTCTCTGTATCGTTCGGCCAGGCGAATCTTGCACTCGGCATAGGCCAAGCGCTCTTCCTCATGGCAACGCAGATAGTCGCGGAACAAGAGCGCGAGTTGCTCGGACCAACTCCCTTCTCTTCTTACGTGGATATGTGTTCTCGCCATTCCGGGTCCCTCCCTGAAATATCGTTTGGTCAAATCCGGATTGTCGGACCTCCACCGGAAACCGCAGCGTTCCAAAGGAAGCCGAATAGCTTCGAACGGTTCGAACGATCGCACCGATATTTGGATGTCGATAATCGGTTTGGCGGCAAGTCCCGGGACGGATGTGGAGCCGATATGATCGATTCGAACGGCTGTTTCCCCGAGCTCCGCTCGCAGCAATTGCGCTATGTGTTGAAACCGGAGGGGCCATTCGGGCTGGTACGATTCGATCGTAATTTCGTCAGACATGGTGTCATCCTTTCATGTTTCCATTTCATTTTTCAGTTATGATTATGTTACTGCTCCTGAAGCTACGCATATGCTATTTGACCTCGCCATGACGTGTCCATGATGTCGTTTCCCACTACAAATAGCCAAGATTGCAAGGGGGCTTTTTATGGAAATCGTTTTTATTCGGCACGCTCAAGGCGAGCATACGGTACGCCCGCCCGCAAGCTTGCAGATTCCCGATCCGGCTCTAACCGAAACAGGCATTGGCCAGGCAGCGAAGCTGAAAGAAACGCTTCCGCTTACTTCGGCGGATGCGGTCATTGCCAGCCCGACAAGGCGAACCCTGCAGACCGCTTCGATCTGGAGCGAAGACGTCCCCTGTGTGAAAATCGTCCATCCGCTCGTAGGGCCGCGCATGTTTCCCCTGCTGCCCCCCGAGTTTGCTCTGCCATGCGATCGGTCTCTTTCCGGGGAAACGATCCGTCGCGAGTTCCCGCATTTCGAACATGCAGCACATCTTGCGGAGCATGTTTGGCAGTACGGAATCAACGCGCTGCCTGACCACTCCTTTCATGCTCTGGCAAACGAATTCGTCCGGTGGTGCCAATCGCTGAACAAGCCGCGTCTGTACGTCGTTGCCCATGACGGCACAATCGCTTCCTACCGCCGGCATATCAGCGGTGAAGCACTCACCCGCACGGACTTTCAAGGCGAAACCGGGTGGCACATCATGTCCATATAGGAGGCGGTCGGGCCGCATCCCAAGCGGCCTTGAATTCGGCCACACTGGCATACCGTAATGGCCGGTCCGGTCGGACGGCACGCATCGCGACATCATAGAGCGCCTGTCCGGCCTCCCATTTGGAAAATGACCGGTCAAGCTCCCCTCCCAACATTCCGAACGCTATGGCTCCCATCGTGAATACATTGGTCCTGGCATCAATCGGGGCCCCGTAAGTAAACTCCTCAGGCGATTTGAATCTTTTGGATCCCCAGAAATCCCCCATATCGTTTACCGAAGGCGCTTTTCTGTAAAAATCGATATCGCATATTCGGGTCGCATAGTTTGAAAAATCATACAAAATGCTCCCGTCATAAAAATCTACGGCGACATACCCCTTCGATTCCACATGTACATGAAACGAAAAAATGGCGTCCAGCGATGTCAGTCTCTTCTCAATCGGCAGTCGCTTGTAACGATAGAATGGGGAATCCGGATGCTCGTATTTGGCCGGGGGCGGAAAAGACCAGTGCGCATGCAGACACTCGCCGTCGAACCATTCGAACACCGCCGCATAACCGGTTTCAACCGGAAAATGCGACACCAATCGAATAAGAGCCGGATGGCTCAACTCATGGTACAACGGAATCGCTTGCTTTAATCGGTCTATTGCCTCCTGAGGATCGCCCTCGAAATCTATAGGTTTGCAGCCCGCAAACTTTACAAAGTACTTCCTGCCTGCCTTCTCCACTCCGAAACCGATGTTTCCCGAATCCTGCCGGTCGAATACGGTGAATACGCGGCCCAGACTTTTAAGCCAATCAAACGAATAGGCTTCCTGCAATTGAAACATAACGTTATCGATGGTTATGGTGTACGGAACGCTGCTCATTCGGCCTCCTCAATGTTTATCCGATATGCTTCGATCGACCATAACTACTTCCATTTCAAGGTCATAATTTCCTTGTTTCACCTGATCATTATCGGAACATTTGCGGCAAACTGACGTGATAAATATTACTTGACAGGAATATTCCTTATCGGTTATATTATAGACATGAAATTCTCGAGGAGCAAAATGACTTATGAATGTATCGACTTTCAGCGCTCTTGCAGAACCCAATCGGTTAGATATCGTTGAACTGTTGCGAGACGGTCCTCTACCGGTCGGAGAAATCGCAGACCGGCTTCAGCTGGGACAACCGCAAACTTCCAAGCATCTCCGCGTTCTCAACGAAGCCGGTCTTGTCGAAGTGCAGCCGGTGGCCAATAAGCGGATTTATAAACTGCGCGCCCAACCGTTTCAAGAACTGGACGATTGGCTGGAAACGTTTCGCCGGATGTGGGAGGAAAAATTCGACAATTTGGAGGCATATTTGCGCCAATTACAAGAACAGGATCACCGTGGTGGCGACAAGGAATAGTTTGATTAGCGGAGTCCCAGCTGGCCTGTCATATTATTCAGGAGCTGCTTGGATCAATAAAATCATCTAAAAATGGAGGATGAACATGACTGAAAGCAGTGTTACAAGCAAGGAAACACCTGGAAACCACCACGAATTTGTGTACACCCGGGTGTTCAACGCGCCGCGCGAGCTCGTCTTCAAAGTCTGGTCGGAAGTCGATCATCTCAAGAAATGGTGGGGACCGAGAGGTTTCGAGTGGGGGACGGCCAAGCTTGATTTTCGTCCGGGCGGAGTATTCCATTACAGTATGCGCACGCCTGACGGCATCGAGATGTGGGGCAAGTTTGAGTATCGGGAAATCGAGGAACCGGAAAAGATTGTATTTGTCAATTCGTTCTCCGATGCCGAAGGCAACAAGATCCGAGCTCCGTTCAGTCCCACGTTCCCCTTGGAAGTACTAAATATCTTGACTTTTACTGAACATGAAGGAAAAACGACGCTTACCCTTGCCGGCGGCCCAATCCATGCTTCCGAGGAAGAACGCAACACTTATAAGGGAATGATTGAATCTTTGAAACAAGGCTTCGGCGGAACCTTCGATCAGCTCTCCGACTACTTGGCGACAATCTCATAAGATTCATGAAAAAGGAGCCCAATCATGAGCTCCTATTTCATATGTAATCGTTACTTGACTTTTTGAATCTTGAATGTAAACTTCCATTCTGCCGAATTTCCTGAATACCTGCCCCGATTTTCTACAACCTTTACCTTTAACGATTTGTTTATCGTTTTGGTCACTGAAGATACCTTTATTGTCGAAACCGCTGTCCCGGCCTCCGGTATTTTTATCCTGCTCTTCGGCATATGCCTCTAACTTTACGCTCCCCGTTGATTTCAGTTTCAAAGTGACGGTCGATCCTTCTCGCAGTTCTTTTCCATTAACAGATGCCGTTGTATACCATTCATGACCGACATGGTTATTCTCGATGAGTTCGACACGAACAAGGGTTACCTTTACTTCTACAGTCTTAGCGGCTGCCGATACCGGTTGTGCAAGCAAAAGCGCGAATAATGACAATACCAATAAAGCTTTTATTCCTTTAAACATAAGAGAGTGCCTCCCTCAAAAACGAAATGAATGATCATCCCGCAAGCCTTCCATTTCACGCCATTGGATTCCGGATCAGGAAGGGAAAGAAGCATGGACTTGCAAAAAATGTTCCAACTTGAACTTATCCGTCACATTCTCTATGTCTTCATCGATCTGCATACATTCATATTGTACCAACTGGCCGTCTTGATAAAAACAGCGGTGTTCAAAGCAACCCGGATCATGGATCAGCTTCCCGATGAATTTCGGAATATTCGTTACAATCCCTCTATTCTCGGGATGCAATATCCACTGCATATCTTTCCAGTCCAAAATCCCCTCATCCGTCTTCCTCGGCGTCTCATAACGATAATCAGACGGTAACTCGACGATGTAGGCGTACATCCCCCCTGTCCATGTCCCACCCACAAACCACGTCACTACACCTTTAAAATCAATCGAATCGAGAACAATCCCCGTTTCTTCTTTTACCTCCCGCAAAATGGATTCTCTTGGCGTCTCATTGGGTTCCAGTTTTCCCCCAACGCCATTCCACGCTCCCATCCAGCTCGGTTTTTCTCGGTTTAATAATAGGATATGATCGCCTTGTTTGATAAAGCATATCGTAAATTTCAGCATAAATTATAACATATCCCCGCTTTCTTCGAACAAGCCCTCAAAGCAGCTTTGCATGTAAGTATGGATTGCTCAGTAGTAAGGTTTTGACTCGTGAAATCGTATTTTTCCTTTTCGGTAACACTGCAATTCTATTTAACAGAATCCATCTCAGGCAAGCGATTGCCTCGAATAATAACAGTTCTTCATCCGTATAATTCGTTTCGGATAAAAAAGCGGAACGATAAACAGAATAATACTTTTCACTAACATAAATCCGGATTAATACATTCGACCAAGCCATATCGAACCTCGGATCGCCCGGCTGTCCGTTGGTCCAATCGATCACTGTATAGTTTCCATCCTTTTCCAGGATATTGCCCAAGTTATAATCTCCATGAATAATGGAATCTTGCTTTATTTTCGCCCTTTCGACAAGCTGAACGAGCAGATTCTCAATATCCGGATGATCGTGAATGCCGGGGTAAAAATAACGGACAAATTCATGTTGGGGTAATTTGAAGTCACCTAGCGATTCTAACGGGACCTTATGTATATCGAGCAATACTTTTGCAAGTTGAGTCAGTTTGGATTGATCGACGCGGTTGACGGGCAGCCCGTCAAAAGAGGTTAATAAAACCGGATTGTCGCTCTCATCGACTCCCCAGCCAATAGGTTTCGAAACGGCCTTCCCTTGACGATATAAAACATCCAATAACTTATATTGAATGCCCACCTCCGGTTTTGAATGCCTGTTCCAGATCTTTAATACAAAGCCGGATTCCGGCGTACAAATTTTGATCACTTCCGCTTCGAGTCCGGACTCCAGTGGAGTAACATCCAAAGAGTCAGAGTGTTTTTCCAATGATTCGAAATCCATGCTTTTTTCAATCCAGCGGATATTTCGGACAAGCTCCCTCATGTTTTTCTCTTCCCTTCGTTAGCCCAAAATCAACGGCTTAATCGTATGAAATAATTTGTGGGAATCAACCTTTTCATAGTTCCAAAGCATAATCTTTTCCATTGATTTCGCAGACAATATCGTCATCCCTTGCAATGCTTCTCGGGCCCGTTCCCCAACCGGCATCCAGCGTTTGGAAACGAATGGTATCTCCCGAAGATATCGTTAATAGAGAAGGTACTTCTTTCGTAAATGATCCGATCAATGCTACCTGGGTCAAATGAATATGATGTACGCTCATGAAATCGCCTCCAAAAATACGACCCGGCCTTCGAATAGCTCGATCTTAGGCCGGGTCTTGCGTCGTCTGAGCTTCTTCCATGATTATACATCTGATGGCCAAGGGATGAAAGGCCTCACAGCCTGCACTTCGGAATAAGATTTCGCCGTAGTCGACGCGCACGGTCTTAACGATCGTACGCTTTTAACGCGATCACCGCATTGTGCCCGCCAAAACCGAAAGAGTTGGATAGCCCGATGTTCAATGCCGCTTCGCGCGCTTCGTTCGGCACATAATCCAAATCGCATTCAGGATCTTTCCGCTCCAGATTAATGGTCGGGGGGATTACGTTGTGCTGAATCGTTTTGACTAAAGCGATGGCTTCAACTGCACTGGACGCTCCCAACAAATGGCCAAGCATGGACTTATTAGCTGTAATCGGAATCCGGTAAGCATAGTCTCCGAATAATTTTTAATCGCTAACGTTTCGGACCTGTCACCGATTTCGGTGCTTGTAGCGTGTGCACTGATGACATCCACTTCTTCAGGACGAATGCCGGCTTCTTGAATGGCCCGTTTCATAGCCTGATAAGCGCCGATCCCTTCCGGATGGGTCGCCACCATATGATAGGCGTCGGAAGTAGCTCCATAGCCAATGACTTCTGCATAGATGCGGGCATCTCTACGCAAAGCATGCGCAAGCGACTCCAGAACCAGTATCCCTGCGCCTTCCGCGATAACGAATCCGTCTCGTCCCGCATCGAATGGACGACTGGCTCGGGACGGTTCATCGTTCCGAGTCGATAAAGCCGTCGCATTGCCGAAACTCGCCAAAGATATTTCCGTAACAGCGGCTTCGGCTCCTCCGGCAATTACGATATCAGCGTGTCCGGAACGTATTAGACGAAATGCCTCTCCAATCGCCGTATTTCCGATCGAACACGCCGTTACAGGGGATAAGGTCGGCCCTATCGCACCGTATTTTATACTAATGGAAGCGGCCGCCATATTGGATATCATCATGGGCACCAACGTCGGGCTTACACGTTCCGGACCGCGCTCCCGAATAATCGCAGCTTGATCGGACAAGGTGTGAATGCCCCCAACACCCGAACCGACGTACACCCCCATACGTTCCCGATTCACGTGCTCAAGAGAAAGCCCGGAATCTTCCCAAGCTTGCTCGGCCGCAGCCACTGCAAATTGACAGAACCGATCCATGCGCCGCGCTTCTTTTCGTCCGAACCGCTCATCTGCGTCAAAATCGCGCACTAATCCCGCTATTTTGGACTTATATCTGGATACATCAAAGGTATCGATGCGGGTAATTCCCGATTCCCCTCTTACTAATCGGTTCCAAAAACGTTCTACCGTGTTTCCGAGCGGCGAAACGACCCCCATCCCCGTAATGACTACCCTTTCCATTACCGTCGACCTCCTCGTAACGCAAGCTTTATAAACTTATCTTGTCACGTTCGTTATCCTATTACAAGTTGTTGTTTATCATAGTATAATAAGTACCATAATAAGGGGGCGATAACATGGATCGGGAAACAAGACTCCAAGCGCTATCGGCTTTTTTGAAGGCTAAACGAGCCAAAATTCCACCCGAATCGATCGGTTTGGCGCCGGGTACACGCAGAAGAACACCGGGCCTCCGCCGAGAAGAAGTCGCCCAACTGGCAGGCGTGAGCACCACCTGGTATACGTGGCTTGAACAGGGGCGGGACATCCGAGTGTCAAGATCGGTGCTGGATTCGATCGCAACCGCGCTGCAGTTGAGCATCGATGAACGGAAATATCTGTATGCTTTAACGTTGGAGTCCGGTTCGGGAGCGACATTATGGAAGGAAGAGTCTCCTGAGATCAGTCCGTCTTTAAAAAGATCATGAATGAGTTGCGCTATTGTCCGACGATCATCACCGACAGGCGATTTTTATTGTCGGATGGAATGAAGCTGCGTCCTGCGTGTTTTTGGATTTCGAACAAATTCCGTTCGAGCAGCGCAACATGATCCGTTTATTGTTCGCAAGGAAAGAACTTCGGCGATTGGCCGTTAACTGGGAACATTTTACCCGGGGATATCTTGCCATCTTTCGCGCTTATTACGGTCAATACGTGGAGGATGAATGGTACGATCGGTTTCTGGAGGAGATGAAGCGGGTTCACCCTGATTTCGACCATCTTTGGCAACAAAGCGAGGTAAAACCGCACCGGATGTATTGATCGAATTTCGTCATGCCAAAGCAGGGATAATGATGTTTAATTTAACATCGCTGCAGGTGCAAGGCAGTGCAGATTTGCGCTGCAGCATCTACACCCCGAATCCCGATTCCCCGACGGAAAATAAGTTGAAAAAATTAATGGAGCGTAAATAATTTACACTCCCGTGGTTGTTATGTGAATTCGTGTTCCGGCTTTCTTCGGAATGCGATTAGAGCTTGCCTGGCCGCAGTATCGCCATCCGAATCATCCTTCGATGAACCCGCGGAAAAACCAGTGATTGCAGTACGGTTTCGGTTCCGGTATCGTTTCCCCCAACTGCTCGGCAGCCGTCCGCGGGCAGAACGGATCTCGCAGCAGCGCACGGCCGATCGCGACGATATCGGCACTGCCCTTCCGCAAAATCGCTTCTGCCTGCGGTCCATAATCCCAGAGATCCCGGGTCCGCTCCCCGTTCCTCTACGCCCGTCACTTCCAGCATGACGAGTCCTACCTGACCAAGCGCACGGGCTCCATAGTGCAGAAACTGCCATTCGGACAGTTTGCCGTCTTGATCAGCGGTTACCGTTCCCATCGGAGACATCATAATGCGATTTTTGAACTCGACACCGCGAATGGCAATCGGACTGAACAACATCGCCATCGTACCACTTCCCTCAATGACCGTTGATAGACTCCTTCGATTAATCTATTACGTAAATATAAACTGAATACGATCCGAGGATCAAAAAAAAGCGAAGCACGCTTATGGCGTGCTTTTTTGGTTTCGGCAAAGGAAAGGGGGGCTTGTTTGGGACGATTTGTGACTTTCGTTCGGGAATCCGATATAAAATGAAGGGGCACAAAATTCGCGGCCCTTAACGTTACGAGATATGATAAGAAAAAAGATGATATAGGAGGAATAAGAAAAATGAAGAAGACTCTTTTGGCGGGAATGGCAGCAATAACGTTAGTAACCGCACAAGGTTCTTTCGTTCCACAAACGGTGATCGCATCTTCTCAAGACGCAGCTTTCGATCTCAAAGGCATTAAGGATGATATCACTAGCATTAAAGATGATGATGTCGAAAAGGCAAAAGATCTTTTCAACAAACTGAAGGATGTCAAAGACCACTGGGCTGCTGCGGCTATTCAAAAAGCAATCGAGCGCGGCTATGTAAACGGTTACGGGGATCTTACCTTCAAACCCAACGCGCAAGTCACCCGCGCGGAGTTCATAAAGATGGTTGTCGTCGGCATTGGCATTAATACATCGAGCGTAGCCCAGGGTTCTAAATGGTACGACCCTTATGTGAATGCTGCAATCCAAAACAATCTCATTACCGCCAAAGAATACCCGTCTGGTGATTACAACACAGCCATGACTCGGATGGAAATGGCAAGGCTATCTGTTCGAGCTATCGGAAAGACAGCATCTAGTGATGCGGAATACATGTATCTTGCAACAAAAAACGGTTTGATCTCGGGTGTAGGTAATGGGAAACTAGCGGAAAACGACACAACGACTCGGGCTCAAGCGGTTACAATTATCGAGCGCATAATCACAGTGAGGGAAGGCGGGTCACTTCCTGTTGATCAGGCAGCAGTCAAAACTGCGGAGGCTGCAATGAATGCCAAGACAGACCCATGGGGTTCTGCAATCCGCACAACGAATCTCCCGTCGAACGCAAAGAATTTCCCATACATTCTGGAAAAATGGCCGAATGAAATGTACGAACTCAAACTAAAATACTCACGAGAATTCATCAGTGCTGCAAAATTCGTTGAAGACGACTTGTATAGCAAAGAAGCAGCAAAATACTGGGCTGATACCGTTAACCAATGGGGGAAACAAATTCTTAATGTTGATTATAAGACAATCGGAGACGATTGGGCTGAAAAATACATGGGGGCGATGCTTCAACAAGGTTCAGGGCTCAAAACCAGCACTGATAAGTATGTCAAATGGGTGAAAGAAAACCAAATCGCCATTGAAGGCAGCCTAACTGCAGAGCCATCAATTGTACAATATGCAGACGGGGCAATCTATGTCCGTAGTTATTTCCGTTTTAAGATCAACTCATATAAAGCAGACAAGGACATTGTTCAAGATTTCTGGTATTCCCCCGGAACATACAAAAAGAATCAATGGTATGAAGGCTATGCGGATATTCCTTTGGTTACCAAAGTTTACATGGGGACTTACAAGGACTATAAGGTCGCTTCAAGTGCAAGCATCTTTATGCAAGGAAGTGTGAAAGAGGCAAAATAATTAATAGTAAGGGAACGAGTGGATGACATTATGATTAAAGGAAAACGGGGCTTATACAAGCTATTGATGTCATTATTAATTTTCACCCTGGCTTTCCCTATGCTGAACTTCACGGCAAGAGCTGCTCCACCAGGAAGCGATATCTATTTTGATAAAATGGTGGGTTAGTTGTAGAAGTTACTTCAACTGCTGCGACAAGCGGGATAAGATATCGAACCGTTGGATGGATGGTAACTGCAGAACCTACTTGTAGAGATGGAGATTGTAGGCCCAAAAATTTTCCGCATGTAGAGTTTGAAAATGCAAGGGACGCTGTGATGAGCACCGACCCTCCGACTCCGGTTCCGGGCCAGCACGTAAAAACAACATGGTATTTTAATCCGGACGTTGTAAATGGTCAGTTTTTCAACGTTTTTGAAGATTTGCTACAACCAAACCAAAGACTATACTTAAGTGCTGTTATGGAATCATATGACGCGAACACTGGTAAAAGAAGGAGCCGGGTCCGTCCCTTTAATGAGCATAAAATAAGCTCGTTTCACATCGACGTCTGTCAAAGCAAGATTTCATCGATCCGTAAGGGCCGGCGTTAATATCCATCTTTTTGGCGAGGAGGGCGGCATTTCTTGCCGGAGCGCCGCCGTCCACCTTGCCCGTGGATTTCTTGGCGTCTTCGATAAATTCTTTCAGATTGGCGTAAGGCGCATCCTCGTGAACCGCCGGCACATAAGTGTCGTCGTAAACGCCGATGGCCACCACTTCAAAATCCTTATGCGAAAACTCCGAGGTGCCGATGACGTTATTGACCAGCATGCTTTCATGGAACCACAGGGCGGTATAGCCGTCCGGCTTGGCGTCCTTCACCTTGGTCGCCCCTACGGTGCCGTTGGCGCCTTTCATATTCACGACGACGACCGGTTTGCCCAGCTCCTTCTCCAAATATTTGGCATACGTTCTGGCATGGAAATCGGTATCGCCTCCCGGAGCGTACGGAACGACAAGCTCTAATCGGCTTTTCCGGCCAATGCCGCATCGGTTATGTCATTGATCCAGTCAAGGGCTACGTTCGTTTCAGAAACGGGAAGGATGCTTTAGGGGAGCGTATTCCTCTTGAAGCGGGGATGATTCTGTTTTCCGGAGCTGGATGGCACGTCTTTGAATATGACGAAGTCGGGTATGTGGACATTGTGTTTATTTACGGCCAAGTGACCCGCATTAGTTGAGTCCGTATAATT
>NZ_BOVJ01000120.1 GCF_018403665.1 Paenibacillus cisolokensis
CGGGAGCGTGGATTGAAACACGTAGTCAACCCGATGTGGACAAAGAAATACGGGTGTCGCTCCCTACGCGGGAGCGTGGATTGAAACTCTTTTCGCCGCGCGCATCTCCCAGCGCGCGGCTCGCGTCGCTCCCTACGCGGGAGCGTGGATTGAAACCGACATGATCTTGACGACAAAAGCCCAATTACAAGGTCGCTCCCTACTCGGGAGCGTGGATTGAAACTACAAAAAGCATATTCAATCACCTGGCCTCATTGTAAGTCGCTCCCTACGCGGGAGCGTGGATTGAAACGATCTCGTACACCCGGATGACCGCGTCCAGCTTGGTGGTCGCTCCCTACGCGGGAGCGTGGATTGAAACGGTGTTTGAACTCGGCCAGTTCCTCAATCCACAAAAGGTCGCTCCCTACGCGGGAGCGTGGATTGAAACCGGAGCATACACACCAGGTAAACATCCCGGCGCATGTCGCTCCCTACGCGGGAGCGTGGATTGAAACGTGCCCCTCCAGAGCAACCAGAGCGCGACAAAAATGTCGCTCCCTACGCGGGAGCGTGGATTGAAACTTTCTCCGCCAAAAGCCGCGGCAACACCGCATTCAACGTCGCTCCCTACGCGGGAGCGTGGATTGAAACGAGCTCCTGTTTCGCAGCGTCAGCTTCCCGCCTCGGTCGCTCCCTACGCGGGAGCGTGGATTGAAACAAGACGGGCGCTATGGTCCGGGTGCAGGACAAGGTCGCTCCCTACGCGGGAGCGTGGATTGAAACTTTGGTCGCCGTGTCTAGCAGAAATGCGAGATCGGGTCGCTCCCTACGCGGGAGCGTGGATTGAAACGGATCGTTTGCGTCTTGCCGTCCCAGGCTATCCTCGTCGCTCCCTACACGGGAGCGTGGATTGAAACCTTCCCATTGTTCGTCCTAAACATCCTCCAGGAGTCGGTCCCTCCCTACACAGGAGCGTGGATAGAAACGCACGAGCCCGGCACCTATGAAACCTGTGAATCAAGAGCGGAAAATATTTCATGCAACCCTATTGACACTGATAATTATTATCAATAAAATGAGGATAAATCCATTAAATGAGATTGATTATCATTGTTATTGGGAGGTTGTTAAATGTTTCGCAAAGTTTTGGCACATGGTTTATTGGCGTTGGCGGTGCTAGCAGCACCACTGGCAATAGGCAGGAAGAAGCGTCGGCTGCAGCGGCTTCCAATACTGCTATTAAGGTAAAGCTGGACGGGAAGTCAGTATCACTGGATACACAGCCTCGTATTGTGAAAAATCGGACGCTGGTTCCTTACAACAATATTGTGCATGCATTGGGGGGCAAGGCTTCCTGGAATGCCAAGAGTAAGACAGTGACTGCTGAGCGGGATGGATTAACCGTTAAGCTGTCAGTCGGCTCTTCTGCCGCTTACATAAATGGCGAGAAACTGGATATGGGAGTAGCCCCGCTCTTCGTGAACGGAAAAACATTCGTACCGCTGCGGCTGATCTCAGAAGCCTTCGGCAAATGGGTCAGCTACAACAATGCAATCCGTACCGTTGAAATTACAAGCAAGCTAACCGTACAAACGAGCACTGGCCCGTTCACCCTTAACAAGAAGCCGTCCCGAATCGTTACCCTGTCCTCATCCGATACTGAAATCATTTATGCCTTGGGCGGCAAAGTGGTAGGACGGCCTACAGCAATGGGCAAAGTCATCCCGGAAGCGGCAGCGTCCGCTGTTGAGGTAGGCAGCGTGCACGGCATCCTGTTTGAAAAGCTGGCGACACTCAAGCCGGATCTTGTCATTGCCAGCCCTTCGCTGCAAACGCAAAAAGCTACAATAGAACGGCTTGGCGCTCAAGTGATGTTTAATTCTCATAATACATTCGATGATATTCAAAAATCAGTGCGACTCTATGGTAAGGTTCTCGGCCAAGAAAGTAAAGCCGAGCAGATCATTAAAGAGATGAACAGCAAGGTCAGCAAACTGGTGAAGCCTAAAAACAAACCGAAAACACTGATTGTCTACGGTGCGCCGGGAAGCTTCGTCATCGCTCTGCCTACGAGCTATCCGGGCAATTTCCTGGAGCTGGCGGGAGGAAGCAATGTAGCCGCCTCATTCCCTAAAATGGACACAATGCCGCAATATGCGGAGCTTAGCATGGAACGGGTTGTGGCCGCCAATCCGGATCTCATTCTGCTGATCACCCATGGTGATGCGGATGAAGTGAAAAAGAGCTTCAAGCAGCAGTTTGAGTCGAACAGTGCATGGAAGAACCTCGCTGCTGTGAAAAATGACCGTTTCGAGGTACTGCCTTCAGATCTCTTTGCCGCGAATCCGGGCATTAGAGCGCCACAGGCGATCGAGACTATCAACAAATTGCTTAAGGCAGCGAATTAACCTATGACATCACTGGCTTCAAAATCGAATGTTCAGCTTATAAAGGACCCCCGGTATATTCGGAATATTGGACTGCTTGTTGGCGGAATTGTACTTTTGCTTGCCGCTGTGCTGGTTGGTTTGATGGCGGGAGCGATCTCGCTCCCGGCAGCGGAGGTATGGACGGCACTAGTGCGCGATTCAGATAGCGAAGCGAGACAAATTGTGTGGAATTTGCGTCTGCCCCGCGTACTGACTGGTATGCTGGCAGGTGCCTGCCTTGCAACTTCAGGCGCTTTTTTACAAGGCGTGTTCCGCAATCCGTTAGCCGATCCGGGGATTATCGGGGTTTCATCTGGCGGCGGCCTGGCGGCCGTTGTCATTATGATTCTGTTCCCCGCACAAATTGCCTATTTGCCGATGGCTGCCTTCTTTGGCGCATTAGGCGCTGCGGTGGTTGTGTATATTCTTGCGTGGAAGGGAGGCGCTTCCCCGCTGCGGCTCATTTTGGCGGGAGTGGCGGTCAACTCCTTGCTTGGGGCGGGAATGACGACCTTGATGATTCTGAACAGCGAAAAGGTGCAGGCAGTGCTGCCTTGGATGTCCGGCAGCCTGAACGGCCGGAGCTGGCCGCATTTTGATGCTCTGCTGCCCTATACGATCGTCGGCGGCCTTGCCTCTATCTTTCTGATCAAGCAGGCCAACCTGCTTGTTTTGGGAGACGATACGGCGAAGGTATTGGGCAATCGGGTTGAAACCGGAAGGCTGCTTATTATTTTGCTTTCCACATTTTTGGCGGGTGCTGCGATCAGCATTGTCGGTATGGTCGGCTTTGTCGGCCTGGTTGTGCCGCACATTGTACGCCTGCTGGCCGGCGGCAATTACCGGATTTTACTTCCTTTATCCGCTATTGGAGGAGCTGCGCTCGTCGTAATGGCAGACACAGCTGCACGAAGCTGGTTTGACCCGATTGAATTTCCTGTCGGTATTTTGCTTGCATTACTCGGGGCTCCTTTCTTCCTATATTTGCTGCGAAAGGGGCTTGGAAAATGAATGCTGCCTTATCGGCAAGCGATTTGAAATACGGCTACCGGACGAATACCGTCATTGAAGGATTCGATTTGGATGTGAAGCCGGGTGAATGGCTTGGCATTGTAGGGCCTAACGGTTCCGGGAAATCAACGGTGCTGCGTATGCTGGCAAGGCTGATTCAGCCCCATCACGGCACGGTGGCCATGTATGGTGAATGTATCTCGGGAATGAGCACGAAAGCCATTGCCAAGAAGCTGACGATGCTGTCGCAAACGCAGGAAGCGGCCCTTGATATTACGGTGCGCGAATTGGTGCGAAGAGGGCGCAATCCGCATCTGAACTGGTACGAGGAATGCCGCGGCGAGCATGAAAAGGTCGTCGATTGGGCCTTGCAGTCAACGAAAATGACGGAACTGCAGCACCGCTCCCTGCTGGCATTGTCGGGCGGTGAACGCCAGCGGGCCTGGCTTGCCATGTGCATGGCGCAAAGCCCGGAAATTTTGCTGCTTGATGAACCCACCACTTATCTTGACATTGCGCACCAGCTGGAGCTTATGGAGCTAATTAGAGGATTAAATAAAGAGCAAAGCTTGACCGTCGTAATGGTACTGCATGATTTGAATCAGGCGGCACGCTATTGCGACCGGATTGTAGCGATTAAAGATGGAGCAGTGGTTAGAGAAGGTCGTCCGTCAGAGGTTTTTCAGCCTCAGTTTTTCCGTGAGGTGTTCGGCATCGAGGCCAAAATTCATGATGATGACGGCATTCCGTTCTATTTGCCCTGCGGAATCGCTTGTGAAAGGGAGGGATAAGAAGTATGTCCGCTAAGCCGCTGGATACAGAGCTTGTTCGGGCTTTTGTCGGAGCAGCGCATGCTGATCTGCCTAAGGTACAGCAACTTCTCGAGCAGGAGCCCGGGCTGCTTCACGCTTCAATGAATTGGGGAGGCGGCGATTGGGAGACTGCACTCGGTGCCGCCTCGCATGTCGGCAGACGGGATATCGCAGAATGGCTGCTTGCCCGCGGTGCCCGCATGGATTTGTTTGCGGCCGCCATGCTGGGTGAGCTGGAATTTGTTCAAGCGGTGCTGTCCAAATATCCGCATTTGGTTCATGCCACGGGGCCTCATCAGATTTCTTTGCTGCAGCACGCACTGATGGGAGGGGAAGCGGCCAAGGAGGTTGCAAGTTATATCCGTTCCCTGTTGGGTGAAGAGGAGAAGGAGGAAAGTGGCATGATCGTAGTAGAAAACAAAATTGAAGTTCGCGCCGGTTACGCGGATGCCGTATTGGAACGCTTCAAAACGCCGAAGACCGTGCATACCTTCCCGGGCTTTGTTCGCATGGATGTACTGCATGCGATCAATGCGGACGGGAATGAAGAGGTTCGCGTCTGCACCACATGGGAAAATGAGGAAGCCTTCGAAGGCTGGGCCAGCAGTGACGCCTTCCGCAGGGCTCATGCTCGCCGGAAAGAGGAAGCGGCCTCTGATAAGGAAGGGGCTGAGCACAACCCGATTATCGGTAACAAGATGACGATCTACCGGGTTGCGGCTTCTCATCTTCCGGCAGCCAAAACGTCAATTATGTAATCCTACAGTCTATGATATTCTAAGGTTCCCCGACCGGAGAGGGATCAGATCGTAGCGGACTTGCCTTCCACTCCAACTCCATCTATCATAGATGCAACGTTGAAATGCCTGAAACGAGGGGAAACGGATGGAGCACCAAGGGCAGGGACTGCCGTCGCAAGCGTTGCGCGGAATACCGGAATTGAAGTATCAATGCGGACAATATGGCACGGTATCGCGCGATTATGCGAATCGATGAGGGCCTGGAACATATGGCCGGACTACACGCCGGTGATGTGCCATCACGATCTCGAGCAACTGGTAGAATGGCAAAACTTGACCGCTCGCCACGATGGCGGGCGGTCTTCCGCGTTGGAAGAGTATTTTAAGAAAAAATGCAATATTCCCTTCGTCCGTATTCGATCGGAATCGAGCGTTTGCTGGAAAATTTGGAAGGCGTTCCTGATTTTGACATGAAAGGGATCGAATTCGGAAACGTGCTGGCTGCAAGATTTGGGGCGGTTCAGCCCATGGCTAAGCTGTTTCAGGAAGAGCGGATCGCTTTCTACTATGAAAGATTGGATGTGCGCTTTGGAGCACGCCTTTGTGAGAACGTCGGATTGTCGAAGAGAGTATAATGCTGTTTGGCGCTTTCGAGCTATCAGGAAATGGACAGCTTCGAAATTATTGTTGAATTTTGATTTCGGTGTCAGTTGATTATATGATATATTGGGGGTATCACAGGCAACAACTTACTCTCGAAAATCCGTTCCTGAATGCAGGTGCGAATGTGAAGC
>NZ_BOVJ01000121.1 GCF_018403665.1 Paenibacillus cisolokensis
AGAATCCACCCAATAGGAAATAATGATAATGATGAGATGTGAGAATCTGGAGGTTCGTCGATGGCAAGAAAAAAGCAAAATCAATCGATCAAGAATGATTTTTCGGAGACATTCAATCAGCCCTCGGGTTACCCCCGGACTTAGTCTGCCGATCCTTGTTTGTCCAAGGGGAACAAACCGTGCAGTGCGTATATCTGGAATCGATGGTCAATAAAAAAACGATTGACGAATACATTTTGAAATCGTTCACGGAAAATACGTTTTCTGAAGGGGAAGCGCCTCGTTCCGCCGAAAGCGGTTTTTGCGCGAATTTTCCTTTTCTGATCCATATGAACAGTTGCGGGAACATGCCGTAAAAGCTCTCCTTACAGGCCATTGCGCACTAACCGATTTTGCAAGGGAGCGCGTTTGTCTCATCAATGTGTGCAGGATTTGACGCTCACGATATAATCGTAAAGCAGCCCAAAACAAAAAATTCTAATCGGAAAGTTGCTTTACCAAATTCAATGCTTGAAGAGTTGAAACAGTACTACGCTTATCGCCTAAGTGAACGTAATGAAATGGGTGACAAATGGCGAGGCGGTGAATGGTTCTTCATCTTCTCCCATCCCGATGGGCAACCTTTCCATCATGAGCGACCCTATCTTTGGTTTCGGCAATTCATCAAGAAAAACGGATTCAGGTATATCCGGTTTCATGACCTGCGGCACACCTCGGCTACAATTTTGATTAACCAGGGAGTCCACGCGAAGATCATATCGGAACGACTAGGTCACGGAAGCATTACCACAACAATGAACATCTATGGTCATGCTCTTCGGTCAGCCGACCGGGCCGCTGCTGATAAGTTCGAGTCGTTATTAACAAAAAAGGCATCCGGATAACAGCAATGACGCTCAGGATCAATACTCCTGGCGTCATTTTTATGTTCTAATGGGTTGATTCCCGGTCATTTTTTAATTTCGCTGGGTTGGAAAAAAACATCGCTGCTAAAGAGCAACGCTTCAACACGGTTAGAGAGGATAGAATTGATATCTTTTTGGTTGATTTTTTTCTTTACATTTTTGGAAACATATCAATCGTTTTTGGTTGTTTTTTAAAATACGAAGTTAGTAGGAGCACATCAATCAATATTAATAGAAAACATCTCTAGGAACAAATCCCTAAAAGGTTCATCAAGTGTGGCACAAACAAGTTTACTCCAAGTACTTATTTCAATCGCATCGCTTTCAACACACCAGATTTTATAATGTTCATCACCATATTTATCAATTGGTATTTCTGTGTCTGTCACTGCATCTCTGAACTTTTCTTCAAAGATAGCTTTCGAGTACTGATTTACAGAAAAATCAATATGATTAAAGACTTTTTTATCTGGATAGTATTGTGCGTGCACATAATTCGTAATTACAAAATTATCTCTAACTTTTACAGGACTCCATAGTTCTTCAACCTCAATATGATAAAAATTACGACCTTCTCGATCCCTATCCGGTTTAATTATCATTACAACCTTATCTAAATACTTAGGATCATAGTGAACTATGATTTCCTTCTTGCTAACCAACTTTTCTATATTTCCAAAGTCAACTGTTATTCCGCGATACTTTTGAAAATCCACTGTTGCAGTACTTATCATTTTATCTGCTGGTACAGCTACTTTTTCATCGCATCTAAAAACAGTTTTCTATTTTGTATTTCTTCGTTAATTATCTTAATAGTATACGGAACATCATCGGTGGGCGCTCCAATTGTATTATCAAAAAATATATTATAAAGATAGTATTTTCCATTAATGATAAAACCTTGCCGCATAAACTTAGCTTCATTTACCAGGCTTAATCCATATTTATTATGCGGAATTCTTAACACTTCATTTCTACAAATCTCTGAAATGCCTTCTATTTCAATCATTTTGTTTTTAATTAAAAAGCATACTAATGCATATACTAATAACCTGTAGTCCAAGTCAAAATAATCCTGATAACTCAAATTTGACGATATTACCGTCCAAATTATTGGCACACTTTTATTTATCTCCTCGTACTCTTTCTTAGGTTTCAATAAACGAAATCCAACATACCAAAAATCATCATCAAAGCATAACCTACATAGTTCTTCAACATCAATATCACATTTAAGATACTTTTGATAAGCCTCTTCAACTAAATCTAATAAGAAATATGGAATATTCCCTGGTTCACGAGTAAATAACTGAATAGTATCAACAGAGTAATGTCTCAAATATATATTAGGATAGAAAATATGAGCAACTCCGCCATGTGGCTGTTTCTTCATACTTCGAAAATAATAATTGGCATCCCAAAATAACTCGGAGGTTACAATCTTGTCTATTAGATATGATAAATCTTTATTTTTACTCAACGCTTCCACAACCTCCTACGATCTACCTGTGGAAAATACTCGGCAGGAACCGAATTGATATTTCTTGGCCACTGCTGCCCATCGACGTGTCGGTTTGGTAGGGGTGCGCCGCGCCACTATATCAACAGGATTCCACATTAAAACTAAGTGCTGATGGTCGTCGTTGTAGCCCTCATAACTGCGTGGTCCGCTTAAATTTTTCCGTGAGAGGAGCCCCGGCCATCCCTGAAGCTGCATTCCTGCTCGTGAGGCGATCGAGGGTGAGGCTTCAGCCTGGAAATGCGAATGAGGCTTGTCCCGGTGCTTCCAGGTAACCCTTCACCGTTACGATCCCTACAAGTGGAATTTTATTATGAACTCTCCGTTTAGCAAACGGCCCCCTTAATGTTGTTTTAGATGGGGAGATTGTGGCATTGGAGATCAAGACGTGGTTGAGCCGATCGACGCTCCTTTTCAGAGTGAAATTTCGTGGTTTCCGTGAGCAAGGCGTTCCTATAGTATTTAGCCCTGTTGATGAGTTTGAGTAATTATTTACAAAAAAGCCGCCGGATAACAGCGATGACGCCCAGGATCAAAACCCCTGGCGTCATTTTTATGTTCTTATAGGTTAATTTTCGGCTAATATTTACATCAATTTTACATCAACGCTGTTTTTCAGCTCCTGTACTACCAATCTCGTCAAGCTGTATTAACCGCCAAAACACTTATACATCAACGCTCCCCGCCTACTGTTTCATCCCGCACCAACAGCGTAACTGACTCCACATGTGTTGTGCTCAGAATAGGAAGGCACTTTCCCCCTTTCACTTCGCATGGACTTTTTTTGCTTATGCATCTTGCTTTGGATGCTGTTATGAAAGCCGGTTTTATAGACGAAGGTCAGTTTGTACGGCTCGGGACTTTCCTGATTGGAGTTCTCCCCAATAATCACTTTATCAACGATGCTTTCGAATACGTTCCGGTCGAATGCGGTCAGAACCTCATTCGTTTGGAGCACTTTGCGAAAATGTTCAAGCCGGTTTCCCAATTCAATCTCATCTTGCGCGGATTGCTCCAACTGTTCCTTTTCTTCGAGCAATTTAGTAAGCGAAGTATCGAGCTCCGCATACTTCTGTTCGTAGGTAGCCCTGTCTATTTTCTCATCCAGGCACAAATCAATCAGTCTGCAACGTTTTTGCTCCGTGGCCTGAATATCGCTGTTAATTTTGTTCAGTCTCTTTTGATTATTCTGGTCGCTAAACACCGATTCCATTCTTTTCATAAGCTCGTCCAGCACGTCCGAATTTTTGCGGCACACCAATTTGTATGATTCGACAAAAGCACCCTCAATCAGCTTTTCCTCCAAAGCTTTGCTGTGAGAGCAGTATTTCTTCCCTTTCTTCGTGGCTGTCACGCACTGCCAAATCACCTTTTCATGCGGGGTTCCGCTGTGCCAGTTCCGCCGCGAGAGGTTGCTTCCGCAGAAAGCACATTCCAACTTACTGCTGAAAGCAAATTTTCTACTGTACTTGTCCCGCTTGCCTTTCGCGCCGCGGCGGCGATTCTCGCCTCTTCGATGCAATATGTCCTGCGCCTTCTCAAATACTTCCTCGCTGACAATCGGCTCATGATGATTTTTGACATAAAACTGATCTTCCTCGCCGTAATTGTCCAGTCTTCTCTTGGAAATGGGATCGACGGTAAATGTCTTTCCTTGCAGCAAATCGCCTTTATACTTCTCATTCTTTATGATACCAAGAACGGTTGTGTCCTGCCATTCGACTCTTCCATACTTGGTTTTATGTCCCGCCTCAGTCAGTTCCTTAGCAATTACGTAAGCGCCGATCCCCGATGTATAACGTTCAAAAATATAGCGGACGATTTCGGCTTCTTCTTGATTAACGGTGATCTGTTTCGTATTCACATCGTAATCATATCCCAGACAACTTTGGAAGCCCACCAGTTCGCCGCGCTTCATTTTCATTTTCAAACCTTTTTTTACGTTGGCTGAGATGTTCTCCACTTCCTGCTGCGCTACGGAGCTTAGAATGACGAGCAACAATTCACCGTCCATCGTCAATGTATTGATATTCTCATCTTCAAAAAGTACGGCGATGTTCTTTTCTTTCAGCATACGGACGTATTTCAACGTGTCCAGCGTGTTTCTTGCAAACCTGGAGATAGACTTCGTGATGATCATATCAATTTTCCCATCCATACAATCGTTAATCATGCGTTGGAAATCCTCGCGCTTCGTTACCTGAGTACCGGTTATGGCTTCATCTGCATAAATATCAACCAGCACCCAGTCGCTTCGTTTGCTAACGAGATCGGTGTAATAGGCGACTTGCGACTTGTAGCTGCTCAATTGCTCCTCGGTGTCGGTACTTACGCGGGCATAAGGGGCGACGCGAAGGACATCCGATAACTTTCCGGCGTTGCGATCGGATATTTTCCTACTTGCTTTAATTACTTCTACTTCGAGAGCCATGGTGTTGTCCTCCATTCTTATTTACTTGCCATCAGTTTAATAAGAGATGGGCGGACCGACAAATGTGCGAATCAAGAAGTAAGGTCCGAAATGATGCCGTAATCCCGCATCGTTTTATTCTTTATCAAATGAAATTCGTTTTCGGTAATCAAAGATAATGCCAGCAATTGTTTTATCATAGCGATTTGCATG
>NZ_BOVJ01000122.1 GCF_018403665.1 Paenibacillus cisolokensis
CGAAGAACCCACCGTTGCATACAACGGTGGGTTTTTTGTTGTTCGTTTAGCGGTGGTAAAACGCAATTTCTTCTTGTTGAAGTCTGATTACGCCGTCCGGACGATGCTTTCGGAAGAGGAAGGTTAGCAAGATGCGGGGAGCAAGCACCCATAGATGCCAGCAAATCAGACTTAGCAGCAGCGGATCGTTGGCCCACGGATAACTGATGGCGATGACGCACAGCCCAAGCCATAACAAATGGCGGTGAAGCTTGCGAAAAGTCGCAAACTCGCATTCCAGTCTCGGTTGGAGCCCGATCCATGGCGGTTGTATTCGCCAAATCCACCTTCTGGAAGAATCGTCCGTCCGTTTAAAGGTAAGTAAAGCGATGGTCAATTGAATCAGTTGAACAAAGACGGCTCCGAGCAACCAACTGACAAGTCCGGTCCAACCGTATAATACGGATTGGAAGATCAGGATTAGGACCGGGATAGCCAGATAGCTCCATATGCTCTCTTTCCGAAACTGTTTTTTTGCGATAAGCTTGTATTGATATATCGTTGCGCGCTCCTGTTCGGATAGCGGCTGTCTCATGCCGTACTGCCTTCCTTTCTTATTTCGATCCGTCTTCTTTTCTTTATATATCGGTTAATCGTGCCGGAAAGTGCAGAGCAACGCCGCCGTAATCTGGCGTGACAATCACCAACCTTCGGCTTTCGTCATACAATGTATTACGGTATGCTATGAAACAAGTATGAACTAATAGAAAATGGGGTATACTGATAGCCATATAATCGCTATTTTGCAAAGGATGATCGGATATGAACGATGAACGTTATTTGACTTGCATCATATGCGGCCAGTCCAAGCCGGAAGATGAAGGAATCAGCATCGTCACCGAATTTATATGCTGCACATGCGAAAGCGAAATAGTAAGAACCGACGTTCAAGATGCGAAATATCCTTTTTTTATTCATCGGTTAAAACGAATTTGGGTGCAAGAAAACGCTTGAGTCTTTTCGTGGACGAACAGACACGAATTGACTCTTTTTTTTCGCCTATTTCCGGGTACAATGATGATATAGCAATGGACAGGGGGAACGGACAACGAATGAATCGCCTTCGGAAGCCGCTGTTCGACGCGCTTATCCGCAGACTTGACCGCAATCCGCTCAGTTTTCATGTCCCCGGACATAAAAACGGCCGCTTGTTTCATGCGGAGCCAGCATCTCCGATCGAAGGTGACGATATTTTCGCCACTTATAAAACATGGTTTGAAATGATTATGCGGCTTGACGTGACCGAATTGTCGGATACCGATGATTTGCACCAGCCGGAAGGGATTATTGCGGAGGCGCAGCAGCTTGCGGCGGAATGTTTCGGCGCGGAAGAAACCTATTTTCTTGTAAACGGAAGTACGGCCGGTAATTTGTCGATGCTGCTTGCCGCATGCGGACCGGGAGATCTCGTCATTATGCAGCGGAATGTGCATAAATCGGTATTAAATGGACTGCGGCTTGCAGGAGCGCGCGCCGTTTTTGTGATGCCGGAGCTTGAGCCTCGCACAGGGCAAATGACGGTACCGCGGTTGGACACTCTCGCGGAAGCGCTGAAGCGATACCCTGACGCGAAGGCCGTATTTTTATCCAGTCCGAATTACTACGGGGCAGCTGTCGATTTGCGTCCTTATGCCGAAGCTGCGCATATGCATCGTATTCCGCTGCTCGTCGATGAGGCGCACGGCGCCCATTACGGCTTTCATCCGGCTTTTCCGACCAATGCAATGCAAGCCGGAGCGGACGTTGTCGTCCAGTCGGCGCATAAGACGCTTCCGGCATTGACGATGGGAGCGATGCTCCATGTACAAGGCTCGCGGCTCGACCGCGGCCTGTTGAAGAAGGCGCTGTCCGCCGTCCAAAGCTCGAGCCCTTCATATCCGATTATGGCTTCTCTCGATATTGCCCGGGCAATGGTCGACCGGTACGGCGAATCGTTGTTTCGGGACGGGCTGGAGGCGGCGAAGATATTTCGGGAATGGATTTCGGGTCAGGATAGCGCGCTGGAAGTCGTTGAAGCGGATGGCGGTTCCGGTTACAAGCAAGATCCGCTGCGCGTTGTGCTGCGGGATGGCAGCGGCACGGTGCCGGGATATACGCTTCAGCGGGAATTGGAATCGCGTGGCTGCTGGCCGGAGCTTGCGGACGAGCGTCATGTGGTGCTTCTTTTTGGCGCATTTACGACGCCAGCCGATGTCGAACGATTGATTCAGGCTTGCGCATCGATCGTGCAGGATTGTCGAATTCCCGAGCGCAATGAGAGCAAAGAGAAAGACCGGGAGCCGGATAGAAATCGTACCGTATGGTATAGCGATGATGAGGCTATTTCTTTACCCGTTTCTTTTCAATTTCATATGAAAACAAGACAGAAAGTCAAAACGGTTGTCCTGCATCAGGCAACAGGGTACGAATCGGCGGAAACGATTATTCCGTATCCGCCCGGCATTCCCCTGGTTTATGAAGGAGAACGGATTACGCCGGCCATTGTCGAAAGGTTGGACACGCTGTCGAGACATCGTGCACGATGCCAGGGCGCTTCCGATCCGACATTGCGCACGATCAACGTGTTCGACCGGTCCGTCTCATCCGGATCGTAATGCCAAAAAGCTTTCGATCTTGGAACGGCTTTGTTATGATTAGAGTATTACATTAGTCGAAGGAGCTATTTTGGTTGAATAAAGGATTATTTATTACGATCGAAGGCGGGGAAGGCGCGGGCAAAACGTCACTTCTTGCCGAACTGGCGCATAAATTGAGGGTAAAAGGCAAACAGGTCGTGACGACCCGGGAGCCGGGGGGCATCCCGATCGCCGAACGGATTCGCGGCATTATTCTCGATAAAGCGAATATCGGGATGGACGCTCGCACGGAGGCGCTGCTGTACGCCGCCGCAAGACGGCAGCATTTGGCGGATAAAGTCGTACCGGCGCTGGCAGAGGGGAAGATCGTGCTTTGCGACCGTTTCGTGGACAGCAGTCTGGCTTATCAGGGCTATGCGAGAGGCTTGGGCGTTGAAGAAGTGTGGGCGATCAACCGGTTTGCAATTCAGGATGCGATGCCGGATTTGACGCTGTATATGGATATTCGCCCGGAGGTAGGACTTGCGCGCATCCGCCAAGCCGGGGAACGCGAATTGAATCGGCTTGATCTGGAGTCCGTTTCGTTTCACCGGAAGGTAAGGGAAGGGTATTTGTCGTTGCTGGAGCGCGAACCGGACCGAATCGTGCGCATAGACGCCGAACAAGAGCCCGGAAAAGTGCTGGAGGACGCGATTTCGCTGATCGAGCGTCGATTTGCAGGATTTTTTGCAACCGATGTCAAACTATAAGTATAACAGGATACAGCAACCCGCATGAAGACGCAGGTCATAAAATGTTTGGGGGGAATGGGATGAAGCTGGTAATTGCGGTCGTTCAAGATAAAGACAGCAACAGATTGTCGAACGCGCTCGTCCGGGAAGGCTTCCGGGCGACAAAACTGGCCAGTACCGGCGGCTTTTTACGAGCCGGGAATACGACATTTATGATCGGCATCGAAGACGAAAGAGTCCATGAGGTGTTGCATGTTATTCGTTCCAATTGCAAAGTACGCGATCAATTGGTGACGCCGGTATCGCCGATGGGAGGAACGGCCGATTCTTATATTCCGTTTCCGGTCGAAGTGCAGGTTGGCGGTGCAGCCGTATTCGTCTTGCCGGTTGAACGGTTTGAACATTTCTGAATGGGCGTGAAACTCGCATGAAAATTAATCCCGGATGGCGGTCGTTCGGTCAGGAGAGAACGATAACCGATCAGACCGCCAAGCAGGTACAGCCGCGATCGTTCGCAGACGTCATGCATCAGCAGGACCGCGAACGATCACGGGAAGAATTGCAGCAGAAGCTGAAGGACATTCATCTGCAGGGAGAACGGCTCGCCCGTTCCATGACTGTACGGGAGTTAAAGCTCTATCGCGAGATGGTGCGCCGGTTTCTGGAAGATACGGTCAGGAGAGGCATTGGTCTGAAAGAAGTGCGAGGAGTGGACCGGCGCGGACGGGTGAAACGGTACAAGCTGCTCGACGAGATCAATGAAAGCTTGACGGAAATGGCCGAAAATTTGCTGGAAAGTGAACAAGGACGGATCGAGCTGCTGCATAAAATCGGTGAAATTCGCGGCATGCTGATTAATCTTGTGTTTTGAAAGGAAATATTTGTAATGAAGATCGAACAGGTACCGGGGCAGCCGAAGGCCAAACGCATATTGAAGCATGCGCTGAAGAGCGGTAAAATTTCGCATGCCTATCTGTTTCACGGGCCTTCCGGCACAGGACGCAAAAACATGGCGATGGCATTCGCTCAAGGGCTGTTTTGCACTTCGGGCGGAGACGACGCATGCGGGGAATGTCTGGAATGCCGCAAGTTCGAGCACGGCAATCAACCGGACCTGCATCTCATCGCGCCGGAAGGGCAATCGATCAAAATCGACCAGATCCGGGAATTGCAGCGTGAAATGGCTTACCGCAATACCGGTTCGAAACGCAAAGTATATATTATGGAAAGGGCGGAAACGATGACGATGCAGGCTGCGAACAGCCTGCTTAAGTTTTTGGAAGAGCCGCTTTCCCCGGTTATCGCGATTTTGCTGACCGACAACGGACAAGCTGTACTGCCGACGATACGGTCGCGCGTTCAATGGGTTCCTTTTTTGCCGATGGCTCCTTTCGAAATGCTGGAGCAGCTTATACGGGAAGGCCATCCGCCGCTGCTCAGCCGTCTGGCGGTTCATCTTGCCTCCGGATTGGACGCGTGTCGGGAGCTGATCGCGCAGAATGAGTTTGCAGAAATGAGAAACGTAGTGATACAATTAGGAAGGGAGAGTCTCACCCGATTCACCGCAGCGATGATTACGACGCAGCAGCGGGTGTTCAAATCCGCGATCGGCGAGCAGCCTCAGCTGCTGTTGTCCATGTTGTCACTATGGTACAGAGATATGATTCTTTTCCAGGCTGGAAAGCAGGAAAGCATCGTTTTTATAGATCAGTCAGATTGGATTGGCAGCCATGCGTTCACCCGCGAGGCTGAAAGCTGGGTGCGTTGCATGGAATATGCGCTCGAAGCCGGCAAGCGGCTGCGCGCCAATGTGGCGCCGCAGCTGGCGTTCGAGCAACTATGGGTACACGTACAGGAGGGCTAAATCCTTGTATAAAGTCGTCGGGGTCCGCTTTAAGAAAGCGGGCAAAATCTACTATTTTGACCCGGACGATCATCCCGTCGCCAAAGACCAGCATGTCATTGTCGAAACGGCGCGCGGAATCGAGTACGGCAAAGTAGTAGTCGGACAGAAGGAAGTCGGTGAATCGGATGTCGTCCTCCCGTTAAAGAAAGTGATCCGCATTGCAAACGAAGTTGACGCCAAAATCGTGGATGAGAACAAGATGGCGGCCAGAGACGCGTTTGCCACATGTTTAGACAAAATAAAAGCTCATCAATTGAAGATGAAGCTGGTTGATGTCGAATTTACGTTCGACCGGAACAAAATTATTTTTATTTTACGGCGGAAGGACGAGTGGACTTTCGCGAGCTGGTCAAAGATTTGGCCAGTGTCTTCCGCACCCGGATCGAGCTGCGCCAGATCGGCGTTCGGGACGAAGCGAAGATGCTGGGAGGTATCGGTCCTTGCGGACGGATTCTGTGCTGCTCGTCCTGGCTTGGCGACTTCGAACCGGTATCGATCAAGATGGCAAAAGATCAGAACTTGTCGCTGAATCCGACCAAAATTTCCGGATTGTGCGGACGTTTGATGTGTTGTTTGAAATTCGAGCACGACAATTACGAGAGCGCACGGGAAGAGTTGCCGGCTGTCGGTAAAATCGTCATTACTTCGCTGGGCGAAGGCAAAGTAACCGGAATCAACGCATCGGCAAAAGCCGTTTACGTCCAACTGTTCGACATGCCTGGCAAGCCGAAAGAAATGCCGCTGGACGATGTCGTCGTCAAATAAATCGTCCACTGCGGAGCTATTACGCTTATATGCTCTGGGGTGGGAACTTGGAAAACAAAGATATTTTTTTGGAGATGGATGAGCTGGAGAGCAAGCTTGGCACCTTTCATCGGGAGCTCGGGGAGCTGAAGCTGCGCATTAAGTGGCTGCTGGAAGAGAATAAGCGCCTCAGCATGGAAAACAACCAGTTGCGCAAAATATTGAAGCGGGAGACGATTGCGGCAGCAGTCGGCGATCATCGCCAGAAAGAAGCGAATGGCGAAACGGCGGGGCGTCCGGAAGAGGCGAAGGATCAAGCAGCTTCTTATGCGGCGGCTGTCGGAGAAGGGTACGATAACTTGGCCAGGTTGTATCACGAAGGTTTTCATATTTGCAACGTTTATTACGGACACTTGCGAACAGAAGGCGATTGCTTGTTTTGCTTGTCTTTTTTGAACAAATCGTAGCCGAAGAAGACCCGGAAGAGGGTCTTCTTTGTTGTAAGATCGGAGTGAAGAATTTGCAGGACGTGGCGCAATCCACCATAAAGCTGTATCCGGGCGAACGGATTGACGATTTGATGTTCAACGGCTTGAAAATTATACAAAGCCGGGAAGTGTTCAGCTTCTCGATCGATGCGGTATTGCTGGCGGAATTTGCGGCGATACCGAAACGCGGAAGAGTGCTTGATTTATGCACCGGCAACGGCGTCATACCGCTTTTGCTTTCGGAGAAAACGAACGGAACAATCGACGCAGTTGAAATTCAGCCCCGGCTTGCCGATATGGCCAAACGAAGCGTGGCTCTTAACGGACTTGAAGACCGGATTCGGATTATCGAAGGCGATCTTCGCCACTATGTGAAAAAGGCCGGCTATGGCGTGTACGACGCGGTAACGGTCAATCCGCCTTACATGCCGGTCACCGGAGGCGATGTGAACGGAAGCGAATACTATGCCATCGCCCGTCATGAACTGTACTGTACGTTGGAAGATGTGGTTGAGGCTTGCGCAAGGCTCGTAAAACCGGGGGGCAAAGTGACGATGATCCATCGTCCGTCCCGATTTCTGGACATCATGGACTCGCTTCGGCGCTGGAAGCTCGAACCGAAGCGTGTACGCTTCGTCCACCACCATGCAAAGGCCGAAGCGACGATGGTGTTGATTGAGGCGCTCCGTGACGGCCGCCCGGATCTGAAGCTGCTGCCTCCGCTGTTTGTAGAAGAACGAAACCCAACTGCTATATAATAGAAGAAACACGTTTTGATTTGGAGAACGGAAGGACACGGGAGACGTGAAAATACAGAAAAGTTTTGGCGAACAGGCCGGAAAAGGTACGCTTTATCTGGTGGGAACGCCGATCGGCAATTTGGAGGATATGACGTTCCGGGCGATTCGAACGCTTAAGGAGGTCGATCTCATTGCCGCGGAAGACACTCGCCAAACCCGAAAGCTGCTGACTCATTTCGATATCGGGACAAGGCTGGTCAGTTATCACGAACATAATAAAACAGCAAGCGGAGCCGAACTGCTGCGGCTGCTCGAGACGGGCCTTCATGTAGCGCTCGTCAGCGATGCCGGCCTTCCTGCCGTATCCGATCCGGGAGCCGATCTTGTCCGGGAAGCGATTGACCGGGATATCCCCGTCGTTCCGGTTCCCGGAGCCAATGCGGCATTGTCTGCGCTTATCATATCCGGGTTGCCGACGGACCGGTTCACCTTTGCGGGATTTCCCCCTCGGGAGCGCAAAGAGCTGAAGGATTGGCTCGAAGCGTGGATCGGCAGCGCGTGCGGCACGCTTCTCGTTTATGAGTCGCCCCACCGTCTGAAGAAGACGCTGCAAGCGATGCTTGACGTCTGGGGAGACCGCCCGATCGCGATGGTTCGGGAACTGACGAAACGGTACGAGGAAGCGGTTCGCGGAACGGTGTCGGATTGCTTGGAATGGATCGAGCTGCATCCGCCTATGGGAGAGTATTGTCTCGTTATCGATCTTGCGGCGAACGGCGGTATCGAAGGGGTGGCGAAAGAAATGTGGTGGGACGGGCTCAGCCTGGCCGATCACGTTGCCCGCTATGAGCAAGAGACGGGGGACCGGAAGGAAGCGATTAAGCGGACGGCCGCCGATCGCGGCATGTCGAGGCGCGACGTCTATAACGCCGTAATGAAGCGTTAGGGCGGAAACCGCCGCCGGTCGCGCCGTTCGGCGTCCGCACGGCGGCAAAAAAGACCTTCCTGGCCGGGTTCTAGCGCAGGAAGGCGTTAAGGAGTATAAAAAGGTTAGAATTAACAAGTGCAATTACTTGTATTATAACCTATAATTCTTATTTTGTCACAGGAGAAGGCATTTCCGACAAGCAAATATTGCAGACTATTTTTCCTTTGAAATAGGTTACATTTTCAGCATTGCCGCAGAATATGCATGCGGGCTCATATTTCTTCAGCATAATGCGTTCGCCGTCTACGTAAATTTCAAGGGCGTCCTTTTCGCCGATGCCAAGCGTACGACGCAGTTCGATCGGGATGACGACGCGTCCGAGCTCGTCGACTTTGCGGACAATTCCTGTTGATTTCATCATTCTATCGTGTCCCCTCTCCACTAATTCGTCAGTTTTCGACATAGTTTTACTTTTTTCTAAACACTATAATACCAACCATTCCCAAAATAGTCAACATGGTTTTTTCCTTGAAATAACGGGATTTTCAAGACTTTTGGAATGGGAAATGAAGAGTAGAATACAGAAATTCTCGACAAAAATACTTTCATAAACGACATAATTCGACAGTATAAGTCGACAAATAATGTCGAAAAACGCGGGAAGGGGTGTTAACCCATGCAGCATGCTCTGGCAGAAGAAAAAGTATTTAAAGACCCGGTTCACAAGTACATTTATGTACAGGATTCGCTTATCTGGAATTTAATTAATACCAGGGAATTCCAACGTCTTCGGCGTATCCGGCAGCTCGGAACTTCATATCTGACATTCCACGGCGCGGAGCACAGCCGGTTCTCGCATTCGCTCGGCGTATATGAAATTACGCGCAGAATCATATCGCAATTCGAGCGCAACGGCTACCCGGATTGGCCGACTGGCGAGAAGCTCGTCGCGCTTTGTGCCGCTCTGCTGCATGATGTCGGGCACGGCCCGTTCTCCCATTCCATCGAGCAAGTGTTCGACATGGATCACGAAGAGTGGACTTGCCGCATTTTGCTTGACGACACCGAAATTCACCGGGTCCTGTCAGAAGTGTCGGCCGATTTCCCGGAACGGGTCGCTTCCGTAATTCGGAAAACCTATCATCACCCGATTGTAGTCAGCCTCGTGTCCAGTCAAATGGATGCGGACAGAATGGACTATTTGCTCCGGGACGCGTATTATACCGGCGTCAATTATGGGACTTTCGACCTGGATCGCATATTGCGCGTTCTGCGCCCTTACCGCGACCGGATCGTGGTGAAGGACAGCGGCATGCATGCCGTGGAAGATTATTTGATGAGCCGGTATCAAATGTACTGGCAAGTTTATTTTCACCCGGTAACCCGCAGCTCGGAAATTATTCTTAGACAAATTTTTCGCAGAGCCAAAGAGCTTTATGGGGGTGGGTACCGATTTGGCTGGATGAACCGTTCGCTGCTCAAGCTGATTAATGGTACACTTACCGTCGAAGACTATTTGCGTTTGGACGAAGCGCTCGTCCAGACGGCGTTCAGTGAGTGGACCGCCGAACGGGACTGGCTGTTGTCCGATTTGTGCCGCCGGTTTTTGAATCGCAAGTTGTACAAATATATAACTGTTGACGAAGCGAATGAAACGATGCTGGCGGAAATGAAACGGCAATTCTTAGCGGCGGGGCTTGAACCCGAGTATCATCTGGAGGTCGATTACCCGTCCGATTTGCCGTATGACGTATACCGGCCGGGTCCGGGGGATACAGGCGGCAAAAGGGACAAACCGCCGATACTGCTGGTGGACAAGCATGGAAAATTGTCGGAAATATCGTCGCAATCCGACATCATCCATTCGATAACGGGCATTCAGCGCGGCCGCTATCACCTGTATTATCCCGAAGATTTGCTGCGGGAAGCGGCCGACCGCTTGTCGCCTGAAATCAAAAAATGGTTTTCATTGACGAACGAAAAGGAGATTTGAACGCATCATGACTGGATTGTTCGACACCCATACGCATTTGGACTCCCCTCGTTTCGACGGGGATCGGGAAGATGTCATTAAACGGGCAAGAGAAGCCGGCGTAGAACGGTTGGTCAATATCGGTTTTAACCGGGAGACCATTCCGACCACCATCGCGCTTGCGGAACGATATGATTTTATTTATGCCGCCGTCGGCTGGCATCCGGTCGACAGCATCGACATGAAACCTGATGATTTGCAGTGGATCGAAGAGCTGTGCGCGCATCCGAAGGTGGTGGCCGTCGGCGAAATCGGGCTTGATTATCATTGGGACACATCGCCGAAAGAAGTGCAGCATCGCGTATTCCGCGAACAGATTGCGCTTGCCCGCCGGATCGGCAAGCCGATCATCATTCATAATCGGGACGCGCATGAAGATGTCGTGAACATTTTGCAGGAAGAGAAAGCAAGCGAAGTGGGAGGCATCATGCATTGCTTCTCCGGCAGCTGGGAAACGGCCAAACGATGCCTCGACATGGGCTTTTATATTTCCTTCGGAGGGCCTGTCACGTTCAAAAACGCGAGAGTGCCCAAAGAGGTGCTGGCCAAGGTGCCGCTTGACCGGTTATTGATTGAAACCGATGCCCCATATCTGGCGCCCGAACCTTTCCGAGGGAAGCGAAACGAGTCGGCTTATGTGAAATACGTAGCCGAGGCGGCGGCGGTAATAACAGGAAAAAGTGTGGAAGAAATTATGAAAATTACGATGGAAAATGCCAATCGCTGTTTTCGGCTTGAACGAAAAACGAACAGATAAAGAGATCAAAGCAGATAGAGGGCGAAAAAACTGAATTTGTTTGATGAATTCGCCGATATTTCCGATGTTTTTCCTGAAAAATCATGAATATCGTGTTTAATCGCATCTTTACAATGTGGTGGACTACAGAGTATCATCTATCACAGAGCTTAAGCGTTGTATTGGATTTCCAGTTCACAAATATTGTTTTCGCTTAATCTTCCGGCAGGAAGAGCGGGGGAACCAACAGCGGGACGATCGGCATCGATTGTCATCGCGTACCAAACTATTTTGGGGTGAATTGAACGGCCCGAAGTCCGCGGATGAAGGCGCCGTTGATAGGGCGACTCTCTTGCCCGAACCCGACAGCTAACCTCGCAAGCGTTCCAAGAGAGATCAATCTCGTGCATCCACATTCCATGATTAACGGCAGCACCCGGGAAGCCACGAAACAGATCCTCTGTCGACGGCTTCTTTTTCTTTTTGAATAATGTGTAAACCGTCGACATAGGGTTAATCATGGAGGTGACGAGAGGAGGACTGGAATGCGTGCCTGGTCACGCGACAACACAATAGTCACGTCAAGGTATCATGCATGTACTTAGGCGGCGGGGCTATGAAGGAGGACCGAAGAAGTGGGCGTATTTTCGAAAAACACCCATGGTAAACGATCATCCAGCATGTCTTTCGCAATGCGATGGAAGCATGAAAACTTGCGTTTGATTCTTCTCAGCGTCATTATTTCAATCGCTATGGCTTTCATGTTGTTGGTATTGTTATACGGATCGGCCAATCGAAGCGTATCTGTCGTTCTGGATGGACAGGAATCCGTTGTAAAGACGAAGCAGTGGGTATTGCAAGAGCTGCTGGAGGAGCAGTCCATCACGATCGGACCGTACGATAAGGTGTCCATGCCGCTCAACGGAGCGGTGAAAGACGGCGACCGGATTGAAATCGAAAAAGCCATTCCCGTCAAATTGAAGAACGGCAGCAAGGAATCGACCGTATTTACGACTGAAAAAACGGTCGGGTCTCTGATTCAGGAGATGAATATAGAAGTTCGCGAGCAGGATAAAGTGTTCCCTTCTCTCGATACCGAGCTGCAATCGAACATGAAGGTGCACGTCGTTCGAATCGATAAACATATAACCAAGCAGCAGCAAGAAATTCCGTACCAGGTCGTCAGGAAAGAAGACCCTACCCTGGAGAAAGGGAAGCAGAAGATCGTTCGTACCGGCAAGAACGGAGTCGTCGTCCGGAAATACGAAAAAATATTCCAAAACGGCATGCTCGTGTCGCACCGTCTCGTGACCAAAACGGTGCAGAAGCCGAGCGTGAGCCAAGTCGTCGCAATCGGCACGAAAAACCCGGAGCCGAAAGTTACATTGCTCAGTAATACCGGATCGGTCGGCACGGCGGCCGTATCGAAGGCCGGATTGACGTTCAAACCTAAGAAAACGCTGAAGAATGTAACGCTTACCGCTTACTCCGCCGGCGTCGAATCTACCGGCAAAAGCGAAAACCATCCGGAATACGGCATTACCGCTTCCGGCGCGCGCGTTCAGGAAGGCCGCACGATTGCGGTCGATCCGAATGTCATTCCGCTGGGCTGGTGGGTATACATCGAAGGGATCGGCCTCAGACGCGCAGAAGATACGGGCGGCGCGATTAAAGGAAACAAAATCGACGTTTATTTCGACAGCGAATCGTACGCCACCAAATTCGGGCGCAAGCACGGCTATACCGTCTATGTGCTCGGTCCGAACAAACCGTCTTCAAACTGATCGCACCATCCGTGATTTATTCATATCGTAATCGTACAGCAAATATGCCATGATAAGAAGAGGCGCCGCCTCTTCTTTTTGCATGTATGTCCGAATGTATCCTCTCATTAATGACGACGTATAAGGGAGTCGAAAAGTTGCATGATTCAAGAAATAATTGTGGTGGAAGGAAAGGACGATACGGCAGCCGTGAAACGCGCTGTGGAAGCTGATACGATCGAAACGAACGGCTCAGCCGTCGGCGAAGACGTATTGCGCCGGATTGCGCTGGCGAAGGAGCGGAGAGGCGTTATTATTTTACCGATCCCGATCATGCCGGCGAACGGATACGGCGCATCGTGTCCCGCCGCGTGCCCGGCTGCAAGCATGCTTTCCTGCCGCAGGAGGAAGCCTTGTATAAAGGGGATATCGGCGTCGAAAACGCCTCCCCCGAAGCGATATGCCGCGCGCTCGCCAACGTCCGTACGGAAGCTTCGGCCGATGCGGTTCCGTCCGATATCGTAAACTGGGGAGATTTGGTCGAGGCGGGACTGGTCGTTCATCCGGATGCGGCGTCCAGACGTCTTCAGATGGGCCGTATATTGGGGATCGGGTATGCGAATGGCAAGCAGTTCTACAAGCGCTGCGTCAGCTTCCGAATCGGGCGGGATGAATTTCATGACGCGCTTAAGGAACTGGAGCGAGGACGGGAGGAGACGAAATGACAAACGATCCGGCGGGCGATATGCGGCAGGCCGCAGAAGTCGCCACACCGAAACGGACGCGCGATATTATTGCAAAGCACGGTTTTTCCTTCAAAAAAAGTCTCGGCCAAAACTTTCTGATCGATCAAAATATTTTGCGAAAAATTGTCGACGCGGCGGAATTGGACAAGACCAAAGGGGCTCTGGAGATCGGTCCCGGCATCGGCGCGCTGACGCAATGGCTTGCCCACAGCGCCGGCAAAGTGGCGGCGGTGGAAATCGATAGCCGGCTATTGCCTATATTGCAGGAAGTGCTTGGCGCAGAGTCGAATGTAAGCATTATACACGGCGATGTGCTTCGTCTTGACTTGCGGCAATTGATGGAGGAGCAATTTACCGGGATGACCGGCATCAGCGTGGTCGCCAATTTGCCTTATTATATTACGACTCCGATCTTGATGAAGCTGCTGGAAGAACGGCTGCCGCTTGATCATATCGTCGTGATGATTCAGAAGGAAGTCGCGGAGCGGATGGCGGCTGTTCCCGGCAGCAAGGCTTACGGCAGTCTGAGCGTCGCCGTACAATATTACACCAGGCCGGAGCTTGTATGTACGGTGCCGCATACCGTATTTATTCCCCAGCCTAACGTCGATTCCAGCGTAATCAAGCTGACGCTGCGGGATCGGCCCCCGGTGGAGACCGCCGACGAAGCATATTTTTTTCGCGTTGTGCAGGCCGCTTTTGCCCAGCGGCGCAAAACGCTGGCCAACAATTTGGCCGCGTGGGCGGGCAAGAACCGGCGGGAAGAGGTTGTGCGGCTGATTGCGGAAGCCGGCATCGATCCGTCGCGCAGAGGAGAGACATTAACGCTGGAGGAGTTCGCCGCAGTCTGCAACGTATGCTATAGGGCGGGCGTCAACCGGTAACGGGTGGATGACGGTCGTCCCGGGTGCCGCTGCCGTCCGAACCAATGCCGGATTGCCTTGCCGGCGTTCCGCAGTCACCTTTGCTTCTGTCCGCCCATAGGATAGACGAAGAGGTGATGGCCCATGAACCAAGGGGACCTGGTCGTCCGCAAATCGTACGGCGGTGACGTGCTGTTCCGTGTTGAATCCATCGAACCGATCGAGGAGCTTGCGATCCTGAAAGGCACAGATTACCGTTTGCTTGCAGACGCGCCGATTCCCGACCTGTCGGTCGTCCAAAATCCCGAGCAAACCCGTGCGGCGCAAGAAGTCCGCGTTAAAGTAAACGAATCGTTGCGCCGGATCTACGAACAGCGCGAACAACAAAACGTGCAAACCGATATCAGCATCCGGCTGGCGCAAAAAATCAGCCTTATTTCGAAATGCCCGGCAAAGTGCTGCATTTGGACGGAGACGGCAATTACATGAAAAAAGCATGCAGCTGTACACGCAAATGCGCGTTCCGGCTTACGGGGTCCATATTCACGAATCGCAAATGCCCCATTTATTGCATCGTCTGCTTCCGCAAGTGAAGCCCGACATCGTCGTCATTACAGGACATGACGGCGTATTGAAAAACCGGCTGCCCAATGAGCTGCATAATATCAACAGCTACAAAAACTCCCTTAATTTCGTAAATGCCGTGAAAATTGCGCGCGAGTATGAAAAGACATTGGACGGCCTCGTCGTCATCGCCGGGGCATGCCAGTCGCATTTCGAAGCCCTTATTCAAGCTGGGGCGAATTTTGCCAGTTCACCGGGACGGATTTTGATTCACGCGCTTGATCCGGTTTATATTGCCATTAAAGCCAGTTACACCTCGATCAAGGATACGATCGATTTATCCGAAGTGATCCATGGCACGATCAGCGGGATAGACGGCGTCGGAGGCATCGAGACGATGGGCCGGCACCGGATCGGATTGCCGAAGCCCAAAATGGCCTTGACGACGGTCATTTAGACGGATAGCGAAAAGAAAGAAAACGACATGCCCCAAGGACATGTCGTTTTCTCATATGGGGCTGCATAGAATCGGGGAAACGAGGGAAAAATAAATAAAAATTTCGTTGACAACCAAATATGCATGCTGATATAATTATTTATTTCAATTGACAAATCCCCTCTTTTTGGGTATAATGGACAAGGAAAGAGGTGGTTGTGGACAATGGCTAAAAATGCACTGTCTGAAATCAAACGCAGCTTGGAAGCTCATGTCGGCTCTAAAATCCGTCTTCGAGCCAACGGTGGTCGACGCAAGACCATTGAACGTACCGGTGTGTTAGAGGAGATCTACCCATCTGTTTTCATCGTCAAGCTGGATCAGGAACAACATGCATTTAAGCGAGTCTCATACAGCTACGCGGATATTTTGACTGAATCGGTGGAAGTAACCGTGTGCAATGACGAAGGCCAGGTCCGCATTAACTATTTACCGCACTGAGGCATCGCGCCGATTTGGGCACGGATTGCATTCCGTGCTTTTTTTTTGCCTGCATGCGGAACGGGAAACGACGCATAATAACGGTATTACGAAAGCGGGAAGGAGTGAGGTTTGCGATGAGTCGCAGACGCCGCAGCACGATGTCGGAGCAGCTCAAGAACGAGCTCGCGAAGGACCTCGGGTTTTATGATACCGTACAACGGGAAGGATGGGGCGGAATTCGCGCCAAGGATGCGGGCAATATGGTGAAACGGGCCATCCAGCTGGCCGAACAGGCGGCCGCGAAGCAGCATCGGCCGTAACTCTTGCTCGCCATTTCCGACCGCTCCGTCACAGGTCGAAGCAAAGCCGATTGCACGGGATGCCGCAGCCGGCTTTGCTTCGCTTTTCTAATGCCTGTCTGCTATAATAAGTGGAGCTAACAAAACGGACGGGTGAACGGGATGAAAATTTATGAAAAAGCGCCGGCCAAAATCAACTTGCTGCTCGACGTTTTACATAAACGCGACGACGGTTTTCATGAAGTTGAAATGGTAATGACGATGGTCGACCTTGCCGACCGTCTCGAAATGGAAGAGCTTCAACGGGACACGATTATCATATCGAGCCAGGCGGGCTATATTCCACTGGATGAAAAAATCTTGCCTTCCAGGCCGCCAAGCTGATTAAAGAACGCTACGACGTACGGAAAGGCGTTTACATACACTTGAATAAAAAAATTCCCGTCGCCGCCGGCCTTGCGGGCGGCAGCAGCGATGCAGCCGCAACTCTTCGCGGCTTGAACCGGCTGTGGGGGCTGCATATTCCCGAAGATGAGCTGTGCCGCCTCGGCGCCGAGCTCGGCTCCGACGTGCCGTTCTGCGTGACAGGCGGCACCGCGCTCGCTACGGGACGGGGAGAAAAGCTGCAGCGGATCGCCAATCCCCCGCAGTGCTGGGTCGTGCTTGCCAAGCCGCCGATTAATGTATCGACTGCGGATGTTTACGGCAAGCTTCGGGCATCCGAGCTGGAATATCACCCCTCGGCAGCGGATATGATCTCCGCGATCGAGAACCAGTCTTTCAACGGCGTTTGCGAGGCGCTCGGCAATGTGCTGGAGACGGTTACGCTGAAGCTTTATCCGGAAGTGCGCCAGCTGAAAGAAAGCATGAAGAGACTTGGCGCCGACGGTGTTCTCATGTCAGGAAGCGGCCCGACCGTATTCGGCCTCGTCTCCAAGGAAGCGAAGCTGGCCCGTATTTATAACGGGTTGCGCGGCTTTTGCAAAGAAGTGTATGTGGTAAGAATGCTGACATGAGTTTCACGTTATCCTTGCCTAAATCCGTATAAAAATGTTATATTGACATTATAATATACGGATTTGGAATTATTGGATCAGGCAGGGGGAGAATAGCGTTGAAAAAATGAAACGAAGTGCCCGTTTGGTCGAAATGACGCAATATTTGCTCAGCCGCCCCCACACGTTAATTTCGCTGACAGCATTTGCCGACAGGTATCAGGCGGCCAAATCGTCGATCAGCGAAGATTTGGCGATTATCAAGGAAGTGTTCGAAGACGAGGGACTCGGCGAGCTGCACACGCTGGCAGGCGCCGCAGGCGGTGTCAAGTATATTCCGAAGATGAAGAGATCCGTTTCGCTGGACATTATGACAGAGGTGTGCCGTCAGCTGGAACAGCCGGAGCGCGTGCTCCCGGGAGGCTACTTGTATATGACCGACATGCTCGGCCAGCCGCGGCTGCTTCAGGATGTCGGGCGCATTTTCGCCACCGCGTTTGCCGATCGGGATATCGATGTCGTCATGACGGTGGAGACGAAAGGGATTCCGCTTGCCTTTGCGACGGCCAACTGCCTCAATTTGCCTGTCGTCATCGTGCGCCGGGACAATAAAGTAACGGAAGGGTCGGCCGTCAGCATCAATTACGTTTCCGGATCGACCAAACGGATCCAGACGATGTCGCTTGCCCGCAGAGCACTGAAGGAAGGCTCGCGCGTCCTCATTATTGACGACTTCATGAAAGCGGGAGGCACCGTGCAAGGCATGAGGGATTTGCTGAACGAGTTCAACGCCACAGTGGCGGGCGTCGGCGTGTTCGTCGAATCCGGCGAGATCGGAACCGAAGAGCGGCTGTTTAACGACTATGTCTCGCTTGCCAAGCTGACGGCCGTCGATATGAAGACGAAGCAAATGATCGTTGTACCCGGCAATTACTTTGAATCTTGACAACGGCGAAAGAACCGAATGGAGGATGATCAGAATGAACAAGCTTCAACCCGAAACGATTTCCACAAGCAAGGCTCCGGCTGCGATCGGACCTTATTCCCAGGCGATCAAGCTGGGCAATTTGCTGTTTACGTCGGGACAAATTCCGCTGAACGAAGACGGCGTCCTTGTCGAGGGCGGCATCGCAGAACAAACCCATCAAGTGTTCCGCAACCTGCAAGCGGTATTGGAAGCGGCGGGCGCCACGTTCCGGGATGTGGTGAAAGCGACGGTCTTTTTGAAGGATATGAACACGTTTTCAGAAGTGAACGAGATCTACGCCTCTTATTTTGGAGACCATAAGCCGGCCCGATCGGCGGTCGAAGTCGCGCGTCTGCCGAAGGACGTTCTTGTCGAAATTGAACTAATCGCCTCTATCCATGTCGAATGAAATCGAAAAAGTTGCTAGACTAAAAATTTTTTTAAATGGAGCATTTTATTACCAAAAAATTAGAAGGATTTTGCACGCAAATGTGGAATTATACACCAAGTCTTCGATAAGGCAAAGGTGGTGAACCCAAGTGCAAATTACCGATGTCAGACTCCGCCGCGTTAATTCCGATGGTCGTATGAAAGCTATTGCATCCATTACGATCGATAATGAGTTCGTTGTTCACGATATTCGCGTGATTGACGGGAACAACGGCATGTTCGTGGCGATGCCGAGCAAACGTACGCCGGATGGAGAGTTCCGGGACATTGCCCACCCCATTTCATCTACGACCCGGGAAAAATTCAATCAGCTGTACTTGCGGAGTATGAGCGCGCCGCGACTGAGGAAGAAGTTATCGAAGAAGGGGCGTAATGTTGTAATACTAGATAAGGGGGCCAATCGGCTCTCTTTTCTTTTGCCTTGATATCGGCTATAGTCATGTAAGAAACAAAGCTTTGAAGCGGAGGGAAATCGCATTGAAAGTAATGGCGATTGTACTGGCGGCCGGACAAGGCAAACGAATGAAATCGAAACTGTACAAAGTGATGCACCCGGTTTGCGGTAAGCCGATGGTCGGCCATGTGCTGCAGACGGTGCGGGAAGCTTCGTGCGAACGCACAGTCGTCGTCGTCGGACACGGGGCGGAAGCGGTGCGCGCATACCTCGGAGACGAAGCCGAATATGCGCTGCAGGAACAGCAGCTTGGCACCGGCCATGCGGTGCTGCAGGCAGAACCGCTGATCGCCCGTGAGACGGGGACGACAATCGTCATATGCGGGGATACCCCGCTCGTCACCTCCGATACGCTCGTCGCGATGCTGAAGCTGCATCAGGAAAGCGGAGCCGCGGCAACCGTACTGACGGCGGCGTTCGACGACCCGACCGGCTACGGCAGGGTCATTCGCGGCGAGGACGGCACGGTAAAGCGTATTGTGGAGCAGAAGGACTGCTCGGCTGAAGAAGCGGCGGTGCGCGAAATTAATACGGGCACTTACTGCTTCGACAATCGCAAACTTTTCGAGGCGCTCAAGCAAGTGAAGAACGACAATGCCCAAGGGGAATATTATTTGACCGATGTGATCGGCATTTTGGCGGCGGCGGGAGAGAAGCTGCAAGGCTACCGCACTTCGGACCTCGCCGAGGCGATCGGCGTCAACGACCGGGCAGCGCTGGCCGAGGCGGAACGGCTGATGCGGGAACGCATCGTGCGCAAGCATCTGCTCGGCGGCGTCACCCTGATCGACCCGTCGGCCACTTATATTGAGGCGGACGTACGGATCGGCGCCGATACGGTCATATATCCCGGCACCGTGCTGCGCGGCTCGACCGTCATCGGCGAAGATTGCGTCATCGGCCCGCAGGCTGACATCACCGACGCCGTTATTCGCGATGGCGTGACGGTCAAGCATTCCGTCGTCGACGCTTCGGAAATCGGAAGCGGCAGCGCGGTCGGCCCTTATGCGTACATTCGGCCGGGGTCGGTCGTCGGGGAGCAATGCAAAATCGGCGATTTCGTAGAATTGAAAAAAGCGACGATCGGCAACGGCAGCAAAATATCCCATCTGAGCTATGTCGGCGACGCGGTTGTCGGCCGTGACGTCAATATCGGCTGCGGCGCGATTACCGTCAATTACGACGGCTACAACAAATCGCTGACCGAAATCGGAGACAACGCGTTTATCGGCAGCAATGTCAATCTGATTGCGCCGGTGAAAATCGGGAACGGCGCATATGTTGTCGCCGGCTCGACCATTACGCACGATGTGCCGGAGAACGATCTGGCGATTGCGCGGGAACGACAAACCAATAAACCGGGTTATGCGGAGAAGATTCGCGCGCGCGCAAAGGCGAAAAAAGAAAATGGTCGAAGCTGACGCTTGCTTCCTTTGAAGACCGGGCTTTCCGCAAGTCCGGTCTTTTTCGGCCCCGTCAAACCGTTTAAAGGCCCGGCTTGTTGGGTATAGTGTAGTAGGAAATGCGTGAATGGTAGCGTAAACGCTATCCAAATACGAAGGAGGTTTCCGTATGCCGATATCCATCCAAGCCGAACAGCGCACGGCAGACACGAGAGGCGCGCTCCGCCAGCTGCGGAATAACGGAAAGGTGCCGGCCGTCGTATACGGCAAGCGGATTGCCGCGCCCGCTTCGATCGCCGTCGATGAGAAGGAGCTCATGGCTTTGCTGCGCTCCCATCCCAACGCTGTCATCGAAATGGACGTGCCCGGCGCTGGAAGACAATCGGTCATGGTTACGAACGTTCAGCGGGATACGTTGACCCGCCGCGTGCTGCATGTCGATCTGCATCAGATCGATATGAATGAGCAGGTCAAAACGCAGGTGCGCATCGACTTGGTCGGAGACAGCGCGGGCGTTCGCGAAGGCGGCATATTGTCGGTCAATCTTCACGAGCTGGAGGTGCAATGTCTGCCCCGCGATATTCCGGAATCGATCGCGGCGGACATATCGTCGCTTGGAATCGGCGATAGCTTGACGGTGGGCGGGCTGAAGCTGCCCGATGGCGTCGTATCGGTAACCGAAGGGGATACCGTTATCGCTACGGTAATGGCCCCGCAGAAAGAAGTGACGGAAGAGGAAGCGGAGCGGGCGTCGGATGCCGAAACGGAAGACAAGGCCCAGCGCGACCAGGCCAATTTGAAAGAGACGAAAGAGGAATAGCGTCTGCAGAAGATAACGAACCGGCTCGGGCGCCTGGCGCCCGGCCGGTTCGATTGTTTTGTTTCGCATTGGCGGCCGGATTAATAACCGGGACGCGAAACGAATGTAAATTGTTTGCGGCTGTAATATACGTTGTTGATGCTGACGTAATCCTGGCTGTAACGATCGATGAAGCCGATGTCGCTATGCTTCCGCCCCCAATAAATCTGCACGGGAACCTGATGTATGATGTGGTCCTGGAAATGACGGTCCTTATAGATCATTTGTCCATTCATATACATCGCTTTTTCCCCTTCTTTATGATAAATTGATGAGAATACAGCAACTATAAGGTTGACAATCGAACAAGCCTAATCGTTGCATCATCGAGCAAAAAAATTCAGGAGTGCATGCCATATGAAATGGATAGCGGGGCTGGGGAACCCCGGAGCGGCTTATCAGGGAACGAGACATAATGTCGGGTTTATGGTTGTGGATGCGCTGGCCGAACGATTCGGCATTCGTGTGACACAGAGCAAGTGCAAGGCTTTGATCGGAGAAGGCAATGTGCGCGGCACGAAAGTCGTGCTGATCAAGCCGATGACCTATATGAACCTGTCAGGCGAGGCGATCCGTTCGTTTCTCGACTACTTTAAGGCCGATCTGGCCGACGGTTTGATCATATACGACGATCTCGATACGGAAATCGGCAAAATCAGACTGCGGTACAAAGGGGGGCCGGGCGGGCACAACGGCATCAAATCCATTATTCAGCATACGGGCACGCAGACGTTCAACCGGATCCGCATGGGCATTTCGCGGCCGTCCCATCCGGGCGTCAACATTGCCGACTACGTCTTGTCGAATTTTTCGAAGGACGAACGTGACAAGCTGGCGGCCATGGTGGAACGGGCGTGCGATGCGGCGGAATACGCGCTTGACGCGCCGTTCGAGGAGACGATGGCAAAGTTCAATCGTTAGAAAATGTGAAAGCCGGGCATACTGAAGAGTATATTTGACTCTTCAGGAGGCATACATATGGCTGTAAACTATATTTGCCGGCACTGCCGAACCGAGATCGGCTCCATTCGCGGGGATCAAGTGAGCGAGTTCAGGCTGGGCTTCCATTTCTTGACCCCCGAAGAACGCAGCGATATAATAGCGTATAACCCGAACGGCGACGTGACGGTGAAAGTCGTCTGCGATTATTGCCGGGAAGCGCTTGACGCCAATCCCGAGCTGCTGCTCATACCGAGCCCGTTGCAGTAAGCTCCGTCGAACGGTTACAAATAGGCCTTGGCGTATGGCTGAGGCTTCTTTGCGTGTTCTTTGCGTATAGAAACGAGGTGCATCATCGATTGAAAGCGTTAGTTGAAGCGTTCGCCAAAGATCAGGATTTCCAGACGGTCGTCTCCGGTATCCGCCAAGGTATGCGCGAGCAGTTGATATCCGGGTTGGCGGGTTCGTCGCGTCAAGTGCTGGCCGCAGCGCTGATGGAAGAGCTTGACCGGCCGATGCTGATTGTGACCCATAATATGTTCGCTGCCCAGAAAGTTGCGGAGGATCTGCAGGAATGCCTGTCCCCCGACCGGGTTTTGCTTTATCCCGCCAACGAACTGGTGGCTGCCGAAGCGGCGATCTCGAGCCCCGAGACGCTTGCGCAGCGCATCGACGTGCTTATCCGGCTATCCCAGGGATTTCGCGGAATTGTTGTCGTGCCTTTCTCGGGCGTCAGGCGTTATCAGCCGAACCCGGAAGCGATGGCGAATGCACAGATCAAGCTTGTCGCCGGGGAAGCGCTTCCACTCGAAACGTTTTTGCGGCGCATGACGGAGCTCGGTTACGAACGGACCGACAGGGTGGAGAAAAAGGCGAGATGAGCGTGCGCGGCGGAATCGTCGACTTTTATCCGCTCACTTCGGAAGTGGCCTATCGGGTCGAATGGTTCGACGATGAAATCGACTCGATCCGCACGTTCGATCCGGCCGATCAGCGGTCCATCGAGAAGCTGACCGCGTATACCGTCCCGCCGTGCCAGGAGCTGCTCGCGGAAGAAGAGCGGTTCCGCAATGCCGCTCAGCTTGCCTCCGAACTGCTGGAGAAGCAGCTGGAGAAAATGTCCGACCGGATGGCCAAGGATCGGCTGCGAACCGAAATCGGAGCGGAGCTGGAGCGGCTGCGGGAGCATGTCTATTTTCCCGAACTGTATAAATATATTGCGCTGCTGTACCCTGAACGGAAAACATTGCTCGATTATATGCCGAGCGATACGCTGCTGCTGCTAGACGAGCCGACGCGGCTTGTCGAGACGGCCCGGCAGCTGGAGCGGGACGAGGCGGAATGGGCGACTCATCTGCTGCAGAACGGCAAGTCGCTGCCGGGCTTCGAGCTGGCGCGGCCTGCGGACGAATTGCTTTATCACCGCCCGTTCCCGACATTGTTCCTGTCGCTCTTCCTTCGGCAAATACCGCACACCCAGCCGCAAAATATTTTGAACTTCATGTGCCGGGCGATGCAAAATTTCCACGGCCAGATGAATGTGCTGAAAGCGGAAATCGAGCGGTGGCGCAAGTCCGGAGCGACCATTATGATGCTGGCCGGCAGCGCCGAGCGCATCGAGCGGATGCGCCGGGTGCTTCACGATTACGATATCGAGCCCCCGCTTCTGCTGGAAGGTCAGCTGCAGTCCGGCTTCGAGCTGCCTTCGTCGCATTTGGTCGTCATCACCGAAGGCGAGATGTTCTCGCAGAAGCAGCGCAAAGCAAGGCGCATCGATAAAAAATCGATAATGCCGAACGGATCAAAAGCTATACCGAGCTGAAGGTCGGCGATTATGTGGTCCATCAAAACCACGGCATCGGCAAGTATCTCGGCATCGGTACGCTCGTCATCGGCGGCATTCATAAAGATTATTTGCATATCATGTACGCGGGCGGCGACAAGCTGTCCGTTCCGATCGACCAGATCGACATGATTCAGAAGTATGTCGGTTCGGAAGATAAGGAACCGAAAATATACAAGCTCGGCGGAAGCGAATGGACGAGGGTCAAGAACAAGGTCCGTTCCTCCGTCAAGGATATCGCCGAAGATCTCGTCCGGCTGTATGCGGAGCGGCAATCGACGGAAGGGTACGCATTTGCCAAGGATACGCCCTATCAGCAGGAGTTCGAGGCGATGTTCCCTTACGAGGAGACGCGGGACCAGTTAAGGGCGATCGAAGAGATTAAGAGAGATATGGAGAAGCCGGTGCCAATGGACCGGCTGTTGTGCGGCGACGTCGGCTACGGCAAGACCGAAGTCGCCATACGGGCCGCGTTCAAGGCGGCGATCGAAGGTAAGCAGGTCGCCGTGCTCGTGCCGACAACCATTCTTGCCCAGCAGCATTATGAAACGTTTCGCGAGCGGTTCTCGGGGTACCCGTTCGACATTCGGGTGCTCAGCCGGTTCCGTTCCCGGAAAGAACAGAACGAAACGCTGAAAGGGCTGAAAGCCGGTTCAGTGGACATCGTCATCGGCACCCACCGGCTGCTGTCCCAGGATGTCGTATTCAAGGATCTCGGCCTGCTCATTGTCGACGAGGAGCAGCGGTTCGGCGTCTCGCACAAAGAGAAGCTGAAGAAGCTGAAGACGAATGTCGACGTGCTGACGCTGACGGCTACGCCGATTCCGCGAACGCTGCATATGTCGATGCTCGGCGTACGCGACCTGTCGGTCATCGAGACGCCGCCGGAAAACCGCTTCCCTGTGCAGACGTATGTCGTCGAGCACAGTCCGGCGCTGATGCGCGAAGCGATCGAGCGCGAGCTGGCAAGAGGCGGACAGGTTTACTATCTGTACAATCGCGTCCAGGGCATCTATCAGATGGCCGAACAGATTTCCGCTCTCGTACCGGATGCGAGGGTGGCGGTCGGTCATGGCCAAATGTCGGAGCAGGAGCTGGAAAAGACGATTCTCGATTTTCTCGACGGCGAATACGATGTGCTGGTCAGCACCAGCATTATCGAGACGGGCGTCGACATTCCGAACGTCAATACGCTGATCGTTCACGATGCGGATAAAATGGGTTTGTCCCAACTGTATCAATTGAGAGGACGTGTCGGCCGCTCCAACCGGATTGCGTACGCTTATTTCACTTATCAGCGGGACAAGGTGCTGAGCGAAGTGGCCGAGAAGCGGCTCCAGTCGATCAAGGAATTTACCGAGCTTGGCTCCGGCTTCAAAATCGCGATGCGCGACCTGGCCATTCGCGGCGCAGGCAATTTGCTCGGCGCCGAGCAGCACGGCTTTATCGCTTCAGTCGGCTTCGATCTGTATTCGCAAATGCTGGCCGACGAGATCGCCAAGCGCAAAGCGGAGATGAACGGGGAGGATGTCCGGGAGGCGAAGCCGGTTCAGACCGTAATCGACCTCAGTCTGGACGCCTATCTGCCGTCCGACTATATTTACGACAGCATTCAAAAAATCGAGATTTACAAAAAAGTGGCCGCCGTCCGTTCGCTGGAGGAAGTGGACGATCTGCAGGAGGAACTTGTCGACCGTTTCGGCGATTTGCCGGATGCGGTGAGCCACTTGCTGTCTGTAGCCAAGCTGAAGGTGTACGGCGCCGAATACGGGGTAGAGCATATCGGCCAGTCCGGCGACGACTGGACGTTCCGCTTCGCGCAGCGGGAAGCCGAGCGCATCGACACGAAAAACTGGACTTGCTCTGCTTCCGTTATGAAAACCGGTTCAGACGGATGCAAGCGCCGGACGGACCGCCGGTCCTTCAGCTTCGGGGCAAAGGATTGTCGACGGATGAGCGGCTTGCGCTTGCCGAACGTTTCCTGGCCGAATACAAGGATGTGCTGAAACCGGCGGAGAAGCTGCAAAATGTGGCGCCATAGCGGCTGCAAGCGGGCTGCCGCCTTGCTCGGTCTGGTCCTCCTTCTGCCTGCGGCCGGCTGCGGGGCGGGGACGGGAGCGGACGCTCCCCGGAACGACAGCAAAACGGTCAGAGCCACGCCGCCGCCGGGTGCGGGCCGCGGCCGCGTCGTTGCCGTATATAAGGGCGGGAACGTGACGGAGAGCGAGTTCCGCCGCTACGCTTCCTTCTTCTCATTGGCCAATCCGGAGTCGGGCGAATATTTGACCGTTCCGGCGTTAAAAGAGCAGCTGTTGCGCGAATATATCGGCTACAAGTGGCTGTACATGCGCATCGGCGGAAAGCCGAACGCCGCTTCGAAAGAGGAAGCGGCCGCGCTGGCGGAGGCGTTCGAGCGCACGATCGCCGGCGATTCGCAGCGCAGGCGGGAGCGGGAGTCGTCCGGTCTGAGCAAGGACGACGTTCTCTGGTATTATGAGATGATCGCAACGGTCATGAACGACTTTGACCGGCAAGTGACGGAGCGGGAAATGCGGGCCGCCTTCGCCAAACGCCCGAACGACTTCAACCGGATTACGCTTCGCCACATTCTGATCGGATATTGGGACCCGGCGTCGGGCCGCTACAAGCGGACGAAAGATCAAGCGCTGGACATCGCCATGAGCGTGCGCCGCAGACTGATGGAAGGCGGCGATTGGGACGAGCTGGCGCGCCGGTATTCGGATGACGAGGCGACCCGCAACGCCGGCGGCTTGTACATCGGCGTCGAAGCGGGGACCTGGATCGAGCCGTTCAAGAAGGCTGCCAATTCGCAGCCGATCGGTGCGATCGGCGAGCCGGTCGATACCGGCTACGGCTTTCATATTATCCAGGTAAAGGAACGGAAGCGGGCGGTATACGACCGTTTGCCCGAGGCAAGCCGGCAGACGCTGCGCAGAAGCGTATCGAACGAGCGGCTCGCCTCCTTCATGGCGTCTCGGCTCCCGGAGATTATCGAACGCATCGATCTGTTCGAAACGGCCGAATCGATGCAAGATTGGCGCAGCGGACGGGTAATCTGGTACAATACAAGCATCCAACCAATCGAAGGGAGTTTTTAGTTGTTATGTTGTCCCCAAAGGTCAAACCGAAGTGGCGCAGAATGGCGCTTGTTTTGTCCGCCGTTCTCGTCCTTCTCGCGGCGGCCGCTTGCGGTCAGAAAAATAAGGAAGGCGGCGCTTCCGGCGCCGGCGAAGTCATCGCGACATACAAGGACGGACAAGTAACGGCCGAGGAGTTTGACAAATATCTCAGCGTCTTCACCGTGCTGTATCCCGGGTACGAGCAGATCGTGAACATTCCCGAGTTCCGGGAGGAACTGGTCAAACAATATATTGCCTACAAAATTTTGAATACGCGCGCTTCGGATGAAGTGAAGAAGCAGGCGGCGTCCCAGGTGGACGAGCAGTACGCGTTTTTCGAGCAGCAGGTGGAGAGCTCGCCGGAGCAGAAGAAGGCGCTTGACGAGGCCGATGTAAGCGGCGAGGACGTCAAGACGTTCATGACGCTGATGATGAACGCGGTGGAAGAAATGAACAGCAAAGTGACCGAGGACGATATGAAGGCGGAGTTCGAGAAGAGAAAATCCGACTTCGAGCTTGTTACGGTCCGCCACATTCTCGTTCAAACCGTAAATCCGCAAACGCAGGAAGAAGTGCGCTCGAAGGAAGAGGCGCTCAAGCGGGCGCAGGAAGCGAAGAAGAAGCTGGAGGAAGGCGGAGACTGGGACGCGATCGCCAAGGAATATTCCGACGATCCGGGGTCCAAGGACAAGGGCGGACTCTATGAGAAGCAACCGGCCGGCGGTTGGGTCGAAGGCTTCAAGAAAGCGTCGCTCGAGCAGGAACTGAACGTCATCGGCGAGCCGGTCGAGACGGAGTTCGGGTACCATGTGATCAAGGTCGAAGCGCGCGAAAGCCGGAATTATGATCAGCTGAACGAAGAAGAGAAAACGAGAATCAAAGGCGAGCTGGCTTATAATTTGATGAACGAATTTATGACGAAAGAGCTGCCCGGTCTGATCGAGAAAATCGAGCCGATGAAGGAAGAAAAGTCGGGCGATAACGGACAGAAGAGCGATGCGGGTAGCCAGTCTCAGGATAAGGGCGAGGCGGAACAAGGCGCGGACGGGGATAAGGCCGACGGCAACGGCGCTCAGGAAGGCGGCGCAAGCAGCGGCGCTGCGCAAAACAAGAACGAAGCTTCGCAAAATAAGTAAGAGACGTCTGCGCGGCAATCGCGCGATAAAAGGCTGTCCCCGCAAGCATGGGACAGCCTTGTTTTCGCGGGACTGTCGTGTTCGATGTCGAACGACGGCCTGCCGGAAACAGCTCGCGGCACACGAAGGCCGCGCCGCTACATGGTCACTCCCGCTGTAGACTGCCGGGAACAGTTGAGGCGCACGTATTCCTCCATTTGATCCGCCGTAAGCGGCTTGCTGAAGTAGTAGCCTTGCAAATAATCGCAGCCCCATTCGCGAAGCCGCTGCAGCTGGTCGCTCCTTTCGATGCCTTCGGCTACAACCTTGAAGCCGGAACGTTGCGCCAGCTGGATAATCGACTCGAGAATGGAATGCGAGCGGCGCTTGCCCATGTCGCGAACGAATGATTTGTCGATTTTGAGCGTATGGATCGGAAGCCGGATCAAGTAGCTTAAGGAAGAATAACCGGTGCCGAAATCGTCCATCGCCAGCTTGACCCCGAACGATTGCATGCGTTTCAGCCATTCGAGGGATGTGTCGATGGTGTCGATTACGGTATTTTCCGTCATTTCAAGCTCCATCCGCTCCGCCGGAATGCCGGATTCGCGAATGATGTGGATCATTCGGTCGGCGAAGCTGACTTGCTTGAGCTGCACGGGAGAGACGTTCACCGACATGACGGGCTGCAAGCCGAACCGGCGATACAATTCCCCGTTCATCCGGCAAGCTTCGCGCAAAACAAATTCGCCGATCGGTACGATGGCGCCCGTCTCCTCGGCGATCGGAATAAAATCCGCCGGCGAAACTTGACCGAGCTCCGGGCAATTCCAGCGCAGCAGCGCTTCAAAGCCTCTCAGCTGTCCCGTGCGCGCGACGATTTGCGGTTGGTATACGACCTCGAATTCTCCCCGGTACAGTCCGCTTAGCAGCAGCTCTTCCAGGCGGGTGCGTTTCAGCAGCTGCTCTTTCATGCCGGAATGATAAAACTGAACGTTGTTTTTGCCGAGATCCTTCGCTTTGTACATCGCCGCGTCGGCATGCTTCAGCAATTCTTCCGCCGTCAGGCCGTCCTTCGGAAACATAGCCGCCCCTATGCTAAGCTTCATGTAGACGGTATGCTCGAAAACCGGCAGCCCGTTTTCGAAAGACTGCTGCAGACGATTTAATGTTTTCGGCAGCAAATGTTGCCGGTTCGGATAAGGAAGTACGATGACGAACTCGTCGCCGCCGAACCGGCAGACCGTCCCGCTTGACGGCACGCATTCCCTTATTCGGTTTGCGGCTTGCCGCAGCAGTTCGTCGCCAAAAGAGTGGCCTTTGGAATCGTTGATGCGCTTGAAATTGTCCAGATCGATAAACAATACCGCAATCTCGCTTTTTTCGAACGCCGCCGTTTGCAGTTCCCGGTCCAAAATTTCGTTCAGATGCGCCCGGTTCGGCAGAAGGGTCAACGTGTCGTAATAGACAAGGGAACGCAGCGATTCGGTAATGCAGTCGATGGTGTCGTACGGTTTAGCAATTTCGCCATCCGCGGGCGGATTCATGCGGTCTTGCCAATTGTCCCTTTTCATTCTTCGCATCGCGTCGATCAAGAAACGGATCAATCTGATGTAACGTTTCGCCAGCAGCAAAACCGCCAGCAGAACAAGCGCGAGCAGGACCGCGACGACGATCGGCATTTTCGGCGCGGGATCCCCGGCTGCTGCCGCGGTTTTGAGATTCATTACATTGATTAAGGTCAAACCGCTTTCGGCATTGGTCATTTGGGCGATAACGGCTTCGTCGGTCCCGCTGCTGCCGCCGGCCGCGAACCCGGCGAAGGTTGGCCCGGAAGGAGCGCCGGGCCGAAGCGGAGCCGGCTTGCCGTCGATTCCGACGATATACAGCTCGCCGGACGTTACCGTTTCATGACGAGCGAATGCCGCATATAGCTCGTCCAGCGGCACGCTCATCTCGACAACGCCCAGCCGGTCCGGCGTCGCCGCGGCCACGCTCAGGACGAAACGTCCGTCTGCGGAACGGTAGGGCGCCGTGACAACCGGTTCGCCGTTAGCGGACATCGCCTGAATATATGAGGCGCTGCTGCGAGGGTCTTCGGATATTCCGCCGTTCGGCCATATATTGGACTGGAGAAGCTTTCCATCGGATGTGGCGACGGTTACATGGCCGAACAGCTCGTTTGTCCGTCGGACCGCTTTCAGATATTGCTGCAGATAGCGGCCGCCGTCCGGCCCATCAAGTAGGTTGGTCTGGAGGTTCCGGGCAAGAAGACGGGCATCGTCCTTGGCGCTTACGATCGTCCGCGTCAGCCATTCGTCAAGCTTGACCAGATCCGAATGGACTTCGCCGGCCCAATTCCGTTCCGCCTGATGTAAAGTTGTCCGGTATACGAACAGCCCGATCAGTGCGAGGCATAAGATCAGGCAGGCGGCAAAAGCCGGCCGTTTCATTTTTTGACGGAAGCCGGACAAACGAAGGGGCACTTTTATTCACGCTCCATTCCCGATGGATCGCTTTCCGCAATCCGGTAGTACCAAAATCCCGTTTCTCCTAGCACATATTACCATAACAATCCAACGATTCCAAGACAATTTCCGACATTATACGACTATATTCGGGTATATGGTCACTTGTTTTCACTGAAATCATGACTTTAGACTTCATTCTCGCGACTTATATCGACAGGGTCTTCATTCGGCAGCCGGATTTCGGGCAATCCGGGTTCTGGCCGCGTGCATAAGAAATTGGGAGCGGATGAATACTATGGTCAGATTCCGACTTTCAAGGAACTCCTCTTCGCGATAAACAGGCAGCAAAGGTCCAGTATGGTTAAACTCTTCAGGGAAAGTGGGGCAACAAGACATGAAAGCAACTGGAATTGTGCGTCGGATCGATGATTTGGGCCGGGTGGTGATTCCCAAGGAAATTCGCCGCACGCTGCGCATCCGTGAGGGCGATCCGCTGGAAATTTTCGTAGATCGGGACGGCGAAGTCATCCTCAAAAAGTATTCCCCGATCGGCGAGCTTGGCGATTTTGCCAAGGAATACGCCGAATCGATATACGAAGGAACCAACCACATTACGATGATATCGGATCGCGATACCATTATCGCCGTAGCGGGCGCCTCCAAAAAGGAGTTTATCGACAAACAGATCGGCACTCTGCTGGAAACATGCATGGAAAACCGGAAAACGATTACGGAGACGGGAGGCGGGTCGTATGAAATTATTAAAGACGTCTCCGACACGTTCACGTCCTTCGTAGCCGCTCCGATTGTAGCTGGCGGCGATCCGATCGGCACGGTCGTTCTGCTCAGCAAGGAGCCCGGCGTCAAAATGGGCCAGCTGGAAACGAAAATGGCGGAAACGGCGGCGGGCTTTCTGGCCAAACAAATGGAGCAGTAAACGCTCCGGCCGCATCCGCCATGAGGACAGTCAGTAAAAAGAAAGCTTCCCCGGCTTACTTGCACGCTTTTGCCGACGGAAGCTTTTTTAGCGCGTGGCGGACGGGCCGCGCCTAAATGTCTTTGAGGAGCAACGCTTCGATCGGCGGATTTCCATCGCCCAAGCCGACCGCCAGGATGGTGTAAACGGAATCTTCCTGCAGCGAGACGCCGTTGATCTCCAGCATCGTCCGAGTCTCGCCGGACGTTACGATTTGCAGATCGACCTTTCCCGGCTTCAGGTTCGTATAGGCGGTGGCTGCGCCGAAACCTTCGGTCTTGAAGAGCAGCGGCCCGTTTTTGCTGCTGATATCGATTCCCGGCGTATTCGGGGCAAGATGGATGAAGCGAAGGCTGCTTTTACCGGAAACCGGTGCAAGGTTGTCTTCGTAAACGAACAGCTTCAGTTGTCCGGCATTGCCTCCGGCGGCAACCGTATAGGCGTTGCCTTCCTGCACGGTTAGCGCCTGGAACAGTCTCGCCGTTCCGTTGTCGGCCGGCCTGATTTCCAGCTGGTATGTGCCCGGCTGGACATTCAGATAAGGCGTTACATCCTTGAACGAGACCGAGGTGGCGACCGCCGAGCCGTTGACATAGATGTCGACTGCCGACGTATCCGGCGAAGCGTGAAGCAGTCTGACCCGGGCCGGAGCCTGCTCCGCACGAGTCATGCCGGGAGCGTACTGCGGCGGAAGCCCGAACGGTGGCCCTTTGCCATATACGGGGGCGCCGTATTGGCCGTAGCCCGGAATATAGCCCGCCCCGTATTTGCCGAATCCGGGGTACGGGGGCGGCCCGAGAGATGGGGAGCCCGGTCCGGGCCCTGCCGCCGAATAGACGCCGGGGTAACTCTCTTGACCGCGGGTCTGATTGGCGGCGGAATCGAACGGGTCGCCGTACCGTTCGATCCATTCGGCCAGCTTGCGGAGCGTTTTGAAATGTTTCCGGTAATAAAATTCATGCAGCTCGGGATTGGAATACTTATAATACTCGGCAAGCATGCCGTATAATCCGGCTTTTTCGACTCCAGCATAATCGTTTCATAAGCATTCATATGCCGGTGCTTCCCTCCTTTTGGAATCGTTTGCGGTCAATAACGCAGTCTATGATGTATACGCGGGGACTGACTTGCCTTATGACATTCGTCTGCCTGCCGCATCGCTCCATTCGTCCAAGCGCTCGCGGCCCGAGTGCGGTATAATGGATAGCAGTTGCAGTGGATGGGCAGGTGCAAGCATATCGCGATGAGGAAAGAAGCTCGCCGTACAGGGAATACGAAAGGAGATTCCTGGCTCAACGGGGCGCTCATCATGGGAGTTGCCGCTCTGGTTTCCAAAGGGCTCGGCACGTTGCAAAAATTCCGCTCCAGAACATGGCGGGCGACCGTGTCTTTGGCATTTATCATGCGGTTTATCCGTTTTACCAGCTGCTGCTCGTCGTGGCGACGGCAGGCGTGCCCGTAGCCGTTTCGCTGCTTGTCGCCGAACGGGCGGCCCGCGGCGATGCGGAAGGAGCGAATCGGCTTTACCGGGCCGGCCTGCTTCTGATGGGGGCGGCAGGGGCCGCGGCATGCGCCGTCGTCTGGAACGGAGCGGACAAGCTGGCCGTCTTAACCGGCGATTCCGGCGCGGCATGGGCGTTCCGCATCGTTTCGCTGTCGCTCCTTGTCGTGCCGGCGCTGTCCGTCGTACGCGGGGTGGCGCAGGGGCTCGGCCGCTTGCGGCTGTCCGCCGCCTCCCAAGTGGCGGAGCAGACGGTGCGGGTATCCGTCATGCTGCTGCTGCTCGCGGCCGGACTGAACCTGGGCTGGAGCGACGAGCGGCTTGCCGCCGGCGCGATGGCCGGCACTTTCGGCGGCGGCGCTTGCGCGCTGGCGCTGCTTGCCGTCTGGGCGGGCCGGCAGCTGCGCCAGCGAGCGGGGGACGGGAACGCCGCCGGCCTGACGGCATCGAGCCGCGCGCCGGCCGCAGCGCGCCGCCGCGAGCTGCTGGCAGAGATGCGGAATATCGCCGCCGTTGCGATTCCGGCTGCGCTCGGGGCTATCGCCGTCCCGGTCGCCGCGGCCGTCGACGCGTTTACCGTCCCTCGGCTGCTGGCCGCCGAAGGGTTCGATTCCGCTGAGGCGATGTCGCAATTCGGCGTATACAGCCGCGGCGGAACGGTCGTTCAGCTCGTGGTGATGGTCGCCGGTTCCGCCAGCGCGGCGCTCGCCCCCGCGCTGGCGGCGGCGCGGGCGCGGGGGGACGGGCGCGAAGCCGGACATTTGGCGTCGCTGGCGATGCGGGCGGCCTGGTGGCTCGGCGGAGCCGCCGCCCTCGGCATCGCGATGCTCGCCGGGCCGATCAACCGGATGCTGTTTGCCGACGGCAACGGAACCGCCCTGTTCGCGCTCGTTGGCTGCACGGCGCTGGCCGGCGCGCTGAACGCGGTCTGCGCGGCGCTGTTGCAAAGCCTCGGCGCCGCCCGTGTCGCCGCGTGGCTGATGGTATTGGCCGCGCTGCTCAAGGGCGCGCTGAACGCCGCGCTCATCCCGCGGCTCGGCATCGCCGGCGCGGCCTGGGCCGGCATCGCCGCGCTGACGGCGGCCGCGCTGCTCGCCGC
>NZ_BOVJ01000123.1 GCF_018403665.1 Paenibacillus cisolokensis
TCAAGAATGTAATCCTCGAAGAACGTTTTTTAAGACAGACTGAGATGGCTGAACTATATCAAGACTATGGTGTTTTTCTTAACCCTACCCGATGGGATTCCCAAGGGGTGTCCAGGGATGAAGCCATGTCTTCTGGACTCGTTCCTGTAACCAATTCCGTATCTGCTGTTCCGGAGTTTGTTGATGAAAATTGTGGTATGCTTGTAGAGAAAGAGGATTATAAAGGACTGGCGGAAAGTATTAAATGGTTATATATGAATCCAGAAAAGTATCGCGAACTATCCAAGCAGGCTGCCAAAAGGGTACGAAGCCAGAGCGGAGCCGATAATACGATTGACAAGGAAATATTATTAATTGAGAATTCAGTTGTTATAAAGGAATGAAAAACATACATGCTGAATAAGCAGTCGATAGGAACCAGGGAAGTCATTGTATTATTTGTCATGCTGGTAGCCTTCTTGTTTTTCTCTTTAAGCTTTCTGGTAACCTTTGCGGATGCAAGTAATGTTATTCAATCATCTTTTGGGACATTGGGCCTGCTTGGCGGAGTTTTTCTTTTGTCGTTGATCCTTGCTTTTTTATTAATAAGCTTAAACCATTCAATTTTCTATGTTTATTGCTTGTTATTGGAGGAGTTCTCCGCTTATTTTGGATTATCAGAGTGGATACCCATCCTGTTTCTGATTTTCAGATTATGTACCAGGCAGCTGTAAAGGTTGCACAAGGGGATTTTACTGTTTTTACCAACCATCCTTACTATGAAAGGTGGCCTTACCAAGTAGGGTTCACCTTATACCAGGTCGGGGTTATAAAACTATTTGGAGATTCACTATTTGTTTTGAAGTTTTTCAATATAATGTTTAGCTTGGGGACGGCAGTGATCGTTTATTATATTGCGCGAGCGTTATTTAATGAATTTTGCGGGAAAATGGCTTCTTTGATGTATGTTTTTTATATCCCGTTTATTATTATGTGCTCGGTGCTGACAAATCAGCATTTGTCTACATTTTTTATGCTTTAGGCGTATATTTTGCTACTCGCCCTACAGTAAAACACAGTTGGCTTTATATCGGCCTATGTTTTGGAATAGGCAATTTAATAAGGCCATTGGGTAGTTTTTATATCGGATTATTGATAGTTTACTTCGTGTTTTTTTCTGTCTACCTTCTATGCGAAGCGAAAGGAAGCAGTGGATCAAAAAAGTACTAGGTGTTCTGGCTGTGTACCTGATTTTGCAACAAATCGTTACGTTTGGTTACGCTGTTGCGAGAATCGCTCCATACCCATTGCCTAATAATGAACCTTATTGGAAATTTGTAACTGGTTTGAACGTATCGACAAATGGTAAATTCTCCAAAGCGGATAATGAATATGTTCATCAGTTTCCACTTGGAGAAGAGCGGAATCAGGCAGAATTACAATTAATCAAAGAAAGACTTCAGAATAAAAGTGAGTTACTAAAGTTGTTCTCTTCCAAATTTGATGAAATGTGGGGCGGCGGTGATATGTCAACGTTCTGGAGCATGGATAATACGGCTCAAAAAAGCTGGAGGATATACTTCGACGGTGCAGAGAGAATCATGTATCTCTTTGCAATTGGACTAAGTTGTGTTTCGGTGGCTTACTCGATTAGAAGTAATAATTATGCTCATTTTTTCTCTTGCTCATTATTTTAGGATATGCAGCACTACATTTGGTGATCGAAATTCAAACCAGGTATCGACATGATATAATACCCTTTATCTTTGCAGTAGGAAGCATGGGGATACAGGTAATCTATCAATGTTTAATTGTAACCAAAGCTTCGTTCTCAAGGGACAAGACTGAGTCACCTGGCATAAATCAACGAAGTGTATAAAAGTTTGAATGATAAGGAGAAATCAAATGTTTCGATATGGTGGAGACCTTCCGATTCTCACAATTGTTGTCCCATGCTTTAACGAAGAAGAAGTTTTAGCGGAAACCACAAAAAGATTAAACGCCGTCATTGATCAGCTTGTTCGGAAGCGTCTGGTGTCTGACAGAAGTTCGATCCTGTACGTCGATGACGGTAGCAGAGACAGAACTTGGGATTTGATTTGCGAACTTGGCTCCAGAACACCGAGAGTAAAGGGACTGAAGCTTGCGAAGAATGCAGGGCATCAAAACGCTTTATTGGCAGGGCTTCAAGCATCGGTGCACCATTCTGATTGCGTCATTTCTATAGATGCCGACTTGCAGGACGATGTCAATGCCATTCAAGAGTTTATACTGAAATTCCATGAGGGTTTTGAGGTTATTTATGGAGTTCGAAGTAGCCGTGATAAAGATACATTCTTTAAGAGGAATTCGGCTCTTTGCTTTTACCGGTTCATGAAAATGATGGGTGTCAATCTGGTACACAATCACGCTGATTACCGCTTGCTCAGCCACAGGGCACTAACACATCTGCTAGATTATAAGGAAGTTAATTTATTTCTCAGAGGAATTGTTCCCTTAATTGGTTTTAAATCAACAAATGTGTATTATGAAAGACAAGAAAGGTTTGCTGGAGAGTCTAAATATCCTCTGAAAAAATGATAACATTCGCGTTAGAGGGTATCACATCTTTCAGTATATACCCTATTCGATTTGTCACCTTTTTAGGAGCAGTCATTTTTCTGCTGAGTCTGATTGCCGGAGTGTACGGGTTGCTCTCGAATCTGTTTGGAAGAACGGTGAGCGGATGGACTTCATTAATCCTTTCCATTTGGTTTTTGGGTGGTATCCAACTGGTAGGATTAGGGCTTTTAGGTGAATATATTGGGAAAATCTACTTAGAGGTCAAAAGGCGCCCCAAGTATGTTGTTGAAATCGATCCCTTTTCACAGGTAAACCCATCGATAGAACCGGACAATAAGAATGAACTGATTCATACGAGGTGAGTCTTGAGTAAAGTTCAAATTTTGTTGTCGACATATAATGGGGCCCCTTTTATAGCCCAGCAGATTGAAAGCATCCTGAACCAGTCGTATAAGAATTGCGAGTTGTTCATTCGGGATGACGGGTCAACGGATCAAACAGTTTCAATTATCGATAACCTGTCAATTCGTAATCCAGGCAGGATCCGCCTGATCAAGGAGTGTAATATAGGAGTTATCGGCAGCTTTTTCCAACTATTATTAAAATCCGATCCGTATGCCGAATATTTTAGTTTCTGCGATCAGGATGATATTTGGCTGCCAGATAAGGTTGGAAGAGCGGTCGAACACCTGGGAAAACATGACGGTAAAACACCGGCAATGATGTTTACATCTACCTGGATTACGGATGCGGATCTTAGACCTTTAACCATCTGGCCGAGCCTGCCACGGAGGGAACCATCTTTTTCAATGCGTTGGTACAGAATATCGCGGTAGGAGCAACCATTACAATGAACAAGGCAGCCCGTGATTTGCTTTGCGCTAATCTGCCTCGTACCAATCAAATTATTATGCATGATTGGTGGGCGTATTTGTGTATCTCAGCTTTTGGAAAAGTTCACTTTGATGCTGAACCATCCATTTTATATCGGCAGCATAATTTAAATGTTGTTGGGGGAGAAAGAAACACTGTCGATATGCTTCGGAGAAAGTGGAGAAGCTTCCGCAGGAACCGAGGTGCACATCTTCTTTACAAACAAGCTATGGAGTTCAACCGGATCTTCGGCTCGCAGTTGGAGGGTGATAGCCGGCATCAATTGAATCTTTTTCTTGCCCCCCGAGAAAAGTTTTTTCAACGTTTAAGATTCTTATCTCATACCAAGCTGTACAGGCAAACAATAAAAGAAGAACTCCTCTTTCGATTGCTGGTGGTTATGGGTCATATTTGATTAAATGGGAGGGTTTTCCTTGAAAGGCATCATTCTCGCAGGCGGGACAGGTTCCCGCCTTCGTCCTTTAACCAAGGTGACGAACAAGCATCTCCTTCCTGTCGGCAAGTATCCGATGATCTTTCATGCGATTGCAAAGCTGAAGGAAGCGGGAATTGGCGATATACTCATCGTGACGGGCAGGGAACATATGGGGGATGTGGTGAACTTGCTCGGCAGCGGGCGGGAGTTCGGCGCATCCTTCACGTACAAGGTGCAGGATGAGGCGGGGGGCATCGCGGAGGCGCTCGGGCTGGCCGAGCAGTTCGCGTGCGGCGAGCGGGTCGTGGTCATCCTTGGAGACAATATTTTCGCCGATTCGGTCGTCCCGTATATCGAGAAGTTCAAGCGGCAAGAGAAAGGGGCGAAAATCCTCATTCGCCAGGTCGAGGACCCAAGCCGGTTCGGTGTTCCGGAGCTGGAAGGGGACCGTATTGTGTCAATCGAGGAGAAGCCGGCGCAGCCGAAAAGCGATTATGCGGTTACCGGGATTTATATGTACGACAGCAGGGTGTTCGACATTATCCGCACACTTCGGCCTTCGGCGCGCGGAGAATTGGAGATTACCGATGTGAACAATGCCTATATCAAAACCGGAGAGTTAACATTTGATATTTTACAAGGATGGTGGACCGATGCCGGTACGCATGCCTCGCTCACGAAGGCAAATGAATTGGCGCGTACAGTCAATCTGGATCATCTGTTCCAGTAAATATAAATAAATGAATCGGACCGGAGGAATACGATGAAGATTACCGATACGAAGCTGCAAGGCATCAAGCTGATCGAACCGACGGTTCACCGCGATCATCGGGGCTTCTTCATGGAAAGTTACAATGAACGAGCGTTGAGGGAAGCGGGCATTACGTGTACATTCATCCAGGATAACCATTCGTTGTCTCGTGAAGCAGGCGTTATTCGGGGACTTCATTATCAATTGCATCCGATGGCCCAATCGAAGCTCGTGCGTGTAATCAGCGGCGCGATCTACGATGTCGTGGTGGACATCCGGCGCGGATCGCCGACATTCGGCCAGTGGGAAGGCTTTATTCTGTCGGCAGGCAATTTCCGGCAGCTGTTCGTGCCGCAAGGCTTCGCTCACGGCTTTTGCACGCTCGTGCCCGATTGTGAGGTGCTATACAAGGTCGACGCCTATTATTCGGCCGAACACGACCGGGGCATCGCATGGGACGATCCCGCTCTCGGCATCAATTGGCCGGTTAGCCAGCCTGTTCTATCCGCCAAGGATGCGAATCATCCGCGTCTATCGTCGGCAAAAATCAATTTTCAATACGAAGGGTGAGGTGCATGAAGGTTGTCGTAACCGGGGGTGCGGGATTTATCGGCAGCAACTTTATCCGCTACATGCTGGCGCATTATCCGCAGGATGAAGTCATCAATGTGGATGCGCTGACCTATGCCGGCAATCCGGAAAATTTGGCGGATGTCGAGTCGCATCCTGCGTACCGTTTTGTAAAGGCGGACATCGCGGATCGTACAGCCATTGAACCTCTCTTCGCGGAAGGGGTCGATGCGGTCGTCAATCTCGCGGCGGAGTCTCATGTCGATCGAAGCATCATGCAGCCGGACTTGTTCGTTCGAACGAATGTGCTGGGGACGCAGACGCTGCTCGAGCTGTCCAGACAATACGGCGTGCGCAAATTCGTTCAGGTATCGACGGACGAAGTGTACGGAACGCTCGGGGATACCGGTCTGTTTACGGAACATACGCCGCTTCGGCCCAACAGCCCTTATTCCGCCAGCAAGGCGGGAGCTGACTTGCTCGTGCGCGCTTATTACGAAACGTACGGTTTGCCTGTCAATATCACCCGCTGCTCGAACAATTACGGCCCTTACCAATTTCCCGAGAAGTTAATACCGCTCATGATCCATAACGCCTTGCAGGACAAGCCGCTTCCAGTGTACGGAGACGGACTGAACGTCCGCGATTGGCTCTATGTGGAGGATCATTGCCGGGCTCTTGACCTGGTTCTGCGCCAGGGACGGGACGGCGAGGTGTACAATATCGGCGGTCATAATGAGCGAAATAATCTGCAGGTTGTGCGTACGATATTGGCCGAATTGAACAAGCCGGAGTCGCTTATCCGGTTCGTTGCCGACCGTCCGGGCCATGATCGCCGCTACGCGATCGATGCGAGTAAAATCCGCAAGGAGCTCGGATGGACGCCGCAATATGACTATGAAAGCGGCATTCGGGCTACTATCCGCTGGTACCGGGATCACACCGAATGGATGGAACGGGTCATATCCGGGGACTACCGCCAATATATGGCGAAGCAGTACGGCGATCGGCTGGGTGGCGGCGATGAGTAGAGACGGTCTGCACATCCTCGTTTCCGGGGCGGGCGGCCAGCTTGGCCGGGAATTGGTGGGCATAAAGGTTCCTCCCAGCGTGAAAGTAACCGGTATGAGCCGTAAGGAATGGGACGTGACCGATCTGAACCGCTGCCGGGAAGTAACGTCGATGCTTCGTCCAGACGTTATCATCCACTGCGCGGCATATACGGCTGTCGACCGGGCGGAGTCCGATCCCGATGACGCTTACCGCATCAATGCGGAGGGAACGCGCAATGTGGCCGTTGCAGCTCGCGAAGCCGGAGCGAAGCTTGTCTATATCAGCACGGACTATGTATTCGACGGGCAATCGAATGTTCCGTACAAGGAGGACGATGAGCCGAATCCGCAAACGGTGTACGGCAAGTCGAAATGGGCTGGCGAGCAATTTGTCCAATCGCTTCATGATCGGTATTTTATTGTACGAACGTCATGGGTGTATGGTCGTTACGGCAGCAACTTTGTGAAAACGATGTTGAAGCTTGGCCGCGAAAAGAAGCGGCTGACCGTCGTGCATGACCAGATCGGATCGCCGACGTATACGCTGGATCTGGCCCGCTTTTTGCTGGAACTGTCGCAGACTGACTTCTATGGCGTTTATCACGCGACGAATCGGGGCGCTTGTTCCTGGTACCAGTTTGCGAAGGCTATATTTGAAGAAAGCGGAATGGAGGTTGAGGTCGAGCCGTGCACGACAGCGGAATTTCCGAGACCGGCTCCCCGTCCGCCGTATTCCGTGCTCGATCATGCGCAGATCCGGATGCAAGGATTCGGCGACATGCGGCCGTGGCGCGAAGCGCTGCGCCATTTCTTAAAGGATGATGGAAGCGATGAAGTCAAGACCGACCGTTAGTGTCAGTATCGTCACCTATAACAGTGCCGAAGATATTGCTTCCTGTCTGGAAGCGGTGCTGGGGCAAACATACCCGATCGAGCGGATCGTCGTCGTCGATAACCGTTCGTCCGACGGCACGATGAGCGTATTGGAACGGTTTCGGGACCGGATTCAGATTATTGCGAATAAAGATAATACGGGCTTTGCGGGGGGACAGAATCTCGGCATTGGCGCAACCGGCTCCGATTACGTGCTGGTGCTCAATCCGGATGTCATGCTCGAACCGGATTATGTGGAAACGATCATCGGCGTCATGGAAGCGAATCCCGATATCGGCAGCGCGACGGGCATGCTGGTGCGGATGTCAGCGGGAGATGTGATCGACAGTACGGGACTTGTGCTCAACCTGACCAGGCGGGCGCGCGACCGCGGGGCCGGCGAACCTTCGGAAAGATGGCAGGATCAAGGGGAAGTATTCGGTGTGTCAGGGGCGGCTGCGGTCTATTCGCGGCGAATGATCGACGATATTTCGATTAATGGGGAATTTTTCGACTCATTCTTTTTCGCGTACAAAGAAGATGTCGATGTAGCCTATCGGGCCAAACGTCTCGGATGGAAAGCAATGTATGTGCCGTCGGCAAGGGCACTGCACAAGAGGGGATGGAAGGAAGGGGGCCGCCGAGCGATCCCCTTGTTCGTCCGGCGGCATTCTTATCAGAATCAATTTTTCGTCTGGATCAAAAATGAGACGTTCACGCCGCAATTCGCGCTGACGTTGCCCGTACTTCTTGTTCTGGAACTGCTGCGGCTCGGCTATATTCTGGTCCGTGAGCCGGGGCTGCTCGCCTGTTGGCTTACGATCGCAAGAGCGTTCCCTGATATGCTGCGCAAAAGAAAAGAAATTAGCCGCCGAGCGAAGCGGAAGGCGCGCATCTGGTAAAAAGCGGGGTTGGTTCGTTTTCCTCTATTTGCTACAATAATAGAGTAGAAGAGAGAAGAAGGTGATGGCATGATTCGGCAGAACCAGAGATTTTTGACGCAAATCTATGTTTTGGCGGATCTGTTCGTCATGCTCTGCGTTTTTTTCGCCTCGTACTGGCTGAAGTTCCAGAGCGGATGGATCGAGCATTACAATACGCTGCCATTTAAAAACTATTTGATGTGGGGAACGATTTACGCCTTCGCCACCGTTCTGATCGGATTCTATGCCGGTTTCTATGCACCCAAGCGGCGAAAGCGTTTCTCCTACGACATATGGAAGATTATCCAGGTGCATGGCCTGAGCGCACTGCTGCTGCTCAGTTTGTTATATTTGGCGAAAGAAGTACATATTTCCCGGTCGTTCCTGGCCATATTCTTTATGGTCTCCGTCGCAGCAACCATGGTATATCGATATGCGGTCAAAATGCTGCTGTTCTGGTTCCGGCGCAAAGGCTACAACAAGAGGTTCGTTCTGATTCTCGGAGCGGGATCGGTAGGGCGGAGCTTCTATGAAAGCTTGCAGCAGCATCCCGAGCTGGGCTACGAGGTGCTCGGTTTTCTTGACGATTATCAGACAGAGCACGACGAAGAATACCGGCATTACAAACCGATTATCGGGACGCTGGACGATCTGGAAAGATGTCTGGAAGGGAAAATGGTCGACGAGGTCGTGATCGCCTTGCCGCTGAAGGCGCATGCGAAGTACGCCCGCATCATTGCTTTGTGCGAAAAGAGCGGCGTCAAGACGCTGATCATTCCCGATTTCTTCGACTTGCTGCCTGCTCGGCCGTTCTTCGATAACTTTGCCGGCATGCCGATGATCAATATTCGAGACGTTCCGCTGGACGAGCTAAGCAACCGGATTTTGAAGCGAACCTTCGATATTGTGTTCTCGATTATGGCGATTATCGTAACGTCCCCTGTGATGCTGCTCATTGTCGCCGGCATCAAGCTGACATCGCCCGGGCCGGTCATTTTCAAGCAGGAGCGGATGGGACTGAACCGTCGTACGTTTAACATGTACAAATTTCGGACGATGCACGTCTCTCCCGCCGAAGTGTCGGACACGCAATGGACGGTTGAGAACGATCCGCGGCGCACGAAGTTCGGGGCCTTCCTCAGACGGACAAGCCTCGACGAGCTGCCGCAGTTTTTCAATGTGCTGCTCGGCCATATGAGCGTCGTCGGCCCGCGGCCGGAGCGACCGTATTTCGTCGATCAGTTCAAAGAGGAGATTCCGAAATATATGGTGAAACACCACATTCGCCCGGGCATTACGGGCTGGGCGCAAACGAACGGGCTGCGGGGGGATACCTCCATCCATGACCGGATCCGGCACGATCTGTTCTATATCGAGAACTGGAGCTTTCTGTTCGATCTCAAAATTATTGTGAAAACCGTTGTGAACGGTTTGGTTAACAAAATGCGTACTGACCGCAGCGAACCGGTCCGCGTTTCGGTCATTATTCCGACGTTGAATGCCGGCACCGAGTTAACCGAACTGATCGCCAGACTGAACGGCCAAACGGTGCCGCCGCATGAAATTATTGTCGCGGATTCCGCTTCTGAGGACGGTACGGCCGCTCGTGCGCGTCATGCAGGCGCGATTGTGCTGGACATTCCGCGCCGCGAGTTCAATCATGGCGGGACGCGCAACCGAGCCGCAGCGGCCGCTTCCGGCGATGTGCTGATGTTCATGACGCAGGACGCGCTGCCCCATAACGAACGGCTCATCGAAGAATTGACGGCGCCGCTGCGAGACCCGCTTGTCGCGTATGCCTATGCCCGCCAGCTTCCCCGTGCCGATGCGGGCTTGCTTGAGCGGACGAGCCGGACGTTCAACTACCCGCCGGAACCGGCAAGGAAGACGAAAGCGGATATTCCGCGCCTCGGGCTGAAAACGTTCTTCTGTTCGAACGTTTGCTCCGCGATACGAAGGGACGTCTTTGAGAAGATGGGTAGGTTCCCGGAACCGGTCATGTTTAACGAGGATCTGTTCATGGCTGCGCGCTGTATCCTGCAGGGGTACGCGATCGTCTACGCCGCGAAAGCGGAGGTGGTGCATTCGCATGACTATACCGCGTTGCAGCAGCTTCGCCGCTTCTACGACAACGGCGTCTCGATGCGCGAGCAGGACTGGATTTTGCCGTATGCGAAGGTCGGCAAGGAAGGTTCTCGGCTTGTCCGGCGGCAGCTGGAGGCGATTCGGGAAGAGCGCCGATGGGGGCTGCTTCCGGGATTGCTGCTGGAGTCGGCCGCGAAGCTGATCGGCTTCCGGCTCGGGCAGTCCCATCGCAAGTTGCCGTCTTTCGTCAAGCGAATGTTCGGCTTGCGTGACGGTTACTAAACTGTGAATAAGAGGAAAAACAAGTTAGTTTATAATCATTGAGCTCATTTATTAATGAACTAACTCTTATTAGGGAGGCCAATATGAAAAATTTGTTTAATGTTAGCGCTATTAGTAGTCTTTTCTATCTTCCCTCAAACTGCAATGGGTGCTTCCTTCAATGAAGGAGACTTATCAAATAACCACGTTACTGTAACGGATTCAGTTTATGATATTTATGCAACGTTAGGGACATTACCAACTTTATATGCTGGGCTGAATGCTTTTCATAGTGACCATGAATCGTATATGTGGTTCCATCGGAAAGCAACTTTCAATCCATCTGCTTTGCCAGAAAATGTTAATTTAATTGCTTTTGAACATACTTACAACAGGACCGTTATGGATGAGCTTATTGGTAAAGTAGCCGATATTTATTCTGAAAACCCAAACGCACAATTTAATTTTTATGTCGATGATCTTCGTGTGCAGTTTATATTGCAGATGTTTGTTGCGAATGGTCTACCTGAATCGCAATACAAAGTCTACTTGTTGTCTGACGGAACAGGGTCCTATAGTATTTTTAAAAGCCTTTTCGAACAAGAGAATTCCTTTGTAAGCTGGGAGACGTATAAAAATGAATATGAAAATAGAAAGACCTTGATTCAAGCGGGAGAAACAGACGTTATAAATACTGACAATAATACAGAACTACAAAAGAGTATGTACTATGTATCCCAATATCCTAATGTTCAATATTGGATGCAATTCCCGGAGTTATTAAGGAGTAACGACCCCCGAGTAGCGGAAGAAATTAAGAAAATGAACGTTGTCAAAAAATGCCCTATGATATGTTTGCTTCATTGTCGGACGAAAAGAAAGAGGAATTTGCTAAAGCCGTTGGCATAGACAAAGCTAAATTCGATAAACTGTTTTATTCAGATAAACCAAGCCTGATTATATCGGGCACAAGTCTCGCTGGGGAACAAAATGGTTTTGAGAAAGTCGTGAAACAAATTGTTAAGGATTTTGGGGATACATATAAATTATTTTTCAAACCACATCCGGCTTTCGACCCAGTGTCACATGGTGAGTTGGTAAAATTAAAAAGAAAAGAATTCCTTGACAGCCTGGGGATTACTTTGCTGCCGGCCCAACTTCCGATGGAAGCGTTAATGTGGGCGTATCCTGAAGTGAAAATTGGCGGATATTCAAGTACTTTATATATGTCTACTTCTAAAGAGCAGACTGTGTTTTTTATTGCAAATAGCCCGGATGATTTAATTGCTCCATTAAATGAATTATATCAAATGGGTCATTTCGGAGATGCAAAATTTTATAAGATCAATCCGGATTCTGAGCAAGAACCGGAACCGAATCCGAATCCGGAACCGAACCCGAATCCGGAACCGAACCCGAGCCCGAATCCGATCCCTAGTCCAGCGCCAATCCCGGTACCTGGATCAAATAACGGGAAAGTAATTACAACTCAAGATATTCTCTCTCAGGATGGCGAATCGATCGTTCTCGAGGCTGATAGCAAAGGACAAGTCGCATTTCCGACTCATGTTGTTAAAACCATATTGGATAATAAAAAATCCGTAAATATTTCTTTTGGCGATGTAACGGTTACGCTGACAGATGAATGGTGGCATTATGCACAATCATTGCTGGGAACTGATGGCTCTCAACTGCAGTTCGGAGTGGCTCCGATAAGCTCGGATGATGCCGATAAGTTACTAAATACTGTAAATGCTAGAACTCCGCAGGCAAATATGCAGAATGCTGGTGGTATTTTCAAAATCGACCTTTCCATTCTCGGGAACGGTGGCAAAGAAACAAAAATAACGACACTAGACAAACCCATTGTCATTACACTTCCTGTTGGAGAAGGTATCAATCGCAATCTAACCGGTATATATATTGTTTCGGATAATGGGGATGCACAATATGTAGGCGGTAAAGTAACCGAAGAAGGTATTCAAACAGTAATAAATAAGATTGGTAATTTTGCGGTATTGAATTATAATAAAACCTTTGTAGACGTTAACGGATCGCATTGGGCTGATGAAGCTATACAATCTCTTGCTGCAAAACATATTTTAAAGGGGACTGGCAGCAATACATTTACGCCGGAAGCCCGTGTAAGCCGTGCGGAATTTGCAGCTGTACTGGTGCGTTTGTTGGGTCCGGAGAATGAGGGGAATTTATCTCATCCATTTGTCGATATCGGGACTGACAAGTGGTATGCTCCCGAGGTGGCGATTGCCTATAATACTGGACTGATTAAAGGCGTGTCGTCTGAACAATTTGCTCCTGATGCATCTCTTACTCGGGAAGAAGTAGCTGTAATGATCGCACGATTGTACCATAAGTTGAACGGAACAGTGCCGGCACGTTCAGCCCAAACGAATCTGACAGACATGGAAGATATCAGTTCATGGGCGAGAAATGATGTCGAAGCGGTAATTGCGCTAAATATTATGCAGGGCGATGGGACGGCGTTCAGGCCGAAGGGCTCTATAACTCGAGCTGAGATTGCTCAAGTAATTCATAATTTCTTGCAACTGAAGTAATGGATGTGTAAACGAGCAATTGTTTGCTGGTTTTTCCGGCGAACATTGCTCGTTTTTTGTTTGATACAAAGTACATTTGACTTTTCCACCGTCACCCGCTACAATCAAAACCAAAACTAACTAACGTTCGTTAGTTAGTGATACAAGGAGGCGTAAACGTGAATGACGGACAGACGGCTCATCGTCTCAAGCAGGCGGCGTTGACGGCATTTCTGGAATCGGGGTATGAAGGCGCTTCGCTGTCCGCTATCGCCAAGCAGGTCGGCATCCGGACGCCGTCGATTTATGCCCATTTCAATTCCAAGGAACAGCTTTTCCTGGAGCTGCTGAACGATGTCATCCAGGAAGAGCTGGCGAATTATACGGCTTTGGTGGAACGGGTGTCGAATCGGCCGATCAAGGAGCAGCTGCGCGCTGTTTTTGACTTTTTTACCGATCTGGACCATATTTCGAGCGGCCAGGCGTTTCTGAAACGGACGATGATGGTGCCGCCGAAGCATCTGAAGGAGCAGCTGCATCGGCTGTTTCTGGCGCATGAGGCCGAGCTTGTCCGTTATCTTGCCGACATACTGGAGAAGGGGATGGGCGAGAATGTGCTGGTCAGGCAGGATACCGGGCGGATGCTGGCGCTGTTTTTCGCTTTGACCGACGGCATGCTCGTCGAACACGAGTTGTACGATTCCCGCCTGTATCGGGAGCGGCAGGAAATCGCCTGGAGCTGGCTATGGCAAATATGGACGAAGGAGTGACGATTCGATGGCATGGATCTATTTGCTGCTGGCCGGTCTGATGGAAGTGGTCTGGGCATTCGGGCTCAAACTGTCCGAAGGCTTCACCCGGCCTGTGCCCGGCGTGTTGACGGTTATCGGGCTGGTTGCAAGCTTTGTGCTGTTCGCCAAGTCGCTCAAGAGGATTGAAATCGGTACGGCTTATGCCGTTTTTACCGGCATCGGGACGGCGGGTACGGTGCTGGTCGGCATCCTCTTTATGCAAGAGTCGGCGGATTGGCCCAAACTATTCTTCATCGCGCTGCTGATCGGCGGCATTGTCGGACTGAAGATGATCTCCGGCGACAAAGCCGAAGCGGGACACGAGCAAGGGTGACGGAGGCGTTGTCGGTTTCTGGCTGTACGAGGGCGTACATTGATTTTACGAACGAGGGGGTGGCGTTATGGCTTGGTTCATTTTATTTTTATCCGGTTTGGGGGAAGTCGGGATGGTGACGTTCTTGAAGCTGTCCGACGGGTTTACCAAATGGAAGGGGACGGTCGGCACGATCATTTTCGGCGGGCTCAGCTTTTCTCTGCTGTCCAAGGCGATGGTCGAGATTCCGATCAGTACGGCATATGGCGTATGGACCGGCATTGGCGCCGCCGGCAGCGTGCTGCTCGGTATGGTGCTGTTTCGGGAATCGAAGGATTGGCGCAAGGTGCTGTTTATCGCGATGATTATAGGAGGCGTCATCGGGCTCAGGATGGTAGGAGCCGATTAAGCTGATCGACGAGAAGGGGGGCGATCTTGCCCGAAGCGCATAAGAGAGCAGCGTCCCGCCGGCTTCCGGCGGGACGCTTGAATGAGGCGATGACGGAGGTGTACATTATTTCAACTGCGCTTCGAACTCTTCAATCAGCGATTTGGCCTGTTCCGCCGATTTCTTCGGAACATGGAGCTGCATCAGCTGCTGCCCTTCGCCGGAAATCCGGGTTTTGATGCCGCTTTCTTTCAGGTGAGCCTGCAGGCTGTACAGCTTCTCGGTCCTTGCGCCTGTCTCGGTGCGAATGGATACCCAACCTCCGCTTGCTCTGGCGATAAGCCAGACGATCAGGCCGATGACGACAACGGCTACAATGATCCACAATACGAGCATGCGAACCCTACACCACCTTGAACAGAATGGATAACGGACTGTTTTTGCTCTCGCCACATTCTATTCGGCTTGCCCCGGAAAACATGACAGGAAAGTTACCGGGCAGCTCGTTCGACTCCCCTAAAGCATCGTGGAAATAAAGAACGTTTTGACGCTATGCGCGTCCCGGGATCGAAACTGCGCCCTGGCATTCGCGGGAAGTGACGGTTATCGATCCTTCCGGCAACCGGATTATATTTTACGAGCGGTCGGAAAAGGCGGGCTAATGCTTGTTTGTCACGTTTGCTGTCGTTTCGGCATATAATGGATTATGCGGTTGGTGTCCGCCGATTTGATATTTTCGATGAAATCGGTTATAATCAGGGGCACCCTTACTTTTCTAAATTTTCATACAACTGCATATGCTGAATTCCCTGAACAGGGAAACGGGGGAACCATCGAATCCGTCCGCGTCGCCGCGGCGGTTTCCCGGGGTGAATCCTTCCTGCGCGCAGCGCGGAAGGTAGGGCACTCTCAAGCCCGAATCCGACAGCTAACCTCGTAAGCCGATTGAGAGAACCGCGATCGCGCTTAGTAGCGACCGGCTCATTTGCCGATTGACGATAAGCCCGTGCGCAGAGTTTCTCTGCCTCGGTGTTTTGTCGTCGTACGGACAAGGGGGATATCGTGCCGAATGCCGAACAGAAGGAGGAGTTGAAGATGCTGGACAGACTGAGCGCCAGAATCGAAGAGTTGTACCGTCGCTGCATACGGGAACGGTCGGGCTTTGTGCCGGAAGGCGTCGACGCCCGTATTATCCGCAATCATCTAGTCATCATAGCCGATCACAGACCTGCCGCGAGCAGGGCGCTGGCCGTCGGCGAGACGGCAACTTCATGCTCGCGGCGGGACGGGGCGGTGCGCTATCCGTTCCAGCTCCGGCTGAAAGAGCAGCTTGAGGAACTGACCGGATGCACCGTAACATCCATCCAATCGGATATCGCCATCGATACGGGCGGCATGATGGAGCTGGTGCATTTTGACCGCGATCTGGAAAGCGCGCTGATCAGCGATTGAGAACCGGCGGCTGCCTCAGTGGATCGCGCTTTTCTGGAAGTTGCCGCCCATAACGTCGGCGACATGCTCGATAGCGATGAAGGCCTTGCTGTCAATGTCCTGCACGATCGCTTTCAGCTTGGCCACTTCGAGGCGGGTAACGACGCAATAGATCATTTGCGTATCTTCTTTGCTGTATCCCCCTCTTGCTTGTATGAATGTGGTGCTGCGGCCGAGGCGGTCGATGATCGCCTGAGAAATTTCCTCGTATTCGCTTGAAATTATGGTAACCGACTTGGACTCGTTCAATCCTTCGACGACGATATCGATCAATTTGAACGCGATATAGTAAGTAAAGATCGAATACATCGCCGAATCCCATCCGAACACGAACCCGGCAATAATGAAAATAACGACGTTAATGATCATGATCAGCTGACCGACCGGCATCCGGGTTTTCTTGGCCATCAGAATCGCCACGATTTCGGCTCCGTCGAGCGAACCGCCGAACCGGATCGTCAATCCGACGCCGACGCCGAGAATGACCCCGCCGAACAAGACGGCCAGCAGATGATCCTCGGTGAACGGCTCCGCATGGTGAAGCAGCACGGTCGTCAGCGACATGATGCCGATGCCGTACAACGTGGAGAATGCGAACGTCTTCCCGATTTGCTTGAAACCGAGGAGCAGGAACGGCAGGTTGATAAAGAACAAATATACGCCCAGCGGCAGGTCCGTCAGCTTGGACAAAATGATCGATACCCCGGCGATGCCCCCGTCAATAATATGATTCGGAACGAGGAACAACTCCAGCGCTACCGCCATCAAGACTGCGCCGAGCGTTATGAACACGAATTTTAAAACATAATCGGTAAAGGTTAATTTCTTGTGCGTTCTGGCCATCCGATTTCCTCCTTCTTTCTTGATTTCCGGCCATGCGACCCCGTTACATACAATCGTGCAGGTTCGCTTTGTTTCTTTGCCGACTATCTGGCTTACTGATCCTGTCCTTTGTCAAAATAGAGAAACGCTTTGTCAAGAAGCTGCGCCAACCGTTTGCTGTCCTCCTCTCCTAAAAATTCGACAAGCCCTTCGAGCGAATGGAGAAGCTTGCGTTTCGCTTTATTCGCAATCTGCATGCCTTCCTTCGTCAACCGAATGCGGACAACCCTTCTGTCGGCCGGGTCGGATGAGCGTTCGATGAGACGCTTGCTTTCGAGCTCCTTCAGCAGCTGGGTAACGGTCGGCGAAGTGACCCGCAGCATATGGCTGATCTCGGATACTTTCAACCCGGGTCCTCCATGCTCTGCCCCTTCGCCGATCGCCAGAATCAGCATAATTTCGCTGGGCTTGAAGCCGGGGAGCGAACGGTGCCACTGCGTGCGGTTAAATTGCGTCAACGACTGCAGCAGCTGCTTCACGATTTTGTTGCCGATTTTGCTATCGCTCATACGTACCCCCCTTTTATTTCGGTGCTAAAACATTTCCGAACCAATTTATTAGGCAACCTAATTATAAAAAGGAGAGACAGCGCTTGTCAAGGAAGGGATCCGATCGATACAATGGATAGAAAATGGCATGCGGAGGATTTGACGTGATCTTAATCGGCTTGACAGGATGGGGGGATCATCCGACGCTGTACCCCGACAAGGAATCGGCGCGGCACAAGCTTGCGGCGTACAGCCGCGTTTTCCGGACGGTGGAGGTGGACAGCTCGTTCTATGCGGTGCAGCCGGTTCGCAATATGGAGAAGTGGACGGCCGAGACGCCGCCGGATTTCCGGTTTGTCGTCAAAGCTTACCAGGGGATGACCGGGCACGCCCGCGGCGGTGTGCCTTTCGAGGGAGACGACGCCATGTACGGGGCATTCCTGGAATCGCTTGCGCCGATGCGCGAGGCGGGAAAACTGCTAGCGGTTCTGTTTCAATATCCGCCGTGGTTCGATTGCACCCGCGAACATGTCGGCCTGCTGCGGGCGGCGAAGGCGAGAATGGGAGATGTTCCGTGCGCGCTCGAATTTCGGCATCAAAGCTGGTTCGCGCCGCAGATGCGGGAGCGTACGCTTGCGTTTATGCGCGAAGAAGGGTGGATCCATAGCGTTTGTGACGAGCCGCAGGCGGGGGAAGGCTCGGTGCCGATTGTGGAAGAAGCGACCGACCCGGCCCTGACGATCGTCCGTTTTCACGGCCGCAATGCGGCCGGCTGGCAGTCCGGCGGAAGGCCGGACTGGCGGGAGGTGCGCTATTTGTACCGCTACCGCACGGAGGAACTGGCCGAATGGGCGGAACGGCTTCGCCGGCTCGAGCGGCAATCGCAACAAATTTGCGTCCTGTTCAACAATAATTCCGGAGGCGACGCGGCCGATAATGCGCGTGAAATGTCCCGTTTGCTCGGCCTTGAACCGCCGGAGCCTTCAGGCCAGCTGAGTCTGTTCTGACGAAAACGGCGGACCGGATATCGGCTGCGGACTTTTTATTGACCGGTTATGGTGGTAAGATGTAAAAGTAGTCATTTTTTTGAAATACCATTTTGATCAAGCAGGAGGGATTTTATCGATGCCATTCCCAACTTCGATAGCTGAAGCGACCGTACTACATAATGGCGTGCGTATGCCTTGGCTCGGCCTTGGCGTATGGAAGACGCAAAACGGGCAGGAGACAGTCGATGCGGTTACGGCTGCGATCCGTAACGGTTACCGGGCAATTGATACCGCGGCGATATACAAAACGAAGAGAGCGTAGGCCGGGCTATTGCCGAGAGCGGCGTGAACCGGAACGAGCTGTTCATTACGACCAAAGTGTGGAACGATGATCAGGGATACGATTCGACGTTGCGCGCGTTCGACAAGAGCCGCGAGCTTCTCGGCCTGGACGTCATCGACCTGTACCTGGTTCACTGGCCGGGCAAGGATAAATTCAAGGAGACGTACCGCGCCCTCGAGACGCTCTACAATGACGGTAAAGTGCGGGCGATCGGCGTCAGCAACTTCAAGGTTCACCACCTGGAAGAGCTGATGGGCAGCTGCAATATCAAGCCGATGGTCAACCAGGTCGAATTCCACCCGCTGCTCACCCAGAAAGAGCTGCTGAACTTCTGCCGCAAACACAGCATCCAGCTGGAAGCATGGAGTCCGCTGATGCAAGGGAACCTGGACATTCCGCTGCTCAAGGAACTGGGGGATAAGTACGGCAAAACGCCGGCCCAGATCGTCCTTCGCTGGGATCTCCAGCATGGCGTTGTCACGATTCCGAAATCGGTTCACGAGCACCGCATCAAGGAAAATGCCGACGTGTTCGACTTCCAGTTGAGCGACGCGGAAATGGAGGCTATTGACGGACTGAATCAGGACAAACGGTTCGGTTCGGATCCCGACGAGTTTCTGTTCTAATTTATTTTTTATAGCTCACGGTTCGTTGTATCGTCGTTCGCTTGAGCCGCCGGAATACCGGCGGTTTCTTTATCACATAATGGGTAATGAGCATTTCAGCACATTTCGTTTGACATCGCTAACTGTAACTGATATTATTACAGTACAAAGCGGGGTGCCGTTCACGAATGAACAGCGAATTTACGATTGCCGTCCACAGTCTCGTTTTGCTGGCATATTTGCCGGAAAGGATGGCAACCAGTGAAACGATCGCAGTCAATGTCGGAACCCACCCGGCCCGCGTTCGCAAAGTGATGAGCTGTTTGCGCCGTGGCGGCTATGTCGATACGCGCGAAGGCTCGGGAGGCGGCTATTGGCTGACAGCACAACCTGCCGAGGTAACGCTGAAAGATATTTACCGCGTGATCGCGATCGGTTCGCTCATGCCCAACTGGTGTTCAGGCAATCCCGATGCGGACTGCATTGTCGGCTCCAACATGAAGGAAGTGATGTACGGCATTTTCTGTGCCGCTGAGCAGCGGCTGGAAAGCTACTTTGCCGGCATTACGATTGCCGATGTGCTGGCGCAGATTCGCGAATGCGAGCCGAAATAAGCGATGTGGCGGTGTTTCCATCTCAACCCACATTTTTAGGAGAGGATGATGTAAGATGGCAGTGGCATTGACGAAAGACAATTTTGCGAAAAGCATCGAAAACGGTGTTTCCATCGTCGACTTCTGGGCGCCCTGGTGCGGCCCTTGCAAAATGCAGCTTCCGATCGTAGAGGAGCTGGCAACCGAAATGGAAGGCAAAGCCGTTGTCGCCAAAGTCAACGTGGACGAAGAGCCGGAGATCGCTTCGCAATACGGCGTAATGAGCATTCCGACGCTCATTCTGTTCAAAGACGGACAGCCGGTTGACAAAATGGTCGGCGTTCAAAGCAAAGAAACGCTGAAATCGAAAATTCAAAGCCAACTGTAAAGCTTGAACACTCACGGCGCGGCAAGACAGCCCTTTCGTTCCTGATCAGGGGACAAAAGGGCTTTTTTTGCGGATTGGAAACGGGCGATGCAACTTTTGGCAACAAGTTTTCGTTAATGAAGAATAGCAAGCCATTCGTTTCGTAAGGGGGAATATTTCGGTGAGATCAAGTCGCAAGTGGTTGGCCGTAACCGTATCCGCCGCGCTGCTGGCTAGCGCGGTGCCGGCAGGGGCTTATGCGGAGAAGGCGGCATCTTCCGCGCAGGGAAGCTCGAGGGCCGAAGAACCGTCATCGCCGGAAGCGTCGGCGTCCCAGGCGGTCGCCGCCATGTCCAAGGCACAGGCGGAAGCGCTCGCCCGCAAACTGGTACATATTCCGGATGATTACAAGCTGCAAAGTGCCAACTACGGCAAGCAGATGTTTGATCCGAACGGCGAAGGCTTCAACGTCTGGAATTTGTATTTTGTGAAGAAGAAGGACGGCAAGCAGATTGCCTCCATTCAGGCCGGCATCAACGCTGACGAAAGCACGCTGGTGTCTTTCTCCTCGGACAATTATGATCCCGGAGCGGCACCGCCGTCCTATCCGCCCGAAGTCGACCGTACGGAAGCGCAGCAACTGGCGATGTCATTCATTCAATCCATTGCGCCTGCGCTGGTCGGCCAGATCGAACTCGATCCTTACTACGGCCAGCAGTTGAAGCCGCCGCTGAACGGCGATGTCGTTTACCTGTTCCGGTACAACCGGATCGTGAACGATCTGCCGTATGTCGAGAACTTTATCGATATTGAAGTCGACGGCGAAGGCCATGTCCGTTCGTATCGTCTGCAGTGGGAGAAGTCGGTCCGGTTCGAGAAGGCCGGAACGGTTCTGAATTCGGAGCAGGCGATTGCGAAGCTGCGGGCCGCCGCAAGCCCGGAGCTTGTCTACAAGCTGATCCGCAATACCGCGGGCCGAACGTCTCCTCAGCTCGCCTATGTGCTGAAGCCGGTGACGATCGACGCGGCAACGGGCGAAGTGATCAAGCCGCAGTACGAAGACGATTCTGCGCTGGAAGCGTCTCCGGTAAGCGCGAAACCGCTCGGCACGGCGCCCAAGGCGGGAGCGCAGCTGTCCAAAGAGCAGGCTGTGCAGACGGTGAAGGACGCGTTCGGGCTGCCGAAGGGAGCCGAATTGACCGGCAGCGACTATAACGAATACGAGGACGAGTATGAGGGCGTCTCCCGAGCGCAATGGAACTTGTCCTGGACGGTTAAGGAAAACGGCAAGGACAGCGGTTCCGTCTGGGCGAGCGTCGATTCCCGTACCGGGCAGATCCGGAATTACAGCGCCTATACGAACAGCAGACAGCAAGGCGGTAAAGGCGTGACATATGGCGAGGCGAAAGCGAAAGCTGTCGCAACGGTGAAGAAGCAGCTGCCCTGGCTCGCCGACCAGCTGTATTTGCGCGCTTCCGACGCGAAGCGCTATGAAGGCAAGACGCCCGAGGAAGTGGGCCAATACTATTTGGCATTCATCCGCAAAGTGAACGGGGCGCGGGTCGAATATGATTACGTCCATGTCGGTATCGATGCGGTCACCGGGCAGATCCGCGAATTTTCCGCGGATGTGAGAGATTTGGCGTATCCGGCCAAGCCGCAGCTGATCGGCGACGCGAAGGCGATCGACGCCTGGATGGATTACTACCGCGTCGAGCTGACTTATCAGAAGCAGCACAAGTACGAATGGAACGGCGAGCCGATTCCGGTCGAGAAATACCGGGTGCTGGTGGCGGCCGGTGAAATCAGGCCCGGCGAGGGAATTCCGGACGGTGAAACGAAGCTGGTCTACCGGCTGGTGCCGAAGACGGTCGACGAGCCGGTGTTCCTCGATGCGGAGTCGGGGCAATGGCGCAATCTGGAGACCGGAGAAGTCACCCAGCTGGAACTGCCGCAGGCAACCGATGTGGAAGGCCATCCGGCTCAGCGGGAGCTGGAATTGATGGTCGCCTACAGGGCGCTTGACCTGGAAGACGGGAAGGTCCGTCCCGAGGCGGTCATTACCCGGGGCGAGTTGATCAAGATGCTCGTCCTGTCGATGAATAGCGGCCGGCCGCCGCGCCTCTACGAGGCCGCATCGCAGGCCAAGGCGTCGTTCAACGACGTCGCCGCCGACTCCGAGCTGTTCGCCTATGTGGAAACGGCGGTACAGCAGAACCTGATCGACATTGGCGACGGCTCGTTCAATCCCGAGGGCAAAGTCGATCGCGAGGAGATGGCCGAATTGATCGTCCGGGCGCTCGGTTACAATACGCTGGCCAATCACGAGGAATTGTTCCGCATCGAATTCAGCGATGCGGCGAAGGTGGAGCGCAAAGGCCAGGCGGCCATTGCGATCGGCCTCGGCATTATGGATACGGTTGACGGCAAGTTCTTGCCGGACCGCGAAGTAACCCGCGGCGAAGCGGCGGCCTCGTTCTTCCGCTTCCTTCGCGTCAGCTCCGAGCTGCGGGAGGCGCCGCTGCGCAACGGGTAAATCCGGCACGGCGCGTGCATGGTGCGCGCGGCGGGCGTGGCGCGGTGCGCTGTGGGGCGTGCGGCTCGCGTGGTGCGATTAGCCTATGCTAAGGTGTGCGGTTGGCGTGGCGCGGGCGAGCGGGGCTCTGCGGGTGCGCTAAGGCGCGTGCGCTGGTCTGTCGGTATGCCCCGTCTTCCGTCTAATCGTCTCCGGTTGGTCGGTATGCCTCGTCTTCAGCGCCCCCGTCTCCCGGCAGATTGCTTTGGCGAAAATCCTGCAAAAGTGCAGGAATTTTGGTCCGAATAGATGAATATGGCGCAAAATCCTGCTAAAATACAGTAATTTTTGGGATTTTTTGCTTGGCTGGGGCTTGAACG
>NZ_BOVJ01000124.1 GCF_018403665.1 Paenibacillus cisolokensis
CGATATGACCGGGCAATCCGCGCAAGGCGATGGTGTCGCTCATGATCAACGTGGCCTGGGGCAACGAATATTTGGAGCCGATGCTTGACACTCTGGACCGGGAAGCGGTCAGGCGACTTTTTTTTTGGACGGCAGCTGGCTCTCCAAATACCCCGACTACGCGAAGGCGATCCAGAAACGAGGGCATGAAATTTCCAATCACGCCTATTCCCATCCCGATATGAGCAAGCTGAGCCGGTCCGCCGCCTACCAGCAGATCGACAAGACGGAGAAGCTGCTGCGGTCGGTGCTCGGCGTAACGGATAACCGCTGGTTCGCTCCGCCTTCGGGCGACTACAACCAGACGACGGTCGAAATTGCCGCCGAGCTCGGCCTGAAGACCGTATTGTGGACGATCGATACGGTCGACTGGAAGAAACCGCCGGCCGATGCGGTCGTCGCCAAAATTTCCGCGAAGCTGGAGCCGGGATCGCTCATTCTGATGCATCCGACGTCCACGTCGAGGGATGCGCTGGCCGGCATCATTGCCGCCGCCAAAAAGAAAGGCTACGCCCTGGGGACCGTTAGCGAAACGCTGTCTTCCAGACGGGCGCCGGTTGAGGGCCGGCATTAATTTTGCTATAGTGGTATTCATGCGAGACGAACAAGACGATTTGTCCGCTGTTTTCCGCAGCGGAAAACACGGATAAGGAGGAAACCGGGTGAACAAATATACGCTAAGCAACGGCTTGCGCGTCGTAGTAGAAAATATCCCCACTTGCCGATCGGTTTCTTTCGGTATCTGGGTCAGAACGGGTTCCCGCGACGAAACCGCGGAGAACAACGGCATCTCCCATTTTATCGAACATATGTTGTTCAAGGGCACGAAACGGCGTTCGGCCAAAGATATCGCCGATTTGTTCGACGGTATCGGGGGGAACGTCAACGCGTTTACGGCTAAAGAATACACCTGCTATTTCGCCAAGGTGCTGGATGAGCATTTGCCGCTCGCTGTGGACGCATTGTCCGACATGTTCTTCGAATCGCAGTTCGACGAAGAGGAATTGGCCAAGGAGAAAAACGTCATTTTCGAGGAAATCGCCATGTATGAGGATACGCCGGACGACAAGGTTCACGACGAAGCTTCCCGCGCGTCGTTCGGAGACCATCCGCTGGCCTATTCGATCCTCGGTCTGGAGGAACGGCTTTCCGCCATGAATCCCGACTCGCTGCGCGATTATATGAACGAGCATTACCGGATCGACAATACGGTCATCAGCGTTGCCGGCAACGTGCAGGACGAGCCGCTATTGGAACTGCTCGAGCGCCATTTCGGACGGTTCGCGGTCCGGGGAGGCGGAGGGCAGGTGGAGCCGGCCGAATTTGCAGGGCGCCTTCTATTTCATAAGAAGAAAACCGAGCAGAACCATCTGTGCCTGTCGTTCCCGGGCCGTTCGATATCCGATCCGCAGCTGTATGCGATCATTTTGCTGAACAATGCGCTGGGCGGCGGCATGAGCTCCCGGCTGTTCCAGGAAATCCGCGAGAAGCGGGGACTGGCCTATTCCGTCTATTCTTACCATACGTCATATGCCGATACGGGGCTGTTTACGATTTACGCGGGCACGGCGCCGAAACAGACGAAGGAGGTGCTCGATCTGATCATCGAACAGATCGGGGAACTGGCGGCCAAAGGCTTGTCCGAAGCCGAACTGCACCGCGGCAAGGAACAGCTGAAGGGCAGTCTCATTCTCAGCCTGGAAAGTACGGGCAGCCGAATGAACCGTCTCGGGAAAAACGAATTGATGCTCGGCCGGCATTATACTTTGGATGAGATGCTCGAAAGAATCGATGCGGTGACGATGAACGATATTCGCGAAGTGACGGAAAGCATGCTGGCCGTTCCGTTCGCGGTGGCGATGGTCGGAACGAACGACAAGGCCGTCGCTTCGGTAAGGAGGGACATCTTTGTATCCAGTCAAGTTTAAACGGTTGTCCGGGAATGAAGATATTCCGTTGCCCCGGCGCATGTCCGAATGGGCGGCCGGCTTCGATCTGCACGCCGCCGTCGAGCAGCCGCTCGTGCTTTCGCCCGGGGAGCGCGCGCTCATCCCGACCGGCTTCGCCATGGCGATGCCGCCGCAGCTCGAGGCGCAAATCCGCCCGCGCAGCGGCCTGGCCTACAAGCACGGCATTACGTGCCTCAATTCGCCCGGAACAATCGATGCCGATTACCGGGGCGAGGTGAAGGTGCTGCTCGTCAATCTCGGCAGCGAGCCGTTCACGATCGAGCGCGGGGAGCGGATCGCCCAGATGGTATTTCAGACCGTTCCGGCCGTGTCGATCGAGGAATGCGACGAGCTGCCGGACACGGAGCGCGGAACCGGCGGGTTCGGGCATACCGGAGTGTAACTCCGCCGGACCGCGGCTGAAGCCTCCGTCACCGCCGACAACCGGCGGCGACGGAGGCTTTTTTGTTCGGCTTCGGACGAGCCGCGCAAACCGGACGACAAATAAGGCCCGGACGGTTTCACCCCCTTTTAGGCGTACGCATATGATGGTGCATAACCGCGTGTAGCGCAGAAAGGAGTGGGACCGGATGCTGACGGGAGTTCATGTTCTGTTGATCGGCGGCGACGCCAGGCAGCTCGAAGTCATCCGCAAGTTGGCCGAGCTGGACGCGACCGTTACGGTCGTCGGTTTCGACGGCTTGCAGCAGCCGCCGGAAGGGGCGACGCCGGCGCAGCTCGGAGAGGAACTGTTCGACAATGCCGATGCCGTCATTCTCCCGGCGGTCGGAACCGAGGACGACGGAACGGTTACGGCGGTATTCACCGACCGCCAGCTGAAGCTGACCGGGGAGATGATCGGCCGGCTGCCGAAGCACAGCAAAGTATATACCGGCATGGCCAAGTCTTATTTGCGCCAATTGTGCGAAAATCACGGGATTGCCCTCGTAGAGCTGTTCGACAGGGACGACGTTGCCATTTATAATTCGATACCGACCGCGGAAGGCGCGATTATGATGGCGATTCAGCACACGGATATTACGCTTCACGGTTCGTCCTGCACCGTGCTCGGACTCGGAAGAACGGGTCTTACGCTGGCGCGGACGCTGCAAGGATTGGGGGCGAAAGTGAAAGCCGGCGTCCGTCGCCCCGAGCATTACGCCAGAGCCTGGGAAATGGGCTTTGAGCCTTTCTACGTCAAGCAATTGCAGCATCACGTCGGGAATATTGACTTGCTTTTTAATACAATTCCGACTATGATAGTCACAGCGCAAATTATTGCCCATATGCCTTCGCGCGCCGTTATTATCGACCTCGCTTCGAAGCCCGGCGGAACGGATTTCCGCTATGCCGAGAAGCGCGGAATGAAGGCGCTGCTGGCACCCGGACTTCCCGGAATCGTTGCACCCAAAACAGCAGGACGTATTATGGCGGAATGCCTAGGCCGGTTGATTTTGGAAGATCATTCGCAACGGGGGAATGGGCTATGAATTGGACGGGAAAAACGGTGGGCTACGCCTTGTCGGGTTCACATTGCACCTTTGAGGAAGTAATGCCGCAAATCCAGCGGTTCGTCGATGCCGGCGCGCGCGTCATTCCGATCGTGTCCCAGACGCTGATGACGACGGATACGAGATTCGGCACGTCCGCGCACTGGCAGCAGCAGCTGAAGGAAATTACGGGGGAAGAGATCGTTTCCACGATCGTGCAGGCGGAGCCGCTAGGTCCGTCCAAGCTGCTGGACGTGCTGCTCATTGCGCCGTGTACGGGCAATACGACGAGCAAACTCGCGAATGCGATGACGGACAGTGCGGTGCTGATGGCGGCGAAGGCGCAAATGCGCAATCAACGGCCAGTCGTTCTGGCCATATCGACGAATGACGGCCTTGGTCTCAATGCGGCCAACATCGCCAAGCTGCTCGTCGCCAAAATATTTACTTTGTGCCGTTCGGTCAAGACAACCCGGCGCAGAAGCCGAATTCGCTGGTGGCGCGCATGGATCTGGTGATGGAAGCGTGCGAAGCGGCGCTTGAAGGCAGACAACTGCAGCCGCTTTTGATCGAGCGTTTTCGCGATTAACGCGGCATGTGCCTTACCGGCGCTGTTCCGATAGAAAGATGATTCCGCCGTCCGATCTGTGGGCGGCCGTCCCGCATTCGGGAACCTTTTGCGTATGCCGGCGGAACATAACATGTGGAGAGGGGAGACGACATCGATGTCGAATCAAAAATTGTACAACGTAGCCGTAGTAGGGGCGACCGGAGCCGTAGGGGAGCAAATTATCAAACTTCTCGAAGAACGCGATTTCCCTATCAATCGGTTGAAGCTGTTATCTTCCGCCCGTTCCGCAGGCAAGACCGTCGTCTTCAAGGGTCGGGAAATTACGGTTGAAGAAGCAACGCCGGACAGCTTCGAAGGGATCGATATCGCCCTGTTCAGCGCCGGCGGCGACGTCAGCAAGGCGCTCGCGCCGCATGCCGTCGAGCGCGGCGCCATCTGCATCGACAATACGAACGCCTTCCGGATGGATACGGATACGCCGCTGGTCGTCCCGGAGGTCAACATCGAGAAGGCGAACGAGCACAAAGGCATTATCGCCAATCCGAACTGTTCCACCATCCAGATGGTTGCGGCGCTCAAGCCGCTGTACGACCGTTACGGCATTTCGCGCATCATCGTATCGACCTATCAGGCGGTGTCGGGTGCGGGCAGCCGGGCGATCGACGAGCTGCTGCGCCAGACGCGCGACGTCCTGGACGGCAAGGAGGCGAAACCGGAAATTTTGCCGGTCGGCTCGCTGCCGGTCAAGCATCAGATCGCCTTCAACGCGATCCCGCAGATCGACAAATTCCAGGATAACGGCTATACGCTGGAAGAGATGAAGATGGTCCGCGAGACCAAAAAATTATGGGCGACGATTCGATCGAAGTAACGGCCACCTGCGTCCGGATTCCGGTTGTAAAAGGCCATTCCGAATCGGTTTATGTCGAACTGAAAAGCGACTTCGAGCTGGAAGACGTCCGGAAGCTGTTGGCGGAAGCGCCCGGCGTTACGCTTGTCGACGATACCGCTGCGCAGCGCTATCCGCTGGCGACGGAAGCGGCGGACAAACCGGACGTATTCGTCGGCCGCCTGCGCCGCGACCTCGGCAACGAGCGCGCGCTGAACATGTGGATCGTATCCGATAATCTGCTGAAAGGCGCGGCCTGGAACGCCGTACAGATCGCCGAATATTTCGCAGCCAAACAAGTATAACAAGCTCCGTCACCATTCGCCGTTCCTCATCCGCGGACACGATTGTCGGACAGACAACTTGTCACAGAGGAGAGAGCCGATTTGCGCATCCTGGTACAAAAATTCGGCGGGACGTCGCTGTCGACCAAGCAGGCGCGGGAACGCGTAATCGCCCACATCGTGCGGGAACGGAATGCGGGGTACGGCCTGACGGTCGTCGTCTCCGCCATGGGCCGCAGCGGCGATCCGTACGCGACGGATACGCTGCTCGGACTGATCCGCGAGAACGGGGACAGTCTCCCGCCGCGAGAGAAAGATATGCTGCTCGCTTGCGGCGAAACGATCGCCGCGGCAACCTTGTGCAGCCTGCTGAATGCGAGAGGCGTTCCCGCCGTCGTGCTGACCGGAGGACAGGCCGGAATGATGACCGATTCCCGATTCGGCGATGCGCGCATAATGGAAGTGCGGCCGGAAGCGATGCTGAACCATATGCGCGGCGGCAAGGTCGTCATCGTCACGGGATTCCAGGGACAGAACAAGGATGGCGATGTCACGACGCTCGGCCGCGGCGGCAGCGATACGTCCGCTACGGCGATCGGCGCCGCATTGCGATCGGAATATGTCGATATTTATACCGATGTGAACGGGATATTGACGGCCGACCCGCGCTTTGTCGAAGATGCGCGTCTTTTGCCGGTTGCCGGCTATGCCGAAATTTGCAATATGGCGAGGCAAGGGGCGAAGGTGATTCATCCGCGTGCGATCGAAATCGCTCAGCAGGCCGGCATTCCGCTGCGCGTCCGTTCGACTTTTTCCGACGATGAGGGGACGCTGGTAACGGACGAACGGCGGGCCGCCGCGCTGGCCATCAAAGACCGGCATGTGACGGGCATCGCCCATGTGCAGGGCGTGACCCAAATTTCCGTCTTTGCCCCGGAAGGGCGGAACGACGTGCAGCTGCAGGTGTTTCAGGCCATGGCCAAAAACGGAATCAGCGTCGATTTTATCAATGTTACGCCCGGCGGAGCCGTTTATACCGTGTTTGACAGCGACGCTCCGCTGGCGCTGCGGGTGCTGGAGGAGATCGGTTACAAGCCGAAGGCGCTCAGCGGCTGCACGAAAGTGTCGGTCATCGGCGGCGGGATGAACGGCGTTCCGGGGATAATGGCCCGGATTGTGGCGGCGTTGACCGAACGGAATATCCCGATTTTGCAGTCGGCGGATTCCAATTCGACCATCTGGGTGCTCGTCCGGGAGGAAAATACGGCGGAAGCGCTGCGTGCGCTTCATGCGAAGTTCGAGCTCCATTTGGGCCTTGAAGCCGCTGGCGGATATTGATTTGGAATAAAACGGTGCAATTTCATTTTTGACGAATGGTCCGATCGCTCGGGCTATGGAACGACTAGGAGGAGTCGGCATGGATTTTGGCAGATTGATCACCGCAATGGTGACGCCGTTCGACCGTAACGGCGAAATCGATTGGGAGACGACGGAACGACTGATTCAATATTTGATCGACGAGCAGAAGAGCGACGCGCTGGTTGTGTCCGGCACGACGGGGGAATCCCCGACGCTGACCGACGAAGAGAAGATCGAGCTGTTCCGCTTTGCGGTGGAAAAAGCTGCCGGCCGGTGCAAAATTATCGCCGGCACGGGAAGCAACAATACGAAGCATTCCATCCATTTGACCCAAGCAGCGGAGCGCTGCGGCGTCGACGGCATTCTGCTTGTCGTTCCCTATTACAACAAGCCGAGTCAGGAAGGCATGTATCAGCATTTCAAGTCGATCGCCGATTCGACCAGACTGCCGATCATGCTGTACAACGTTCCAGGCCGTACCGGCGCATCGCTGACCGCCGAGACGACGCTTCGTCTGGCGCAGCTGCCGAATGTGACGTCTGTCAAGGAATGCGCTTCGCTCGACCAGATGACGCAAATTATCGCGGGCGCTCCGGAAGGCTTCCGCCTGTACAGCGGCGACGACAGCGTGACGCTGCCGGCGCTCAGCATCGGCGCACACGGCATTGTCAGCGTGGCCAGTCATATTGTCGGCTCGGAAATGAAAACGATGATTGAAGCCTATTTGAAAGGCGAGGTTGCGGAGGCGGCGCGTCTTCATCGGCAGCTGCACCCGATTTTCAAAGGTTTGTTCGAATGTCCGCACCCGGTTCCGAATCCGGTTCCGGTCAAGTATGCGCTTAGCTTGCGGGGCATGCCCGTCGGCGGCGTCCGTCTGCCGCTCACGCAAGCGAGCGAGGCGGAGGAAGCGTTTATCCGCCGGCTTGTATCAAGATGATATCGGGCATTCATTCCTATCTCGACCGGTGCCATCGGCATCGGCTTTTTGTTTTTCGGAGACACTGGTTTCACGGCTGAAATCGCGACGACTTGTGTTCGGTTAAATCGATCATGTATAATGGGGTCAAGTGACTGGTGCGGCAATTATTTGAAAATCGAATAAGTTGGAGCGGCGGCCAACGGACCATGGCACATTCGCGAAGTCATAGCGGCTTCGAAAATTTGTAGGAGGTATAGATACACTTGTCAAAGAAGAACAACCAGGATAAGCTGCTTATTTTGCGCTGGGTGGCGTTGGCGAAATCGGAAAAAATATGTACGTCGTACAATATGGAAACGATATCGTCGTCGTCGATGCCGGCCTGAAATTCCCGGAGGAGGATATGCTTGGCATCGATATCGTCATTCCGGACATTACGTACTTGACCGACAATCGAGACAAAGTACGGGGAATTTTGCTTACGCACGGACATGAGGATCATATCGGCGGACTGCCGTACGTGCTGAAACATTTGAACGTTCCGGTATACGGTACGAAATTGACGCTCGGACTTGTAGAAGGAAAGCTGAAGGAAGCCGGTCTTCTCGGCGAAACGAAGCGCATTCTGATCAACGCCGACTCGGAAGTGCAGCTCGGCTCGATTCGCGCGTCGTTTTCAAAACGAATCACAGCATTCCGGATTCTGTCGGGGTTTGCCTCGATACGCCGGAAGGAATTGTCGTTCATACGGGTGACTTCAAGTTCGACCATACGCCCGTCAACGATCAATTCGCCGACCTTCAGCGTATCGCGGAAATCGGCAAGCGCGGCGTTCTCGCGCTGCTGTCGGACAGCACGAATGCGGAACGCCCGGGCTTTACGCCGTCGGAAAGCAATATCGGAAACGAATTGGAAGCGATATTCCGCAAAGCGACGCAGCGCATCGTCATCGCGACATTCGCTTCGAACGTGCACCGCATTCAACAAGTCTTCAATGCCGCGATGGCGACCCGCCGCAAAATCGCCGTCGTCGGCCGAAGCATGGTCAATGTCGTCACTATCGCTTCCGAGCTCGGCTATTTGAACATTCCGGAAGGCATGCTGATCGAGCCCGAAGAAGTGAACAAGATGGCGGCGGACCGCGTCGTCGTGCTTTGCACGGGCAGTCAGGGCGAGCCGATGTCGGCGCTCACCCGCATGGCCCGCTCGACGCACCGCAAGGTGGATATTTTGCCCGGGGATACGGTCATTATTGCCGCAACGCCGATTCCCGGCAACGAACGTTACGTCGGCAGAACGGTCGACGAATTGTTCCGGCTTGGCGCAAACGTGATTTACGGACCCGGTTCCGTATCGCGTGTACACGTTTCCGGTCACGGCAGCCAAGAGGAACTGAAGCTTATGCTGAACCTGATTCGTCCGAAATATTTCATCCCGATTCACGGGGAATACCGGATGCTGCATCATCACGCCAAGCTGGGCGAATCGATCGGCATCGAGAAAGACAACATTTTCATTATCGACAACGGCGACACGGTTGAATTCCAGGGAGGCGTTGCGCGCAAAAGCGGCAAAGTGCCTGCCGGCAACGTGCTGATCGACGGACTTGGCGTCGGCGACGTCGGCAACATCGTGCTTCGGGACCGCAAGCTGCTGTCCCAGGACGGCATTCTCGTCGTCGTCGTCACGCTCAGCAAGCAGGACGGCAAAATTTGTCCGGTCCGGACATTATTTCCCGCGGCTTCGTCTATGTAAGGGAGTCGGAAGGACTGCTTGACGAAGCGAATCGCATCGTCACGTCGACGCTGAACAAGTTGATGAACGACAATGTCAACGAATGGGCTTCGCTCAAGACGAACGTCAAGGAGGCGCTCGGACGTTTTCTGTACGAGCAGACGCGGCGCCGCCCGATGATTTTGCCCATTATTATGGAAGTGTAACCGCAGTCAGGAAGCGGTCCTTCCGCCAGCCGGCATTCGGCCGGGGCGGAAGGACCGTTTCCGCTTGTACGGGACTAAAACCCGGTCCTCCTTACCATACTAGGACGAGCAGTCCATACTCACTTTCAACGGCAGGAGGATGAACATGAGCAGGAACGAATACGGGACGACGCTGCAATCGGAACAACAGCCGGCGGCCGATCCGGGAGGCAAAGGCAATCCGGTGGTCGACACGATCCAGCAGCTCGGGCAGACGATGACGCCGGCGCAGCCGGAAACGAATATTTATTGCATGACGATTATCGGTCAGGTGGAAGGGCATCTCGTACTCCCGCCCCAAAACAAGACGACCAAATACGAGCATCTCATTCCGCAGCTTGTGGCGGCGGAGCAAAACCCGAAAATCGAAGGCATTCTGATCGTGCTCAACACCGTAGGCGGGGACGTGGAAGCCGGGCTGGCCATTGCCGAAATGATTTCGTCACTGTCCAAGCCGACGGTAACGCTCGTGCTCGGCGGCGGGCATTCCATCGGGGTGCCGATTGCGGTGGCGGGCAACTATTCGCTCATTGCGGAGACGGCGACGATGACGATCCATCCGATCCGTCTGAACGGTCTTATTATCGGCGTGCCCCAAACGTTCGAATATTTGGATAAAATGCAGGAGCGCGTCGTCCGTTTCGTGACGGCCCATTCCCGCATCACCGAACAAAAGTTCAAGGAATTGATGTTCAAGACCGGCGAACTGACAAGAGACATCGGGACGACGGTGATCGGAGCCGATGCGGTTGAAATCGGGCTGATCGACGCCGTCGGCGGCGTAGGCGACGCCTTGAAGGAGCTGAACCGGCGGATCGAGGAACGGCGGGCCGCAAGCGCGCCCGCGGGAGGGATCGTGTCATGACGCTGCATACGACGATGCCGCTCGAGCTCGTGCTCGACGGAGTGAACGGACCCGGCCGGCCTACTATGCAAGTGAAGGCGGGAAGCCTGCTGCTCGAAGTGGAGCCGGTGGCGCCCGGCGTGGGACGAATTGTGCGGCTGCTCGACTGCGAGCTGAGCGACTATTTGAAGCCGGAGCTGTCGCCCGGGTCGATAATCGCTTACGGCAGCGCCCCGGACGCCAAATAAGCGAACATCATAGGAACATTGTTCCTCATGTGGTATAATGGTGTACCAGAGGTGAGTAACGTTGGCTAAACGTAGACGAAAGCGTTCGTCGCTGGGCACCAGTCTCAAATACGAAGTGTACGGCATTTTGCTCATCACGATTTCCGTCATCGCGCTGTCGGGCGAAGCGACAGTCGGCCGCTCGCTATCCAAGCTGTTCGGTCTCGTGTTGGGCAAATTTTATTTTGTATTGGCGCTTGTAGGCATTTACATCGGATTGGCGGTAATGGTCAAGCGGCGCTGGCCGACAGGCTGGTCGCAACGGAAATCGGGGCTTGTCCTGCTCGTGCTCGCTCTGACGCTGTTCAGCTCCATCGCCGAAATCGATGCCAAGCTGGCGGGGGCCGAGGGAGTCACCTGGACGACCATCCTGAATCAACTCGGAGACGATATCCGCGGGGCGCTTTTGTCCGGGGCCGGCAATCCCGACGAGCCGATGATGCAAAAGGCGATCAGCGGCGGGTATGTAGGTGCGATCCAATATTCGATCCTGTTCGGATTGTTCGGATATTTCGGCGCCAAATTCGTCATGATCGTCATGTTTGCGATTTCCGTCATGCTCATTACGGGACGCTCCTACGTGGAGATGGCGAAGCTCGGGAAAGAGAAGCTGCAGCGGCTCTATACGCTGCTCAGGGCCAAATACGCCGCGAGCCGGAAAACGCGGCGTCCGGTTGCGCCGGCGGCCGTCAACGTAAAGGCGGCGTCTCCGGTACATACGGTCCATTCCCTGCCGGACGATGAGGAAGACGACGAAGAGAACGAAGGGGAAGACGAACAATACGCGCCGGAAGCCGAGGTCCGGCGCCCGAAGAAAAGAGCGATGTTTTCCAATGGTTCCTGAATGATGGCGGCAAAGAACGGAACCGTTCGGGCGATGAAGAGGAGCCGGCGGAAAGCGGAACGGAAGAGCATCCGCTATATTCCGATGCCGGCGGGCGATCTGCCTGGATGAAGGAAGAGGAGCGGGAGAACGCGCTTCACGCCGACGAACATGACCGGGACGACGAGGATGAGGAACCGCCGTGGGACGAAGAGGACGAGAAAGGGCGGCCGACAACCGCTCCCGATTGGGAACGGGAATGGCCGCCGGTCGAGTCCGCGACCGAGTCGGCCGAACGGTTCGCCGATATGCCGGAAGGCGCGGGCAAGTCTCCCAGTCCGGCGGAATTGTCGGAGGCGCTCGTCGATGCGGACGGCGGGGGCGGGACGGAAGGGGCGCCCGCCGTACCGGTTCCGGCAAAACCGTATCGGCTGCCGCCGATATCGCTGCTGAACCGGCCGACCGGAAGCGGCAGAGGAAACGATGCGGCGGATACGGCCGAATCGCGGCGCAAGCTGGAAGCGACGCTTGAAAGCTTCGGCGTCCGCGCGAAGGTGCTCGATGTCGTGCGGGGACCCGCCGTCACCCGTTACGAGGTGCAGCCGGCGACCGGCGTCAAGGTGAGCCGGATCGTCGGATTGACCGACGACATCGCGCTTGCGCTGGCGGCGAAGGATATCCGGATGGAAGCGCCGATTCCGGGCAAATCCGCTATCGGCATCGAAGTGCCCAATACCGAAGTGTCCATCGTCACGATGCGCGAGGTAATGGAAATGCCGGCGTTTCTGAACGCGCCTTCCAGGCTGTCCATCGCGTTCGGCCGGGACATCTCCGGCCAGCCGATCGTCGGCAATCTGGCCAAGATGCCCCATCTGCTCGTGGCGGGGGCGACCGGCTCCGGCAAATCGGTATGCATCAACGGCATTATCGCGAGCATCCTGTACAAGGCGAAGCCCGACGAAGTCAAGTTTATGATGATCGATCCGAAGATGGTCGAGCTGAACGTCTACAACGGCATTCCGCATCTGCTCGCTCCGGTCGTGACCGATCCCCGGCGCGCCTCGCTCGCGCTGAAAAAATCGTCGTCGAAATGGAGAAGCGTTACGAATTGTTCTCCAAGTCGGGCACGCGCAACATCGAGGGCTACAATACGTTGATGGCCGACAATCCTGCCGCCGTGCTGCCCTATATCGTCGTCATCGTGGACGAGCTCGCCGATTTGATGATGGTCGCGGCCAATGACGTGGAAGATTCGATCTGCCGTCTGGCCCAAATGGCGCGCGCCGCCGGCATCCATCTCATCATCGCCACGCAGCGGCCGTCCGTCGATGTCATAACGGGCGTCATCAAGGCGAATATTCCGTCCCGCATCGCTTTCGGCGTATCGTCGCAAGTCGATTCGCGAACGATTCTCGATATGGCGGGAGCGGAAAAGCTGCTAGGCAGAGGAGACATGCTGTTCCTGCCGGTCGGCATGTCCAAACCGATTCGCGTCCAGGGCGCGTTCCTCTCCGACCAGGAGGTGGAGGCCATCGTTTCGTACGTGCGCTCGCAGGGCGAGGCCGAATATAACAACGATCTCGTTCCGGAAGCCGATGAAATCGCGGCCGATGAGGACGAGATGCTGGACGAGCTGTACGATCAGGCGGTCCAGATCGTGCTGGAAGCGAAGCAGGCTTCCGTCTCGCTGCTGCAGCGGCGGATGCGGATCGGCTATACGCGGGCGGCGCGGCTCATCGATCAGATGGAGGCGAAAGGAGTCGTCGGGCCGTACGAAGGAAGCAAGCCGCGCGACGTTCTCATTTCGTCCGAGCAATACCACGGACGCATCAGCTCCTGATCCCCGGAAAAGCCGGAGATTGCCGAATGCGGAAATGACGTGCATAGAAGGGAGCGCCCTTTCTCATACTAGGGACAGATTGCGCTACAGTCCAACAACTAGCTATGAGAAAGGCAGATCCCAACATGAGAATACGACTGATTGTAATAACGGCCGTCATCGTCGCGTTGTTGTTCGGCGCCTATAACGTTTATCAGAACGGTACGGGCAAAACGGCCGAGACGTTCAGCAACGCGATCGTCAAGTACGGTTCCACCGGCAAAGATGTGTACGAGCTGCAGGGACGGTTGAAATTTCTCGGATATTTTCACGGCAAGATCGACGGCATTTTCGGCTACGAGACGCTTAACTCGGTCAAATGGTTTCAATGGAAGTTCGGCATGAAGGCCGACGGCATCGTCGGGCCGAAGACGAAGCTGAAGCTGTGGGAGGCTACGAAGAATTGGCAGCCGACAGCGGAGGAGATGGGCGGGGGAGCCGCCCAGCCGTCAAGACCAAGCACCGGCAATACCGAAGTGGCCAAATCGAACAGGCTCGGCCTGTCGGAGAACGACATCAAGCTGATGGCCAACGCCGTATATGGGGAAGCGCGGGGAGAGCCTTATGAAGGCCAGGTGGCGGTAGCCGCCGTCATTCTGAACCGGCTCCGGTCGCCGAGCTTTCCGAATACGATCTCCGGCGTCATCTTCGAGCCCCGCGCCTTCACGGCCGTGGCCGACGGCCAAATCTGGCTGACGCCGAACGAGACGGCGAGAAAAGCGGTCATGGATGCGATCGGCGGTTGGGACCCGACGAACGGCTGCCTGTACTATTTCAATCCCGAAACGGCAACGTCGGCCTGGATCTGGACGCGTCCGCAGGTGAAGACAATCGGCAAGCATATATTCTGCATGTAATAAAACTTGACAGAAGCAGCCCTTGCATTCGGCGATGCGGGTTGCTTCTTCTGTTTCGGATCGGTTACAATGAAAAGGAATAATTGGTTATAGGCAGCGGTCTTTAGGAATATGATTGACTTTGTAGATCGCAACGGAAGGAGCTTGGGGCGTGACCGTGGACCGTTTTGAGAGAGGATCGATAGGCCGTTTGCGTCTTCATGTTATGCCGACCAAACGGTTTAAGACGTTCGCCATTTCGCTGTTCGCCGGAGTGCCTCTATCCGAATCGACTGTAACGGCGACAGCGTTGACTCCGTTCGTATTGCGCCGCGGCACCGCCTCCACGCCCGAAACGATCGCGTTCCGGGAGCGGCTGGACGACATGTACGGAGCCGGCTTCGGATTCGACGTATACAAAAGAGGCGATTCGCAAATCGTCCAGTTCCGGATGGACGTCATCAACGACCAGTTCGTATCGTCCGATCGTTCGCTGCTTGAAGCCGCGATGCGGTTGCTCGGGGAAGTGCTGACCGAACCGGCTCTGGAGGGCGGGGTTTTCCGCAGCAAATACGTGGAAGCCGAAAAAACGACGGTGCGCAAGCGGCTGGAAGCGATTGTGAACGATAAAATCCGCTATGCGGCCGAACGATGCATCGAGGTGATGTGCGCCGAAGAGCCGTATCGGCTTCATCCGCTCGGGCAGCTCGACGCGATCGGCGCCATCACGCCGGAATCGCTCTACGCTTCTTATCGCGACTGGCTCGAACGGGCGGCCTTCGACCTGTACGTCGTCGGGGACACGTCCATGGAGGAGGTCGCGCGGCTCGTGACCGAATCGTTCAAGCTTTCCGCCGGACAGCCGGCTTCCTACGAGCGTCCGGACGTCACCCGCGAGGCGGGAGAGGTCAAAGTTGTCATCGAGCGGATGGATGTCAGCCAGGGCAAGCTCAATATGGGGCTGCGCACCCGGATCGATTACGGGGACGACCGGTATCCCGCGCTGCTTATGTACAACGGCATATTGGGCGGATATCCGCATTCCAAGCTGTTTATGAATGTGCGGGAACGGGCGAGCCTCGCCTATTACGCGGCTTCCCGGCTTGACGGGCATAAAGGATTGATGACGATTCAATCGGGCATCGAGATCGGCAATTACGACAAGGCCGTTCAAATTATTAAAGAACAGCTGGACAGCATGCGGTCCGGCAAGCTGTCGGAGCTCGAGATGAGCCAGACGAAGGCGATGCTCGCCAACCATCTGCGCGAGCTGCAGGATTCCGCCTACGAGCAGATCGCCTACGACTTCAATGCGGTATTGTCCGGCAAGGAGCGTTCGCCGGACGAACTGCTCGGCCGGGTTCAGGCGGTTACGGAAGCGGATATCGTCAAAGTGGCGGAGCGCGTCATGCTCGACACGATCTATTTTTTGCGGGACGGCAAGGAGGAATAGCGTATGGAGCGGCTCGTATATTCCGACGTTCGCGAGACGTTGTACCGGGAAGTGCTGCCGAACGGACTGGAAGTCATTGTATTGCCTAAGGAAGGGTTCCGGAAAACGTACGCCACCTTCTCGACCCGCTACGGCTCCATCGACAACCGGTTTGCCGTCGGCGACCGGCCGCCGATCGAAGTGCCGGACGGCATTGCACACTTTCTCGAGCATAAAATGTTCGAGGAGCCGACCGGCGACATCTTCGCGACGTTCGCTTCGCAAGGCGCGTCGGCCAATGCGTTCACAAGCTTCGACCGGACGGTGTACTTGTTCTCCGCAACGGAGCAAATCGAGAAAAATCTCGTCACATTGCTCGATTTCGTGCAGCATCCGTATTTTACGGACGAGAATGTGGAGAAGGAAAAAGGCATTATCGAGCAGGAAATCAATATGTATCGCGACAACGCGGACTGGCGGGTCTATTTCGGTCTGATCGATGCGATGTACCACAACCACCCGATTCATATCGACATCGCGGGCACCGTCGAATCGATCCGGCAGATCGACAAGGCGACGCTGTACCGCTGCTATGAGACGTTTTACCATCCGGGCAACATGATGCTCTTTGTCGTGGGCGGCGTGGACGCAGAGCGCATCTTCGGGCTTGTGCGTGACAACCAGTCGCGAAAATCGTTTCCTCCGCAGGAGGAAATCCGCCGTTTCTTCGATGCGGAGCCGGAATCGGTCAAAAAGCCGAAGACGAAAGCCGTTCTTCCGGTTTCGCTGCCGAAATGCATGTTCGGCTTCAAGGAAAAGCGGACCGGCTTCACCGGACGCGAGCTGCAACGCAGGGAAGCCGCCACGAAGCTGATGCTCGAGTCGCTGATCGGCCCGAGTTCCCCGCTTTACCAAAGCTTGTACGACGACAATCTCATTTCCGATTCTTTCGGTCACGAATACAATTCCGCTCCGGATTACGCGTTCTCCGTCATAGGCGGAGATACGCCGGATCCCGACGCGCTGCTCGACCGATTCCGGGTGGCCGTCGACCGGGCGCTTGCCGACGGCTTGCAGAAAACTTCTTTCGAGCGGGCGAAACGGAAAAAATCGGCGGTTATTTGCGCATGCTGAATTCCCCCGAGGCGATCGCAGGCGAGTTTACGCGCTATCGCTTTCGCGACGGCGACCTGTTCGAGCAGCTTGCACTGTACGAGCGGACGACGCTGGAAGAAGCGAACGAACGGCTGCGCGAGCATTTCGACTGGAATCAGCTGGCCGTGTCCGTCGTCGCCAAGTCCTGACCATGAAAACGTTGAGCGAGATGACGGCGCTGATTACCGGGGGAAGCCGCGGGATCGGCGCTGCCATTGCGCAGCGCTTCGCCGCGGAAGGCGTGAACGTCGTCATCCATTATTTGCAGTCCCATGAGGCGGCCGCCGAGACCGCCCGCTTCTGCATGGAATCCGGGGTCAAGGTGCTCACCGCCGCGGCCGATGTGCGCTCGAAGGAGCAGTTGGCGCGCATGCGCGACAAGCTGGAGCAGCACGGGATGATGCCGGACATCGTCGTCAACAATGCCGGCATTGCCCATTACGGCTTGCTTTCCGATGTCGAGGAGAGCACCTGGGACGACGTAATGGCGGTTAACCTGAAAGGCATGTTTTTATGCACGCAGCTGTTCGTGCCGGCGATGATTCGCCAGCGTTTCGGCAGAATCATCAATATTTCGTCCGTCTGGGGCATGTCCGGCGCTTCGTGTGAAGTGCTGTATTCCACGGCGAAAGGTGGCGTTAACGCGTTCACCAAGGCGCTGGCCAAAGAGCTCGCCCCGTCGGGCGTCACCGTCAATGCGGTCGCTCCGGGGGCGGTGGACACGGCCATGCTCGACCATCTGAATCACGAGGAACGGGCGGCGCTCGAGCAGGAAATTCCGGCGGGACGGCTCGCCAGGCCGGACGAAATCGCTTCGCTGGTATACTTCCTCGCTTTGCCTGAATCCGGATATATTACCGGCCAAATTATTAGTCCGAACGGGGGCTGGATCACCTAGCGCCATTCGCGGCTGCAACAAATTGACTGGCCGATGCGTCGAATAATCTGTATGCGCCTCGCACAAAATACGACTGTTGACGATTTTGATCTTCAACAATCGAAGGAGGCGAAAGAAGTGTCAACAGTTCTTACCAATTTCGAAACATGGAAACATTTTTTGGCCGATCGTGTCGCGCAAGGGAAGCAAGCGGGGCTGTCCGAAGATACGATTTCCAATCTCGCGTTCGAAATCGGTTCGTTCCTCGATGAAAAAGTCGATCCCAAAAACGGCGAGGAACGTTTGCTGAAGGAGCTTTGGGATGCCGGCAACGATGAGGAACGCCGTACGCTTGCCCGTCTGATGGTGAAACTCGTTTCCAATTCGTAAGCCATACGAACCGGATTTTTTATCGGGCTTTATAAGTCATTCGAAACAAGGCAGCGAAAGCTCCCGAACAGGGGGCTTTTCTGCAATGACTTTTATAATAAAGAAGGATTTTGACGAATTTTGTTGAATTTTCATTATTGAAGTTGATGATTTCCGGCTGCCAAGCTCGATTTTACGCAACGGTGGTGTTCGCATGGAGTATAAACAATGGTACATGGAATACAAAATACATAAAAACCGTCCGGGATTGCTTGGGGACATCGCCTCGCTGCTCGGCATGCTCGAAGTGAATATTTTGACGATCAACGGCGTTGAGGACCGCACGCGCGGCATGCTGCTGCAAACCGACGACGAAATGAAAATCGAGCTGCTTGGCAAACTGCTGCAAAAAGTGGATAATATAACACTGAACAAATTGCGGCCTCCGACGCTGGTCGATCGGTTGGCCGTTCGTCACGGCCGATATATCGAGCGGGATTCGGATGACCGCAAGACGTTTCGCTTCACCCGGGACGAGCTTGGCCTGCTGGTCGATTTCTTGGGCGAGCTGTTCAAGCGTGACGGCCATCAGGTAATCGGTCTCAGGGGAATGCCGCGCGTCGGCAAGACCGAATCGATTATTGCCGGCAGCGTATGCTCCAACAAGCGATGGACGTTCGTTTCTTCCACCTTGTTGCGGCAAACGGTCCGCAGCCAGCTGTCGGGCGACGAAATGAACCCGAACAACATTTTTATTATTGACGGCATCGTCAGCACGATGCGTGCGAATGAGCGGCATTATGCGCTGCTTCAAGAAATAATGGCTATGCCCGCGACCAAAGTTATCGAACATCCGGATATTTTCGTCAAGGAATCGCATTATGATTACAGCCATTTTACAACGATTATCGAACTTCGCAATACGCCCGAAGAAGAGATCAGTTACGATTCGATCACTTCGGGATTGAACGATTTTTAACGGTATATCGCCATTCACGATGAATGACCGGAGGAGGTGCGCACCGTGTCCGAACTGGGAGCCGAATTGCGCCGAGCCCGTCTGGAACGCGGCTTGACGCTCGACGACGTGCAGGACAGCACAAAAATCAGAAAACGTTACCTGGAAGCGATCGAAGAAGGCAATTACAACGTCCTTCCCGGTAATTTCTATGTAAGAGCCTTCGTGAAAAATTATTGCGAGGCCGTCGGTTTGGACGCCGATCAAATTTTGTCCCAATACGGAAAGGAAATTCCTTCGGCATCGCTGGAGACGGAAACCGAGCCGTCGATCGCCGCAAGACCGCCGCGCCGTTCGCAGCCGTCGCAGCGTTCGGAACGTTTCGGCAAAGTCGGATTTTCCGTTCTGATGTGGTCCTTTCTTATTTTAATTTTAATTCTGGTATATGTGTTCGCAATTCGCAAAGACAGCCCGCCGCCGAAAACGGCGGACAACAATACGTCGATCACCGACGAGGTGAGGCCGCCGTCCGACAACGGTACGGACCAGACGGCCGGCGAAGGCCGGGGCACGGGAACGGACACGCAAGGAACCGGCGAAACGGCCGAACCGGAAACCGAACCGGAGAAGCCGGCGACCACGGTGACGTTCAGAGAGAAGGAAGGCAACATCGACCATTACGATGTCGCGCCGGCTGGCGACCACAAGCTGGAAATCGTGGTGACGAACGGCCAAAGCTGGATAGAAGTCCGGGAAGAGCGCAAAGGCGGAAAGGCGCGCATTTCGAAAACGGTTGACCCGGACAATACGCTCACCTACGATTTGGATAAGCCGCTGTACGTAAACGTGGGACGGGCCGACAATGTGGAAATCAAAATCGATGATATCGTCGTCGATGACGGCAACCGGCCGAATTCGAAAAAATAATATTCCATCCGATCGTCGAAGACGGCTCCGCTGCGAATGAGACCGGCCAATCCGGTACGGGCGGAGAGGGCCGATAAGCGGCGTTCGGCTGATCGTGACGGAGCGGTAAAGAGGAGAGGAAACCGATTCATGGCATCGGAAAATTCGTTCGACATTGTGTCCAAAGTGGATATGCAGGAATTGGAAAACGCGATTCGGCAGACGGAGCGTGAAATCGAGACGCGCTTCGACTTCAAGGGGAGCAAGAGCTCCATTACGATGGAAAAGGAAGAGCTGGTCGTCGTATCGGACGACGATTACAAGCTGCGGAGCGTACTCGATATATTGCTGTCCAAGATGGCCAAACGCGGCGTGCCGGTGAAAAATCTCGATTACGGCAAAATCGAGCCGGCGGCGGGCGGCACGGTCCGGCAGCGCATCAGGCTCCGTCAAGGAATCGAACAGGATGTCGCCAAGAAGATCAATACGCTCATTCGAGACTCGAAGCTGAAAGTGAAAAGCCAGATCCAGGGCGATCAGATTCGCGTTAGCGGCAAGAGCCGCGACGATCTGCAGGCCGTCATGCGGCTGCTTAAAGAGGCGGATCTGCCGCTGGAGCTGCAATTTACGAACTACCGTTAATTCGGAAAGCGTCCCGCCGTTCCGCTGCCGGAACGAATAGCGGGACTATTTGCGTTTTTGACACGCTTATAGGCATATATTATACTTGATCATACAGTTTTTCGGTTGAGATCTGGGGGATTGCGAAAGTGACGGAACGTGTAAAAATTGTAACGCTTGGATGCGAGAAAAATCTGGTGGATTCCGAGATTATGTCCGGTCTTATTCATGAGCGCGGCTATCGGCTCGTGGAGGAGGCGGAGGATGCCACAGTCATTATTGTCAATACATGCGGTTTCATCGACGCGGCCAAGGAAGAATCGGTCAACACCATTCTCGATCTGGCGGAACTGAAGGAAACGGCCAATTTGAAGGCGCTTATCGTATCCGGCTGCCTCACGCAACGGTACAAGGAGCAGCTGATGACGGAGATGCCGGAAATCGACGGCATCGTCGGCACCGGCGATTTTCATCATATTAATACTATTGTCGACGAAGCGCTGCGCGGCAAGAAGCCGGTGCGCGTCGGGCATCCGGCTTTCGATTACGACCGGAAGCTGCCCCGCAAGGTGACGACGCCCCGGTACACGGCATACGTCAAAATCGCCGAAGGCTGCGACAATGCTTGCACTTTCTGCAGCATTCCGCTCATGAGAGGCAAATTCCGCAGCCGGTCGATCGAGTCGATTGTCGAAGAAGTGCGGGGTCTGGCCGCCCAGGGCGTCAAGGAAGTCAGCCTGATCGCGCAGGATTCGACCAATTACGGAACCGACCTGTACAACCGGTTTATGCTGCCGGAGCTGCTGAACCGGGTGAGCGAGGTGGAAGGCATTGCCTGGATCAGGCTTCATTACGCCTACCCCGGATTTTTTACGGATGAGCTGATCGAAACGATCGCCTCGAACCCGAAGGTGTGCAATTATATCGATATGCCGCTTCAGCACAGCGAGGATCTTATATTGAAGCGGATGAGACGGCCCGGCCGGCAGCGCGACGTCCGCGAGCTGATCAGCAAAATCCGCGCCCGCATTCCCGACGTCGCCCTGCGTACGAGCATCATCGTCGGCTTCCCCGGCGAAACCGACGAGCAGTTCCAGCGGCTGTGCGATTTCGTGCGCGAAATCAAGTTCGACCGGCTGGGCGTCTTTACTTATTCCGCCGAAGAAGATACGCCCGCGGTACGACTGCCCGATCACGTGCCGGACGAAGTCAAACAATGGCGGGCCAACACCTTGATGGAGATCCAGCGCGAAGTGTCGCGCGAAAACAGCAGCAAATATATCGGAAAAACGATCGATGTGCTCGTGGAGCGCTATGACGGCAGAAGCGACGTCTATGTCGGCCGCTCTCCGTACGATGCGCCGGAAATCGACGGCGAAGTGTTCATCACGGGCTGTACGGCGGGCATCGGCGAAATTCAGAAAGTGCGCATTACCCACGCCTACGAGTTCGATTTGTCCGGGGAGGGAATCGCTTGAATCTGGCCAACAAGATTACGCTGGCGAGAATATTTCTGGTGCCGATTATTATGTTTTTCCTTCTCGTCAATCTGAATCTCGGCTCGTTGAAATTCGAGGATTATTCCATCACGGTCAATCAGATCGTAGCGGCGCTCATTTTTATTATCGCGGCAAGTACGGATGGGCTGGACGGATATATCGCCAGGAAGAACAAAATCATTACCAATCTCGGCAAGCTGCTCGATCCGCTTGCGGATAAGCTGCTCGTCGCGGCCGTACTCATTTCGCTCGTCGAGATGGACAAGCTGGACGCATGGATCGCGATCATCATTATAAGCCGCGAGTTCGCGGTAACGGGTCTGCGCCAAATCGCGCTGCTCGAAGGCACCGTTCTGGCTGCGAGCAAGTGGGGAAAGTGGAAGACGGGCGTGCAGATCACGATGATTATCGCGCTGCTGCTGAACAATTTCCCTTTTGCCTTCCTCGATTTTCGTTTTGATCTTATCGCCAGCTGGGCGGCGGCGCTTATTACCGTTTACTCCGGCTTCGACTATTTCGTAAAAAACAAAAACCTGATTTCCCTTTCCAAATGAACCGGTTGGACCGATGACAACGCCAAGGCAGAGGAGAGATGGAATGAAAGCCGAGATCATTGCTGTCGGCACGGAGCTGCTGCTCGGCCAGATCGTAAACACGAATGCGCAATATTTGTCCCGCGGGCTCGCGAACCTCGGCATCGACGTTTATTTTCAGACTGTAGTCGGCGATAATGCCGGACGGCTTCGCGAAGCGATCGTAAACGCCCGCAAGCGCGCCGATCTGGTGCTGATGACAGGCGGTCTGGGACCGACCCAGGACGATTTGACGAAGGATGTGCTGGCCGATTATTTGGGACGGCGCCTTGTGGTGCACGAACCTTCCATGGCCAAGATCGAAGCGTTGTTTGCGAGCCGGGGCGCCCATATGGTCGAGAGCAACCGCAGGCAGGCGCTGATGATCGAGGGCGCAGAGCCGCTCGGCAATGAAGCCGGTCTCGCGGTCGGCGTCGCGCTTGAGGCGGACGGGACGCGCTATATGCTGCTGCCGGGACCGCCGCGGGAGATGAAGCCGATGTTCGACGGACCGGGAACAGAATGGCTCCGTTCCCAAATGGGGGCGATAGCTCCGCTTCACTCCCGGGTACTGATGTTTGCGGGCATCGGCGAATCGAATCTGGAGGCGGCGCTGATCGACCTGATCGACGGGCAGACGGATCCGACCGTCGCCACCTATGCGAAGGAAGGCGAGGTGGCGGTCCGCATCTCGACGAAAGCGCAGACCGACGCGGAAGCGCTCGGCAAGCTCGACCGGATGACGGAAGCGATCAAGTCGCGCGTCGGGGACCATCTGTATGCGACGGAAGAACGGCCGCTGGAGGCGGCGGTCATCGAGCTGCTGCGCAGCTCGGGGCGGCGGGTCTCGTCGGCCGAAAGCTTGAGCGGCGGCCTGCTGGCCGAGCTGCTGACGAGCGTGCCGGGAAGCAGCGGCGCGTTCGCCGGCGGGGTCGTTTCTTATACGAACGCGACGAAGCACGCGCTGCTCGGCATTCCGCTGGCGCAGCTCGAAGGTCCCGGGGCGCCGGGCGCGATAAGCGAGTCGACAGCGGCCATGATGGCGGAACGGGTGCGGGAGCGGACGGACAGCGATTTCGGCATTTCGCTGACCGGCGTCGCCGGTCCGGAGGAAGCGGAAGGCAAGCCTGTCGGGCTCGTCTACTTCGCGATCGCCCGGCGCGGCGGCGAAACGGTCGTCCATACGGCACATATGAGCGGAAACCGCGACATGATCCGGCTGCGCGTCGTCAAGGCGGCGCTATACCGGCTATGGCAGGCGATCAAGGCGGACGCGGGCGATTAAACCCGAACGGCGTTGAAGATTGCCACATTTCCGTCACATCTGAGCCTTGTCTTTGCGGCATATTGCGTCTATAATTGTCCTTAGTTGACGGAAGAACCGTGGCAGATGTATCATTTGCTGCGGTTCTTTTTTGTCGTCCGCCGTCGCTTCCGCAAAAAACCGAATGTATGTTCGAAAAAATGCTTGGCAACCGTGGTAAAAAAGAGTATCATAACATTATAAACAGTGAAGGATGTGAGTTGGTTGTCAGATCGTCGTGCTGCGTTGGAAATGGCGCTTCGTCAGATCGAGAAGCAATTCGGTAAAGGCTCCATCATGAAGTTGGGGGAAAGTGCGCAACTGCAAGTGGAAACCGTATCCAGCGGTTCCCTTGCTTTAGATATCGCCCTCGGAATCGGAGGATACCCGAGAGGCCGGATTATTGAAGTATACGGACCGGAATCGTCCGGCAAGACGACAGTGGCGCTGCACGCCATTGCAGAAGTGCAGCGGATCGGCGGACAAGCCGCCTTCATCGATGCGGAGCATGCGCTCGACCCGCTTTACGCCAGCAAGCTCGGCGTCAATATCGACGAACTGCTGCTTTCCCAGCCGGATACCGGGGAGCAGGCGCTTGAAATTGCTGAAGCGCTTGTCCGCAGCGGCGCGGTCGATATCATTATCATCGACTCTGTGGCGGCGCTCGTGCCGAAAGCGGAGATCGAAGGAGAGATGGGCGATTCGCATGTCGGGCTGCAGGCGCGACTGATGTCGCAGGCGTTGCGGAAGCTGTCCGGCGCGATCAGCAAGTCCAAGACGATTGCGATCTTCATCAATCAGCTTCGCGAGAAGGTCGGCGTCATGTTCGGCAATCCGGAGACGACGCCCGGCGGACGCGCGCTGAAGTTTTATTCCAGCGTCCGGCTTGACGTGCGCCGCGTGGAATCGATCAAGCAGGGCAACGACGTCGTCGGCAACCGGACCCGCATTAAAGTCGTGAAGAACAAGGTAGCGCCGCCTTTCAGACAAGCCGATATCGACATTATGTACGGCGAAGGCATCTCGAAGGAAGGCAGCATTATCGACATGGGCACGGAAATGGACATCGTGCAGAAGAGCGGCGCCTGGTTCTCGTTCAACGGCGAACGGCTCGGACAAGGCCGCGAGAACGCCAAGCAGTTTTTGAAGGATCATCCGGACATTGCCGCGACGATCGAGAACCAGATTCGCGAGGCGCATAAGCTGAACGCTGTCGTCACGGACCCGCTGCCTCAGCATCCGACGAAGGAAGAGGAAGAGGCGTTCGAGCTCGATTTTGAATAACGGGCGAATCGAATCTATACGTCTATTCGGAACGGGAGCACCTCTGGCGGGTGCTCTTTCGAATTTGCAGCGGCAGTCGAAGGGGGACGTGAAATGAAGGAACGGCCCGGCGGACACGAGCGGCCCGCCGTCATTACCGCGGTCAAGCAGGACCGCAAAGAGCGTCGCCGCTACCATATTTATATCGACGGCGCCGACGAGGCGGCATTGTCGGTCCATGAAGACATTATGGTCCGCTACCGTCTGTTGAAAGGCCAGACGGTCGATCCCGCCGTCCTGGACGAAATTCGCGGCGAAGACGACAAATACCGCTGCTACATGGCCGCTCTCGTCTATTTAGGCGTCAAACCCCGCACGCGCAAAGAAGTCGAGCGCTATTTGCTGCGCAAAGGGATGGAAGCCGGAGCGGTCGCGCTGACGCTCGACAGGCTCGAACGGGAACGGCTGGTGGACGACCGCGACTATGCCGGCCTGTTCGCCGGCCAGCGGCTGCGGAGCGCGGGCAAAGGACGGCGCCTGATTGTGCAGGAATTGCGGCAGCGGGGCGTGAAGGGCGAGACGGCGGCGGAAGCGGCGGATGCGCTCGATCCGGCCGAAGAACTGGAAGTCGCTCTTGCGCTGGCAGTCAAAAATGGCGGACGCTGCGCGGCGAGCAGAGCGAGCGGCGCCGCAAGCTCGCCCAATTTTTGCTGCGCCGCGGATTTCCGGGCGATATCGTGCGCGAAGCGCTGCGCCGGACTGCCGAAGATGGGGACGACGACTTGCCATGGCTTGACAATTGATTTTCGCAAAAGCTAAAATGAATGTGTATTCCTGCCTTTTGAATCGATTTCACTTCCACAAATTGATTCGAAACGATGAATGTAAGTTATGCAAATGTAAAACGGTATGGAACCCGGCTTAAAACCCCATATCATCCCAAGCGTTTGCCTTGGTGAATGGCAACGAGGAGGTGAACAAGATGCCTGATTGGGCTTGGCTCTTGATCGTTCTCGTTGTTGGCGCGATTTTCTTTGGGATTGGTTATTTTATTCGGAAGTCGATTGCCGAGGCCAAAATTTCGAGCGCGGAGCAAGCCGCCTCCCAGATAATCGAAAATGCGAGGAAGGAAGCGGAAGCGCAGAAGAAAGAAACGGTCTTGGAAGCGAAAGACGAAGTCCACAAACTCCGTACCGAAGCAGAGAAAGACATTCGCGAGCGACGAAATGAAATTCAACGTCTGGAAAGACGCTTGCTGCAAAAAGAGGAGTCGCTGGATAAAAAATTAGAAGCACTGGAACGCAAAGAAGAACAAGTAGCCAACAAGGAGAAACGAATCGAGGAAACCCAGGAGCAGATCGACTCCATTTACAAGCAGCAGCTTAGTGAATTGGAGCGGATATCCGGACTGACGATGGAAGAAGCGAAGCAGATCATTCTGTCCAACGTCGAGCAGGAAGTGCGCCATGAATCGGCTCAAATGATTAAGGAGATCGAACAACAAGCGAAAGAAGAAGCCGACAAGAAAGCGCGCGATATTATTTCTCTGGCGATCCAGCGTTGCGCGGCGGATCATGTGGCAGAGACGACCGTATCGGTCGTGGCGCTGCCGAACGAGGAAATGAAAGGCCGCATTATCGGACGCGAGGGGCGCAACATCCGCGCTTTGGAAACATTGACCGGTATCGATTTGATTATCGACGATACGCCGGAAGCGGTCATATTGTCGGGCTTCGATCCGATTCGTCGGGAAATTGCCCGAACCGCTCTCGAGAAGTTGGTTGCAGACGGACGTATCCATCCGGCGCGCATCGAAGAAATGGTCGAGAAATCCCGCAAGGAAGTGGACGAACGAATCCGCGAATACGGGGAACAGGCGACGTTCGAAGTCGGCGTGCACGGATTGCACCCGGATCTGATCAAGATATTGGGCCGTCTGAAGTATCGAACAAGCTATGGCCAAAACGTTTTGAAGCATTCGATGGAAGTTGCGTATTTGACCGGGTTGATGGCAGCGGAGCTCGGCGAGGACGTTACGCTGGCGAAACGGGCCGGCCTGCTGCACGATATCGGCAAAGCGCTTGATCACGAAGTAGAAGGTTCCCACGTGGAAATCGGCGTGGAACTGGGCAAGAAATACAAGGAGCATCCGGTCGTCATCAACAGTATCGCATCCCATCACGGAGATTGCGAGGCGACGTCGGTTATCGCCGTGCTGGTCGGCGCCGCGGATGCGTTGTCGGCGGCACGTCCGGGCGCACGCAGGGAGACGCTGGAGACGTACATCAAGCGGCTGGAGAAGCTCGAGGAAATTTCCGAATCGTTCGAAGGCGTCGAGAAGTCCTATGCGATACAGGCCGGCAGGGAAGTTCGCGTCATGGTGCAGCCGGACAAGATCGACGACATCGAGGCGTTCCGCCTCGCGCGCGATATAACGAAGAAAATCGAAAACGAGCTCGATTATCCGGGGCATATTAAAATTACCGTCATCCGGGAGACGCGAGCTGTGGAATACGCGAAATAAAGCAGGATAACAATCGGCGGAAAGTGGCTGCGAAAGTCAGCCACTTTTCCCGTCTAACGGAACATAAGCGGAGGAAGAGAAAACAACAATGAAGCTGCTGTTTATCGGGGATATCGTCGGAAGCGTCGGCAGAGCCGCAGTCAAACAGGTGCTGCCGGCGCTGATCGACAAATATCATCCTCATATCGTCATCGCAAACGGCGAAAATGCGGCGCACGGACGCGGCATTACCGCTTCGATCGCGAAAGATTTGTTTACCTGGGGCGTGCACGGCATTACGATGGGAAATCATACCTGGGACAATAAGGACATCTTCGAATGGATCGACGACGAACCGCGCATCGTTCGTCCGGCCAATTTTCCGCCGGGAACGCCGGGGCAAGGCTCCGCGATCATCCGCGCAAACGGCAAAAAGCTGGCGATCGTCAACTTGCAGGGCAGAACGTTTTGCCGCCGATCGATTGCCCGTTCCGCGAAGCCGACGAACAACTGGAACGGGTGCGCAAAGAAACGAAATGCGTGCTGGTCGATTTTCATGCCGAGGCAACGTCGGAGAAAATCGCCATGGGCTGGCATCTGGACGGCCGCGCTTCGCTCGTCGTCGGCACGCATACGCATGTGCAAACGAACGACGAGACGATTTTGCCGGGGGGCACCGCTTATATTACCGATGCGGGAATGGTCGGTTCGCGCGAAGGGGTGCTCGGCATGGAACGAACGGCGGTGCTGTCCAAATTCAAAACGCAGCTTCCGGCCCGTTTTGTCGTAGATGAAGGAAAATGGCAATTCCACGGTGTGTACGCCGAATTGGACGAGACGAACGGCCGGGCGACCGCCATCGAAAAAATCCGTCTGACCGAGGACGAGTGGCTCATCATGTCTTGATCGGCCACTCTTTTTTTCTTTAAATAGTAAGATAATTCAAAAGACTTTGCGAACTCGGATGAAATCAGCAGGAATTTTTTGACCTCTCTCGAATAAAGATTTAATAGTGGATTCCATCCATCATTCCCGAGGAGGTACTTGTCATGGAAGTATTAAAAGTTTCAGCAAAGTCCAACCCAAATTCCGTAGCAGGCGCGCTGGCTGGCGTTTTGCGGGAACGCGGGGCTGCCGAATTGCAGGCGATCGGGGCTGGTGCGTTGAATCAGGCGATCAAGGCGGTGGCGATCGCCCGGGGCTTTGTCGCTCCCAGCGGGGTGGATCTCATCTGTATTCCGGCTTTTACCGATATTGTAATCGACGGAGAAGATCGGACAGCGATCAAGCTGATCGTTGAACCGCGATAACCCAAGATGCCTATACAGAAATGCTCGCGTAAGAAATAGAACCTGTTTACGACCGGTGTAAACAGGTTTTTTGCGCATCATGCCGGACAAACGTCAGGAGGAACGATAAATGATCGATTTTCATTGCGATGTGCTGTGCAAGCTTCTGGACGACGACAGGCTCGATTTTGCCGCCGGATCGGACGGGCTCGACGTGACGTTTCCTCGTCTAAAGGCGGCGGGCAGCCTGCTTCAGACATTTGCGGTCTATATTCCGGAGCGGCAGCATGGCGGCATGACGCCGGTATGGCGCAGCATCGACCTGTTTTACCGCAAAGTGCTGTCCATTCCCGGCATCCGTCTGATCCGGTCGGCCGCCGATCTGGAAGCGGCGGGACGCGAACGGCAGATCGGCGCCCTGCTTTCCCTGGAAGGCGTGGACCGGCTTGACGGCGATCTGACGCTGCTGCGCATCCTGTACCGGCTCGGCGTGCGGGCGGTCGGGCTTACCTGGAACCACGCCAACTGGGCCGCGGACGGCGTGATGGAGCCTCGCGGCGCAGGACTGACGGGCAAGGGGAAGGAGTTTGTCCGGGAGTGCGAACGGCTCGGCATTATCGTCGACGTTTCCCATTTGTCGGAAGCCGGTTTTGGGACGTGTGCGACCTGGCCGGCCGCCCGTTTATCGCCTCACACTCCAATGCCCGTTCCGTATGCGACCATCCGCGCAATTTGACGGACGATCAGATACGGGCGATTATCGCGGTCGACGGGCGGATCGGCATGACGTTCGTCCCCTGGTTCGTGCGACCGGTGGCCCCCGTCACAACGGACGATCTGCTCCGCCATATCGAGCATGTCTGCGCGCTCGGCGGCGACCGCCATATTATGCTCGGATCGGACTTCGACGGCATAGATCGCCATATGGAAGATTTGCGCAGTCCGGAAGATGTATGGAGATTGAAAGAAGCGCTTCTGAAGCGATATTCGGCGGAACAGACGGAACGTTTTTTCAGCGGCAATGCGCTCCGTTATTTGACGGCGATGCTGCCTGCGACATGACATTATGGTCTTCCATCTCGTTCCGGTATCAATTCAATCGAAAAGAATTATCTTAAAAAAACCGATTACGCCTTGCTTTTTACGGTTACCAATCTTAAAATTTATGTGACAATCGAATAGCTTTCATTCAAATAGCTTGTTGTCGAACTATCACCGTTCATCAAAAAGAGGAGATGGGCATTTTGATCAGTCAATTGTCTTGGAAGATCGGGGGTCAGCAAGGGGAGGGCGTCGAAAGTACGGACCGCATTTTTCGACGGCGCTGAACCGGCTCGGATACTATTTATACGGATATCGTCATTTTTCTTCCCGGATCAAAGGCGGTCATACGAATAACAAAATTCGCATCAGCACGAAGCCGATTCGGGCCATCTCGGACGATCTGGACATTCTCGTCGCGTTCGATCAGGAAAGCATCGATTTGAACAGCCACGAGCTGCGTCCGGGCGGCGTCGTCGTCGCCGATGCGAAATTCAATCCGACGCTGCCGGATGGCGTGGACGCCCGGCTGTTTGCCGTGCCGATTACGGCGATTGCCGAGGAGCTTGGCACTTCGTTGATGAAGAACATGGTCGCCTCCGGGGCATCGTGGGCGCTTCTCGGCTTGCCGCTGGAAGTATTCAACAAGGCGGTGGAGGAAGAGTTCGGACGGAAAGGACCGGCCATCGTCGAGAAAAACGTGGAGGCGGTCAAGCGCGGCGCCGAGTATGTGCTCGAGCTTGCCGGAGGTCCCTTGGAAGAGTTCCGGCTCGAGCCGGCCGACGGCCGCCAGAAATTGTTTATGATCGGCAATGAAGCGATCGGGCTCGGCGCTATTGTCGCAGGATGCCGAATTATGTCCGCTTATCCGATTACCCCTGCTTCCGAGATTATGGAATATTTGATTAAGAAGCTGCCGAAATTCGGCGGCACCGTGATTCAGACGGAGGATGAAATCGCCGCCGCGACGATGGCGATCGGCGCGGGATACGCCGGCGTGCGGGCGATGACGGCTTCCGCCGGCCCCGGCTTGTCGCTCATGATGGAGTCGATCGGCTTGTCCGGCATGACCGAAACGCCGCTTGTCATCGTCGACACGCAGCGCGGCGGTCCGTCCACCGGCTTGCCGACCAAGCAGGAGCAATCCGATCTGAACGCGATGGTATACGGCACGCACGGTGAAATTCCGAAGCTGGTTATCGCGCCGGCTTCGATCGAGGACTGCTTCTACGATACGATCGAGGCGTTCAATATGGCCGAGAAATATCAGGTGCCGGTCATCGTCATGACCGATTTGCAGCTGTCGCTCGGCAAGCAGTCCTGTGAAATGCTGGACTATGAGAAAATACCGATCGAACGCGGCAAACTGGTGAAGGACGCGCCGCCGCTTGAGCCGAACGAGTTGTTCAAGCGCTATGAATTTACGGAAGACGGCGTTTCGCCGCGCGTGCTGCCGGGAGAGAAATACGGCCTCCATCACGTGACAGGCGTCGAGCACGATGAGGCCGGCCGCCCGTCGGAGAATGCGCAGAACCGCCAGAAGATGATGGACAAACGGCTGAAAAAGCTGAAAGGCGTCTACATCCGCGAAGCGATCCGCGTCGACGCGCCTCATGAAGCGCCGGATCTGCTGATGATCGGCATGGGCTCGACCGGAGGCACGATCGACGAGGCAAGACAGCGGCTCGCAGCGGACGGCGTGACGAGCAATCATGTGACCGTGCGCCAGATCCATCCGTTCCCGGCCGATTTGCTGCTGCCGTATCTGAAGAGCGCCAAGCGGATCGTCGTCCTGGAGAACAACGCGACGGCGCAGCTCGCTGCGCAAATCAAGCTGCATTGCGGATTTGCCGACAATATCCGCAGCATTTTGAAATATGACGGGACTCCGTTCCTGCCTTCCGAAGTGTACAAAGCTTGCAAGGAGTTGAACTAAGATGGCGACATTCAAAGAGTTTCGCAATAATGTGAAGCCGAACTGGTGTCCCGGCTGCGGCGATTTCTCCGTGCAAGCGGCCATTCAGCGGGCGGCAGCCAACGTCGGTTTGGAGCCCGAGGGACTGGCTGTCGTATCCGGCATCGGCTGTTCGGGACGGATTTCCGGCTATATTAACGCTTACGGCTTCCACGGCATTCACGGCCGGGCGCTGCCGATCGCGCAGGGCGTCAAGCTGGCCAACCGGGAATTGACGGTTATCGCCTCCGGCGGCGACGGCGACGGCTTCGCTATCGGCATGGGACATACGGTTCATGCGATTCGCCGCAACCTGGACATTACCTATATCGTAATGGACAACCAGATTTACGGCTTGACCAAAGGCCAGACATCGCCGCGCAGCGCCGCAGGCTTCAAGACGAAATCGACGCCGGAAGGCTCGATCGAGACGTCGCTGTCGCCGCTCGAAATCGCGCTGTCCGCGGGTGCGACGTTCGTCGCGCAATCGTTCTCCAGCGATCTGAAGCAGCTGACGCTGCTGATCGAGGAGGCGATCAAGCATAAAGGCTTTTCGTTCATTAACGTGTTCAGCCCCTGCGTAACATTCAACAAGGTGAACACGTACGACTGGTTCAAGGAAAACATCGTCAACCTGGATCAGTTCCCGGACTACGATCCGACCAACCGGGTTGCCGCGATGAACAAAATTATGGAAACGAACGGGATGCTGACCGGACTGATCTATCAGGATAAAACGCGCAAATGTTACGAGGACCTCATCCCGGGATTCGCACAGGAAGCGTTGGCGAAGCAATCGCTCGATATTACCCGCGAGCAGTTCGACAATCTGCTTGCCGAGTTCAAATAAACGGGAGAAGCCCGGGCATGCTGCCGAATCGGCCGCATGCTTTTTTGCTGTCGGAAGATGTTTGGCGTATACTGGCGATAGGGTATACTTTACAGGGACAAACGAAAGGATGATCTTTTCATGGCAAAACTTGTACCGGTTGGCGTATCGGCGAGGCATATCCATCTTTCGCGGGAGCATGTGGAGGCGCTGTTCGGCCCGGGTTACGAGCTGACGGTCATGAAGCCGCTATCGCAGCCAGGGCAGTTTGCGGCCAATGAAACGGTGGAGGTTGTCGGCCCGAAAGGCTCGTTCCCGAAAGTGCGGATACTGGGGCCGGCCCGCAGCGCGACGCAGCTCGAAATATCGCGCACCGACGCGTATGCGATCGGCATCGACGCGCCCGTCAGGGAATCCGGCGATATCGCGGGCACGCCGGGGATCACGATCAAAGGGCCAGCCGGCGAACTGACGATCGAACAAGGCGTCATCGTCGCTGCGCGGCATATCCATTTTCATACGACCGACGCCGAACGGTGGGGGATTGCCGACAAGCAAAGGCTGAAGGTGCGCGTTGGCGGCGAACGGGGACTCGTATTCGAGCAGGTGATCGCCAGAGTGTCGCCGGATTTCGCGCTCGATATGCACATCGATACCGATGAAGCGAACGCGGCTGGCGTCCAAAGCGGCGATACGGCCGAAATTATCGGGTAAGCGGCGACCGGCCCGATGCCTCGGAATACCCTTGTGGCGGCCTCCTGCAAAACATGCTATAATTTGATGGATACAACCGGAGGGAAGTGATCAACGTTGGCGAAAGAAACGAAAGATTACAGCAAATATTTCGATTTTTCGGGAGCCAAAGTCATTTCCGAGGATGAGCATGGCAAAAAAATCCGCTTGGGCGGCCGCGATATTCATATCGTATCCGAACCCAATTATCGTCAGGAAAAGCAGCGCGGCAAAGAAGAAGTGAAAGTGCTGTACGACAATGCGGTGCCGGAAGCGCTGCGCACACTCGGAACGAACAAGAAATATTTGATATATACGTACGGCTGCCAGATGAACGAGCATGACACCGAAGTGATGAAAGGGCTGTTCGAGCAGATGGGCTATACGGCGACGGAAGACCGTAACGAGGCCGACGTCATCCTGCTCAATACGTGCGCGATCCGCGAAAACGCGGAGGACAAAGTATTCGGCGAGCTCGGGCATCTGAAGTCGCTCAAGACAGAGAAGCCCGAGCTTATTCTCGGCGTCTGCGGCTGCATGTCGCAGGAAGAATCGGTCGTGAGCCGGATTTTGCAAAAGCATTCGTTCGTCGACCTCATCTTCGGCACGCACAACATTCACCGCCTGCCGGAACTGCTGATGAACGCCATCTTCAGCAAGGAGATGGTGGTCGAAGTGTGGTCGAAAGAAGGCGACATTATTGAGAACTTGCCGAAAAACGGGAAGGGATGCGCGCCTGGGTCAACATTATGTACGGCTGCGACAAATTTTGCACCTACTGCATCGTGCCGTATACGCGGGGCAAGGAGCGGAGCCGGCTGCCGGAAGACGTCATCGCCGAGGTGCGGGAACTGGCGCGGCAAGGCTTCAAGGAAATTACGCTGCTCGGCCAGAACGTCAACGCATACGGCAAAGATTTCACGGACCGCAACTATCGTTTCGGCGATCTGATGAAAGATATTTCGAAAATCGATATCCCGCGCGTCCGCTTCACCACGAGCCATCCGCGCGACTTCGACGATCACTTGATCGAAGTGCTGGCCGGCCGCGGCAATCTGGTGGAGCATATCCATTTGCCGGTACAGTCCGGCAGCACCGCCATTCTGAAAAAGATGAGCCGCAAATATACGCGCGAATCGTATCTGGAGCTTGTGCGCAAAATCAGGGCCGCGATTCCCGACGTCGTGCTGACGACCGATATTATCGTCGGATTCCCGGGTGAAACCGAGGAGCAGTTCGAAGAGACGCTTTCGCTTGTGCGCGAAGTCCGCTTCGATTCCGCCTTCACCTTTATTTATTCGCCCCGCGCGGGCACGCCGGCAGCCGAAATGACCGACGACGTCTCGGCCGAGACGAAGAAGGAGCGGCTGAAGCGGCTGAACGATCTGATGGCCGAATTGAGCCGTGAAAGCAACGAGCGGCTGAAGGGGCAGATCGTCGAAGTGCTTGTCGAAGGCGAAAGCAAAAACAAGGCGAATATGCTGTCGGGACGGACAAGAACGAACAAGCTCGTCCATTTCGAAGGACCGAAGGAATGGATCGGACAATTCGTTCATGTGCGGGTTACGGAGCCGCAGACGTGGTATATCAAAGCGGAGCCGGTCGAGCTTGCAACCGTCCAGGGCGCGGTATCCTAAAGCCGGATGCCGATTGCTGCAAGCCAATTGCTGACGAAAAAACTTTTCTGGCGAAAAGTTTGAGGAGAGATGACGATGACACAATCAAGCGAGGCGCCGGGCAGGGCGCATGAGAAGGAGCATCGGCACGGCCACGGGTCCGCAGGCTGCTCCATTCCGGTTTATCATACCCGGGATTTGATCGTTCGCGAGGATATTATGGCCAAAGCCAAAGAGCTTGCCGAACTGATCTACACGTCCGAAGAGGTGCAGCATTTCCGCCGCGCGGAAAAGCAAATCCAGGCCAATGAACGGGTTCAGGGATTGATCGCCCAAATCAAGAAAAAGCAGAAGGAGCTCGTCGCGTTCGAGACGACGTTCAAAAACGAGAAAATGGTTGCCAAAATCGAGCGCGAGATGGAGCAGCTGCAGGACGAGCTCGACAGCATTCCGATTGTGTCGGAATTTCAGCAGAGCCAATCGGATATCAACTATTTGCTCCAGCTTGTCGTTTCGGTCATTCGCGATACGGTCGGCGAGAAGCTGGAGCTGGAGAATGACAACAGACAGGCCGCTCCCGCCGATTGCAGCGATTGAACGCTTCGGCCGGCATGACGGACAAGCTTCCCTAACAGTACGACCGCCAGTCCCGGAGGGACTGGCGGTCGTTGTTTGTCGGGCGGCCGAATCGTTCCGCCGCGAAGGCGGTTCGCCCGACGGTTATTCCGTTGCGCGCCGGTTGCCGTAACCGCGTACCGCCGGCAAATAAGGCCGAAGGGCAACCGTCAATATCGCCGCGAGCAGCGACTTGATCGCATCGCCCGGCAGGAACGGATAGCAGCTTGCGGCGAGCGCGCGCTCGAGCGAATAGCCGGTGACGTTCATAAACCACGGGACGCCGCCGATATAGGCGAGCGCCGAGCCGAACAGCTCGAAGACGAAAAACAGCGCAATCGCAAGCAGGATCCGGTTGCCGGCGAACTTCTCGCTGCGCAGCAGCCGGGCGGCGAAGAAGCCGATCAGCAGCGCGCAAACCGGAAAGATAAGTATAAAGCCGCCGGTAGGTCCGGCGATATACGTAATGCCTCCCTGTCCGTGCAAGAGCGGCAAGCCGGTTGCGGTAAGCGCGACGACGATGGCGATGCTGGCAAAGCCCGGACCGGCCCCGAGAAAGGCGCCGGCCAGCATGACGGCCAAATTTTGCAGCGTAATCGGAACCGGCGTAAAGCCAAGATCGATTTTGATGGCGCTCATCACGATAAACAATGCGGCAAATAAGGCGATAAATACGAGACGACGAATTTCATGAAACATCGATTCAAAAGCTCCTTTTCCCTATTTTAATTGTTAACCTATTTCGATATAATGTGGTTAACAAATTGGATTTTACCATAGAAACGCTTCATGCGGAAGAGGTTGGAGGAAAAGTTTTTGGTGAAAACGGTAGTAGAGTTGTCTGACGTGACCGTTTATCCGGACGCGCCGGGCGGTACGGAAGGCGGACGCAAGGCGATTGCGAGCGGATTGGATTTGCGGATCGGGAAAGGGGAATGGGTGCATCTCATCGGACCGAACGGCAGCGGCAAGAGCACGTTGGCCAAGCTGCTGGCCGGCTGCTGGCGCGGGAAGGTGGAAGGAAAGGTGAAGCGGGACCCGGAGACGTTCGGAACTGTGGGACGGGTGCCGATTGTGATGCAGCATCCGGAGGCGTCCATCGTCGGCGCGACGCCGTACGAGGATGCGCTTCTGGCAATGGAACGGATTGGTGTGCCGGGCGAACGGATACCGGCGCTGACGGAACGCGCCATGTCCGAAGTCGGGCTCGCGGCTGTTATGCATCGGCATGTGGACCGACTGTCGGGCGGCCAGCAGCAGTTGACCGCGATCGCGGGCGGACTTGTCCAGCAGTCGCCTTTCATCGTGCTCGACGAGCCGACCGCCATGCTCGACCCGAATTCGGCGCAGGCGGTTCATGAGGCGGTGCGCCGTCTTCATGCACGAGGAGCGACGGTCGTATGGGCGACGCAAAAGCTGGACGAACTGCGGCCGGGTGACCGCATCGTGGCGATGCAAGCCGGCCGAATCGCCTATGACGGCGATTTGGCCGGCTTTTGGGGAGCTTCGCCGGGGCAAGGGGCGATCGACCGGATCGGTTGGCGCGATGCGCCGGATAACCGGGAGAACAGGACGCCCGGCATGGCGAGGCCGGAGGGCGGCATGCTGCCGAACCCCCGCCTTGCGCCGGGCGGCGGCTTAAGCGTCAGCGGGCTGCGGATAACAGAGGACGGACGTTCCGGACGCGATCTCGTCGACTGCCGGCGGCTTCATCTTGCCGGCGGAGAAATTACGCTGCTCATCGGCCGCAACGGCGCGGGCAAATCGACGCTGCTCGAAGCGTTGGCCGGGCTGCGGGAACCGGCCGCCGGCCGGATCGATCTGGGCGCGGAGCCGCTGTGGAAGCGGCGGGGCAAGCCGAACCGCCGCGTGCTGCTGCAGCTCGGCATCGCGCCGCAGCGGGCGCATGCCCAATGGTTTTGCGCCACGGCGGCCGATGAGCTGCGTTATTCGCAGCGGGCCGCTGGAGTGGACGGGCCGGAAGCGGCGGAACGGGCGAAGGCGGCGCTGGCGGCGGTCGGATTGCCGCCGGAGACGGCCGGGCGGGATCCGTGGACGCTAAGCGGGGGGCAGCAGCGCCGGCTGGCGCTCGCCTGTCTGCTCGCCTGCGGTCCCGCCTGGCTGCTGCTGGACGAGCCGACGGCCGGCCTGGACGCCGAAGGCGTGTCGCGGCTGCGCGCCGTATTGTCCGCGCATAAGGCTGCCGGCGGCGGCGCCATAATCGCGACGCACGATCCGGACGCGCTGCTGCCGGTCGCCGATCGGGTCGTCGAGATCGACGGCGGCGTCGTCCGGGAGGCGATGCTGGCCGCGGAGTGGGCGAAATCGCGTGCGGACCGCTCTGCGGCCGCGGCGGCTTCGGAATCGCCTGCGGCCGGCGCCGATCCGCAAGCCGCAGACCGGTCCGGGAGCGGCGCCACGGAGTTGAAACGGCGCGGGAGCCGTTCGCCTGGTTCGGTAGTACATGGTTCGGTAGCACAGGGTTCGGTATGGGAACAGTTCGACCCGCGCGCGCTAATCGCCGCGTACCTGCTTGGCGCAGCCGGCCTGCTCATGCAGTCAAGCTGGCCGGGACTGCTGGCGGCGTCGCTTACCGCTGTCGCCGTACTCTATCCGCTGCGCGCGACGCTGCGCCCGTGGATCGGCGCCATTCGCGCTTATGCGCTGCTCGTGGCGATTGTCGCGCTCATTGCCGGCATCCGGCCGCAGCCTTTCGGCGTCGACTGGGACGCGGTGTCGGCGACAGCGCTGCGGCTCGGACGTCTGCTGCCGATTATGGTGCTCGGCCTTCCGCTGGCCGCCTTGGTTACGCCGCTGCGGATGCAGCGCGCGCTCGAGCAGACGTTCGGATTTCTCGGCCGGGTCGGGATACCCGTTCAGCGCATCGCGCTGACCGTGGCGCTTATGTTCCGGTTCATCCCGCTGCTTGCGGCCGAATGGGGGAAATATTCGCGCATCGCTGTCGCCCGCGGCAAATTCGCTTCCAGACCGGGACGGGTGCCGCTGCGGATGCTGCGGTCCGCCATCCTGCCGTATCTGGTCGCGCTGCTGCGGCTCGGCGATCAAGTGGCGGAAGCGCTGGAGGGGAGAGGGTACGGGACGGCCGTCAGGCGCCCGACGTTCGGCTTCCGGCTCAAGCCGGGCCGCCGCGACGGGCTGCTGGTGCTGGCCGCCGCGGCATGGTTCGGCCTGTTGTGGTTCATGGCCCGATGGTTGTAAGCGCAAGCCGCGCCGCTGCCGGCAGCAATCCGGCGCGCAAGCCTCGCCGCCTGCGCGACTCCGAGCGCGAGTTCGCCGCATGAAGGCGGTTAACCGCACCGCATGCCGCCTGCGACCGGCGCTCATGCCGCGACGCTGCCGGTTACGATCCGGCGCTCATGCCGGCCGATGCGCCGCTTGAGCCCGGCCGGCTCCAGCGGGCGGCGAGCATCGCCGCCGCCGCTCCGAGAACGGCGCCCAGCCAGAAGCCGCTCGTCAGGCCGAAGCTGTCGTTCAGCCATCCGGCCAGAAACGGTCCGGCGAACATGCCGACCGAATAGACCGCCTGATAAAATCCCATTGCCGTCGCCCGTTCCGGCAGATCCACCTCCTGAATGGACATGCCGAGCAGAAGCGGGAAATGGAGCCCTTGCGCGAAGCCGTTCAGCGCCTGCGTCGCCATCAGCCAGCCGAGGGACGGCGAAAAGGCGATGGCCGCCGTAAACAGGGCGCTCAGAGCGAACCCGGCCATCACCGTCTGCCAGGAGCCGAGCCTTGGCGCAAACCATCTGGCACTGAACAGCGACGTGAAGGCATGCGGAATCATGAACGCGAAAACGACGTACGTCAGCTCCAGGCCGCCCGCTCCGAGCTGTTCCGCTTTCAGCGGCGTAAATCCGAACATGGTAATAAACAGAATGCTGTGCGCGATAACGGACAAGAGCGACACTTTGACAAGCAGCGGCTTGCGTACGACGCTGCCCAGCTTGGCGAATGAAACGGCCGGCCGGTCGGCTTTTTCCCGCGGTTCCCGAATGGCAGCCGCCAGCAGCAATCCGATCAGGGCGGCCGCAAAGCCGGCGCCGAACACCGCACCCCAGTCGAACCTGTCAGCCAGCACCCCGCTGAGCGTCATCCCAATCAACTGCCCCGACGCGGTCATAAAGCTGATGCGGCCCATCGCCCGCGTCGCATCCGCAGCGGTGAAATAGGAGGCGTACAGCACCGTAAAGGCGACCCAGGTGGAGGCGCACACACCGGCCATCAATCGGCCCGCCAGCGGTCCGAGCCATCCGGGCAGAAGAAACAGCAGGCAGCTCGCCGCGCCGGTCGCCATGCCGATCAGAATGAACGGCTTCCTCCGGCCGATTTTGTCCGAAAGCATGCCGAGCGGAAAGCGCACGACAATTTGCACGAAACCGTAGCTGCCGAGCACCAGTCCGATCATTTGCATCGAAAGCCCGCGCTCGTCGAGAAAAAGCGATAAAACCGGCACGTAGACGTACAGACTCATCCAATAGATTACGGTTACCGCGATAAACAACACGTGATCGAACATCGTCGTTTTTTCAACGTTTCAGAACTCCTTCGGCCATTGAAATGAGATCGCTTTTATTACTCTACCGCACCGTCCCCGTATTGTCACTCCCCCGCAATTCCCGTATTCGGCCGATACAGGGAGACATCCGGAAATTGGAACTTTACAGGCGGCTCAATCGTATTAAGGATATCGCATGTACGATTTTGAACAAGGAGGAGAGGGCTTGTGCATCCATTTTCCGGTGGCCGATCGGACCGCTCGCCGGGCCGTCCCGCCGCAGCCGGCAAGCGCTCGCGGTGGCGCAAGGAATTGAAGGAATGGGCCTTGACGCTTGGCGTCGCGGTTGCCGCATCGCTGCTGATTCAAAATTACGCGGTGGCGCAAACGGTAGTCCGGAACGTTTCGATGCAAGATACGCTCGTCGCCGGGCAGCGGCTGATCGAAGACAAGCTTTCCTACCGGTTCGTGGAACCGAAGCGCGGCGATATCGTCATCATCAACGGGCCGGAAAGCGAGCTGCGGCTTGTGAAACGGGTCGTTGCCGTCGCCGGGGACACGATCGAGATCAAGGACGGCAGGCTCGTGCTGAACGGCATTCCGCAGCAGGAACCTTATGCGAAAGGAAGGACGCTGCCGCTAGGCATGGAGCTTCCGTATACGGTCCCTGAAGGCCATGTTTTCGTCATGGGCGACAATCGGGAGCATAGTATGGACAGCCGCGAGTTCGGACCGGTTGCGCTGTCGAGCCTGGAAGGCCGGGCGGTATTCCGGCTGTGGCCGCTTTCGCAATTCGGAGCTCTGGATTGACAGAGGAAGCAGCCGGCTTCGGTCCCGGCAGTCCGGCTTTCCGGTTCCGGCCGTTCGACTAATTTGACTTAGGGGGACTCGCGCGATGCCGTTCACTTTCTCCCATGCCGCATTGGCCGCCCCGCTGCGCAAGCTTGCGCCCGGTCTCAATGTGACGGGCCTTATTCTCGGCAGCATGGCGCCGGATATGGAATACTTCGTCGCCCTGCAGGCCGTCGGCACCATAGGCCACTCGACGGCGGGCTTCGCGCTCATCGGCGTACCGCTTTCCGCCGCGTTCGCGCTTGCGTTCCATCTTGTCATCAAGCCGGCGCTGCCTTCGCTGCTGCCGGCCATCGGCGGCATCGACCGGTTCGCAGCGGCGGAAGCTGCGCGCTACCCGCGGCGCCGCCGTTCGTTTCCGCGGCAGATTGTCGGCTTCCTCGTTTCGCTCTACGTCGGCTTTCTGACGCATCTGTTTTTTGACGGCTGGACGCACCGTACGGGCTGGTTCGTATCCCGCATTCCTTATTTGAGCTTCAAGGCGGCGGGGGGAGAACCGGTCTATCATTTGCTCCAATACGGATTGTCGCTGCTCGGGGCGGCGATTGCGTTTTTTTATTTTACATACCGCTGGTCCGAATGGCGGAGAAGATCCGTCCGCAGGACGGACGCGGCAGCGGCAGCCTCGGCTGCTCCCGCCGTCTTTCCGCTGATCGGCGCAGCCTCCGCAGCGTTGCTGCTGTGGCGGAAGCTGGAGACATCCATCGACCCGCTGGCCGTCAACATCTGGTTTGTCACCCCGTTCTCCGCTACACTGTTCGGGTTGTTCGTGGCGGCCGCGCTGCTGACGGGACGGCGCCGCGGCAAGCTGGCGCAGACAGCGGCCGGACTCGTCATGCTCCTTTTCGTCATGGCCGGCTATCAGCTGGCGCAAGAAGCCGCCGCCGATAGGCTGCTGCTTCATCCCCGGCTCGATCTGGCGCTCTGGATCGCCTACTTGTGGGGGTTCTCGGGGGCGATTGCCGCCGTTTCCCTGCTCGCTTCCGGGACGGCCGCCCGCCGCTAACCCTTCGTTGTATCCGGCCGATTCATTCGTTTATACTTTTGTAAGAAACGGTTAGCAATCTTGTTAGAATTATCGTTTATGATAAAAATATTGCGCAACCAATAGCGAGGATGATGCGATGTCCATCCGTAAAAAACTGTATGTCTCGTATCTGGCCATGGTCATCGTTCCGTTTCTGTTCCTGATCTCGCTGTCGCTCTTCGTGCTGTTCGTCGTCAACGACGGGAATTGGCGCCAGGCGTTCATGTCGGCCAATGAGCTGGAATATCGTCAGGCGCTCGTGTTCGGGGAGATGGACTACGTACTTCGCCGCGATACCGAGCTGTACCGCGACAAAACGTACCTCGATGACGTGCAGCGGCGGCTTGCCGGGCTGTTCGCCGGGCTTGTCCTTTTTCAAGACGGGAAAATAGCCGCCGTATCGCCGTTTTGCAGAACCTGTCCCCGGAGCAGAACTGGTACCGTTTCATCGATAAGCCGCCCCAGAAGGTTAAGCTCGGGGGTTACCGGTTCCGGGTGGACCGGGCGGTTTACGATTATCCGGACGGCAGCGCGGGAGTGGCGGTGCTGTTTCGCCGGATCGACGTTGTGCCGGTTTATATCCTTCATGTTTTGAACATCGTCGGTCTGGCGGTCATTACGCTGACCAGCGCCATTCTGACGTATTGGATGTCGAGGAGCATCATCCGGTCGCTGGACAAGCTGAAGGCCGCCGCCGAACGGATGACGGAGGGGGATCTGAACACGCCGATCGAGACGGCGGCGTTGCCGAATGAAATCGGCGAAGTCGGCAAGGCGTTCGAGCATATGCGGCGCCGGCTCAAACATTCGATCGATCAGAGCCTGCAGTACGAGGAGAACCGGAAACTGCTGCTGTCCCATATCTCGCACGACTTGAAAACGCCAATCACCTCGATCAAAGGCTATGTCGAGGGGATTTTGGACGGCATCGCGAATACGCCGGAAAAACAGGAAAAATATTTGCGCACCGTCTATCGCAAAGCGAGCGACATGGACCGACTGATCGACGAACTGTTTCTGTATTCCAAGCTCGATCTTCACGCCGTGCCGTTCGATTTCCGGGTCATCGATTTGAACGGATACGTGAAGCAGATCACGGAGGAAATGCGCTTCGATCTGGAACGGGAAGGCATCGTGCTCGTCCCGCCGAAGCGCGGGAAACCTCTCCCGGTCATGGCGGACCCGGAGAAACTGAGCCGCGTATTCGCCAACATCCTGGATAACAGCCGAAAGTATATGGGCGCCCAGGACAGCGGGGCCGACAAGCGCATCGAGATCGAGCTGACCGAGGAGGGCGCATACGCCCGCGTCGATATCCGGGACTCGGGTCCCGGACTTGCGGAAGAGGCGGTGCCGTACCTGTTCGACCATTTTTTCCGCGCGGACAGCTCACGCAGTCCGGACACGGGGGGCAGCGGCCTGGGGCTGGCCATCGTGCGGCAAATCGTCGAAGGCCATGGCGGCAAGGTGACGGCGGCCAATCATCCGGAAGGCGGACTCATCATTTCGTTCACGTTGCGCAAAACCGGAGAGACAGGGGGAGGTCATGAAACGGATTCTGATCATTGAAGACGATCGTTCGATCGCGGAGCTGGAACGGGACTACCTGGAAAGCCACGGCTTCGAAGCCGATATCGAGACGAGAGGCGACGCCGGGCTCAAGCGGGCGCTGCAGGCGGAATACGACTTGATCGTGCTCGACGTCATGCTCCCGGGAATCGACGGCTTCGACATATGCCGTCAAATCCGCCAGCGGAACAATATTCCGATTCTTCTCGTTTCGGCCAAAAAGGATGAAATCGACAAAATTCGAGGACTTGGTCTCGGCGCAGACGATTATTTGACCAAGCCGTTCAGTCCCGGCGAGCTGGTCGCCAGGGTAAAGGCTCATCTGTCCCGGTACGAGCGGCTGACCGGCGAGAAGACCGGAGGCGAACGGATCAGTATCCGCGGTTTGCTGATCGACAAGCCGGCGCGCAAAGTGACCGTCAACGGTGAAGAAGTGCCCCTGACCGGCAAGGAGTACGATCTGCTGCTGTACATGGCTTCGCATCCGAATCGGGTGTTCGAGAAGCACGAGCTGTTCGAACGGGTCTGGGGGATGGATTCGGCCGGGGATATCGCCACGGTCACCGTCCATATCCGCCGATTGCGGGAAAAAATCGAAATGGAACCGTCCAACCCCCAATATATTGAAACGATATGGGGCGTTGGTTATCGATTCAAAGTATAGACGAGAGATAAAGGAGTGGAGCCGAATTGAAAAGCGTTATCCGATTTTCGCTGAACAACAAATTTGCATTATGGATCATGACGTTTATCGTCACCTTTGCCGGTCTGTACGCGGGATTGAACATGAAGATGGAGACGATGCCGGACATTACCGTGCCGATCGTCAACGTGACGACCGTCTACCCCGGCGCGGCGCCCGAAGAAGTGGCGGCGAACGTGACGGAGCCGATCGAGCAGCGGGTGCGCAATCTTGACGGCGTCACCGTCGTTTCATCGCAATCGTTCGAAAATGCTTCTTCCATTATCATCGAGTACGATTATGACAAGGACATGGAAAAGGCGCAGCGCGAGGTCGACGAGGCGCTCGCTTCCGTTCAACTGCCGGAAGGAGCGGGCGAGCCTTCGATTTCGCGGCTCAGCCTGAACGCCTTCCCGGTGCTGTCGCTCAGCGTTTCGAACGACAAGCAAAGCTTGCAGGAGCTGACCCGTACGGTCGAGGAACGGATCGTGCCGGCCATCCAGGGGCTGGAAGGCGTCGCCGACGTCCAAATTTCCGGTCAGCATGTGCAGGAGGCGGAGCTTGAATTCAAAGCCGACAAGATGAAGGAGCTGGGGCTTAACGAGGATGTCGTCAAAGGCATCGTGCAAGGCTCGGTCATATCGGCCCCGCTCGGCATCTTCGAATTCGGGAATACGGAGAAGGCGCTGCTTGTCGACGGCAGCATCGTCACCGAGGAAGATCTCAAAAACATCGAAATTCCGGTCATTCCTTCCGGCGCTGCCGGGCAAGCGCAAGGCGGCATGGCAGGACAGCCGGGAGCCGGTGCGGCCGGAGTCCCCGGCCAGGGAGCCACAGGCGGCGCGCAAGGAACCGTTCCCGGCGCGGAAGGCGGACAAGGCTTGGCCGGAGCGGCCGCCGGGGCGCCATCCGGCGCTGCAGGCGCGGCCGGTGCTGCAGGCGCGGCCGGTGCGCCGGCCGGCGGCCAAGCAGCCGCACCGGGAGGTGCGGGAGCCGGGCTCGCGATTCCGACAGTCAAGCTGAGCGAAATCGCCGATATCCGCGTCGTCGGCAAGGCCGAATCGATTTCGCGGACGAATGGGGAAGAATCGATCGGACTGGCGATCGTGAAGGCCGCAGACGCCAATACGGTCGCAGTCGTCAACCTCGTCAAGGACGAGATGCAAAAGCTGTCGGAAGAGATTGACGGGCTGACCGCCGTTTCCGTGTTCGATCAGGGCAAGCCGATCGAGGAGTCGGTCGAGACGATGATGAGCAAAGCGCTGCTCGGCGCCTTGTTCGCCATCATCATTATCCTGCTGTTTTGCGCAACTTCCGCTCGACGATCATCGCGGTCGTTTCGATTCCGCTTTCGATCCTGATCGCGTTGCTTGCGCTCCACCAGTTGGACATTACGCTCAACATTATGACATTGGGCGCCATGACGGTGGCGATCGGACGGGTGGTGGACGATTCGATCGTCGTCATCGAAAATATTTACCGGCGCATGTCGCTGCCCGGCGAGAAGCTGAGCGGCAAGGAGCTGATGCTGGAAGCGACGCGGGAGATGTTCGTCCCGATTATGGCTTCGACCATCGTTACGATCGCGGTCTTCCTGCCGCTCGGTCTCGTGTCCGGCCCGATCGGCGAAATTTTCATGCCGTTCGCGCTGACGATCGTCTTTGCCTTGCTGGCTTCGCTGCTTGTGGCCATCACGGTCGTGCCGATGCTGGCCCACTCGCTGTTCCGCAAAGGGCTGCAGGGCAAAAAACAGAAAGCGCACGACGAGGACGGGCATCAAGGTAAGCTGGCGGGCTGGTATAAAAGCGTGCTCCGATGGTCGCTCGATCATAAAGCGATCGCCTTCGGCACAGCCGTCGTGCTGCTCGTCGCCAGCCTCTCCATCGTACCGGTTGTCGGCACCAGCTTCATCGACAGCGGTGCGGAGAAATCGCTCATGATCACCTACAATCCGGCGCCCGGCGAAACGCGGGATCAGGTCGAGCAATTGGCGCTGGACGCGGAGGCCAAGCTGCTCGTGCGCGAAGGGGTCGAGACGCTGCAATATTCGGTAGGTGGGCAAAATCCGTTCAGTCCGGGCGCATCCAAACAAGCGCTGTTCTACCTGAATTACGATCCGGATTTTCCCGATTTTGCCGACGAACCGGCCCGGGTCGTCAGCTTGCTGCAGGAGCTTGGCGGAGAGGGCGAGTGGAAAATATGGACTTTGCCGGCGGCGGACTTAGCGGCAACAGCCTCTCCCTGCTCGTCTACGGCCCTGACATGGAGACGTTGAAACCGGTCGTCGCCGATATCGTCGAACGTCTGAAAAAGAATGAATCGCTCGCCAACGTCGACTCGAGTCTGTCCGAGGCGTACGGGCAGTACCGCGTCGTCGCCGATCAGGCGAAATTGAGCCGGTACGGGCTGACTGCCGGCCATATTGCGATGGCGCTCAGTCCGGAGCGGGAACGTCCCGTACTGACGACGATCGAGAAGGACGGCAAGAAGCTGAACGTTTACCCGAAAGCCGATGAAAGAACTTATGCCGGTCTGGACGATCTGAAAAACGTCAAAATCCAAACCCCGCTCGGCATGGAAGTATCGCTCAAGGACGTCGCAACGATCGAGGAAGGCGAATCGCCGAACACGATTACCCGCCGCGATGACCGCGTCTATGCGGAAGTAACGGCGGAAGCGAAGGTGAAAGATATCGGCGCCGTCTCCCGGGAAGTGCAGTTGATCGTGGACGAAATGAATCTCCCGGGCGGCATTTCCGTCGAGATGGGCGGCGTGACGGAGCAGATCAACGAATCGTTCACCCAGCTCGGCCTGGCGATGCTGGCCGCTGTCGCGATCGTTTACCTGATTCTCGTCATTACGTTCGGCGGCGCCCTGACGCCGTTCACGATTCTGTTCTCGCTGCCGTTTACGGTCATCGGGGCGCTGGTCGGCCTGTTGATCGCAGGGGAAACGATCAGCGTAACGGCAATGATCGGCATGCTGATGCTGATCGGCATCGTCGTCACGAA
>NZ_BOVJ01000125.1 GCF_018403665.1 Paenibacillus cisolokensis
GCTGAAGGCGGGGCACACCGGTGACGATTTCACGGAAGGCGAAGCGCACCGACGGACTGGTGACGATTATACGTAAGATGCTGCACACCCTTCTTCCGGGCGAAACATAGGATGGTGAAAAAAGGTGCGTGATTCTATGAACTGCAAATCTTCAAAACCGTCGAGATCGCGCCCGATCCGGTATTATAATCTGAAATATGATTTCGGCATCGATTTCCCGCGCTGGTGGGGCAAATATATCGTCGTCGCCCGTCCCCGAACGATCGGAGGAGACGTGTATCTGCCGTTTTTGTTCCGGTACGGCGGCAAAATTTACGACCCGGTCTTCACGATCGTCATTTCCCCTTTCGGAGCGAGAAAGTGGCGCCGGCGATATGGCGACTCGCCGCTGGTGTTTATCGGGGAACGCCGCGGCCGTTCCTACAGCTACATGCTGCCCGAGGAGCTGCCGGACGCCTTCCTCAAGCCGGACCGATCCGATTACGATTACCGAAAGTATCGCATGCCGTTCCGGCTGCTGACCCGGATGGTCCGTACCGCCCCTGGCCTGCTGAAATCGTTCCGGTTGTCTAGCGTGCGATGCTGCGCCCCGCGGCGATTAACCAGACGAGAAAAATGCCGCACAGCAGCGCAATGAAGCCATAGCCGCCGAATACGTCATACCGTGCCGAGAAAAGGCCGAAACCGAGCCCGGCCAGCATGCTTACCAGATTCGCTCCGAGCGATTGGAACGAATCGATCGTCGCCCGCGTCGCCGAGCCGGTCCGGTGATGCAGATAGCCGCTGACGACCGGCTCCATGACGCCGGAGAACAGGCAGACGACGAGCATGGCCGCCATTCCGGCAACGTCACGGCTAACGGCGGCGTATGCGAAGCCGATGACGAAGACGGCCGTAATGCCGATGAGCAGCGTTCTGCGGCCGATCCGCTCGGCCAGCGCATGCGCGAGCAGGCTGCCGGGCAGCTGCAACAGCATGATGGCGGTGGACAGCGCGCCGAAGAAGACGACCGGCACCTCCAGCCGGTTCGCGTACAACTGCCAAAATTCGTACAGGTAGACCATCGCCGTGCCTGTCACCATGCCGGAGAGAACGACGAGGCGGACGTCCGGATTTTGGCGGAAAAAGCGGAGGGACTCCGTTACATACCGCTTGAACGGCATCTTACCGCCGGCCGCCGCACCCTCTCCGACTTCAGCCGCTTTCGGTTCGGCAAGCAGCATCGACAGCATCAGGGCGATCAGCGCGCTGCCGAACGACAGCCAATAGTTCAGTTCCAGGTCGAACCGGGCGGCGAGCCAGCTGCCGCTGAGCGCGGCGAGAATGGCGGCGGCAAGGTCGCAGGCGTTCAGACGACCGAGCTGCTTCTCGAACGACGACGCCTTTCCTTGCAGCTGCAATGTATCGTAAAGCAGCGCATTCTCCGATCCGCTGCTGGCCGAACGGCCGATCCCCGCCAAAAACACGACGACGGCAAAATGCCAAAACTCGGTTGCGAACAGCAGGATGACAAATTCACTGCACCCGAGCAAGGCGCTTGCCACCATCATCCGCTTGCGGCCCCACCTGTCGGCCATCATGCCGGTCGGCACTTCCAGCAGCACGATCGTCAGGGCGTAAATGATTTCCGCATACACCACCATCTGAATGGTCATGCCCCGCTCCTCCCAAAACAGCCTCTCGATCACATAAGCCGGGATAAGGCTGGAGAAGAACCGGAACGCGAACAGTATGCGGATGTTGACCAAGTTGCTCATGATCGACATGTCAACTCCTCTCCGGAATCCGATTGATCATGCGGGACAACCGGAACCGGGGGAGCCCGGGCAAAGCGGAACGTTACCGATTAACAGGGCGGTCTGGCGAATATCGTCATCGTTGGCTCTCCTTTTGTTGGATATATTGTATATTATAAGAGAAACGGACCGATGGAACCACGCCGCGAATACAAAGCGCAAGTCTCAATCTTGAAGTGGAATGCCGATCCTTTCTCCCTCCTTGAAATCTTATGATCAGGCAGATGTCAATGTTTCATCCAACTTCGCATTCAAAAGTCCCGCTTGACCTCAACAGGCCAAGCGGGATTCGTCGTTCAGGACACAATTAATATTAACTCACCGGAGCACCGATCATCGGGCAAGAAGGTCCAAAACAACTTTCGCTCCGGCAAGAGGATCGTTGTTTTTGTTGGAATTGTTTGATATTCTCATACAATCCTTTGAATGCTTCCGGAAAAAGCAGCAGCTTTTCGATCCAGCTATCCACATCGTGTTTGTTTCGGATTTGGATTGCCAAATCGCGTCCGACCAGATGCTCGCAGTTGTATTCCTCATGCCCGGGAATCGGTCCATAGATCAGCATCGGAATGCCTTTCGTCAATGCTTCGAAACATGTTAAACCTCCCGGTTTGGTAATCAATACATCCGCAGCGTCCAACAGTTGATGAATGATATTCACATAACCTAATATTACAATATGAGGGTGCCGGAAGCGTACATTGTTCTCCAGGGAAGTCTTGAGAGCTTGATTGGATCCCGTGCAAATAATGAATTGAATATCGTCCTTCCACTTGATTAAAGCATCAGCGATATCCTTGATCCCGCCTAATCCGAGTCCCCCGCCCATCACGAGAACGGTGGGCAAATTTTTAAATGCAAGCTTTTTCTCGCTTCCAACTTGTTCAGCTTTTGCCAAAATCCGATTTCACCGGAATGCCCGTAACGACAATCTTCTGCTCCGATATCCCGAAAAGAACCAATTGCCGCAATACCTCTTCATTGGATGCCATATAGATATCGACTTCAGGTTGCGCCCAAACTTGATGTACATGAAAATCGGTAATCACTGTACACAAGCGAACCCGATATCCTCTTCGTTTTAATCGGGATAAGGATGAACTGCTGAACGGGTGCGTACAGATGACGATATCGGGATTGATTTGCTTCAAAACTTTATCGAGATTTCGATGCAACAACTGGTAAATCAGAGACTGCAGCCAGTTAGGAGTGGTATGGTTCGGTTTTGACAAATGATCGTATATTTTTTCCATAAAAACGAAAATGTTGTGATGCTTTGTTTATAAATACGTAAAACAAGGTCGTTTATAGCAGGGTGAAGCATTTTGCCGATTTCGATAATATGGATTTGTACAGACGGTTCCTGAAGCGAAATGACTTGAGCCAGTGCTTCGGCTGCTTTCGTATGGCCGTTTCCGAATGCCTCCGAGAGGATTAACACCTTTTTGCGCATCGCTTTTGTTCCTCACTTCATTTGTCCTTGTGCGACAGTCTCCATCCTTAATTTCCCCCTTTTTTGTAAATATCATCCCGACAACACATCGACATAAAAGCACAAGCTTCCCGTCCGGCATGTTGCCGGCAGGAAGCTTGCTTCAGCATCAGATCGTAGTATTGCGTTTCAACCCAGATTCAGCGAAATATATTTCACTTCCAGAAACTCCTCGATCCCCCAGTGGCCGCCTTCACGGCCAATTCCGCTTTCCTTCATCCCGCCGAACGGCGCCTGTGCCGTCGCGGGCAGCCCGTCGTTCAAGCCGACGATCCCGTATTCCAGACCTTCCGAAATGACGAACGCTTCCTGGATATCTTGCGAGAAAACGTAGGCTGCAAGCCCGTAACGAGTCTTGTTCGCGCGTTCGATCACTTCTTCGGTCGTTCGGTACGTCACAACGGGTACGACCGGACCGAACGTTTCCTCGCGCATGCAGAGCATATCGTCGCTGACGTCCGTCAGCACCACCGGCGGCACAAAATAGCCTTTGGCGCTTATCGGTTCATAAGGGGTTGCAAGCTTCGCCCCTTTGTCCAGAGCGTCCTGCAGATGGTTTTGCACTTTTTCCACTGCGGCTTTGTTGATGAGCGGACCGATATTGACCCCTTCCTCCAGCCCGTTGCCCACCTTTAATTTCCGCACTTCATCCGTCAGCTGTTGCACAAAACGATCCCGAATCGATTCGTGCACGTAAACGCGGTTTGGACAAATACAGGTTTGCCCGGCGTTGCGGAATTTGGGAGCGATGAACTCCTTGACAGTCAGGTCAAGATTCGCGCTTTTCGTTATAATATACGGAGCATGTCCGCCAAGCTCGAGGGAGATGTTTTTAACCGTATCGGCGGCTTGCCGCATAAGCAATTTGCCGACACGGGTGGAGCCTGTGAAAGAGACTTTGCGCACGCGCTCATCGGCCATCCACGTTTCGCCGATCTCTTTCTCATTCCCCGTAACCACATTCAGCACTCCCGCAGGAATTCCCGCTTCATGCGCCAGCTCGGCCAGTTTATAAGCCGTAAGCGGCGTATACTCCGATGGCTTGATCACCACGGTGCAGCCTGCAGCAATGGCCGGACCTACCTTGCGGGTGATCATCGCGGCAGGAAAGTTCCAGGGCGTAATCGCGGCAACGACCCCTACCGGTTGCTTCAACACGAGAATGCGTTTGTTTGGCGCGGATGCGGGTACGGTCTGGCCGTAAACTCGTTTGGCCTCTTCCGCATACCAGGTCAGGAAGCTGGCCGCATACATCACTTCGCCGAGCGCTTCCTGCAACGGCTTCCCTTGTTCGAGCGTCATGATGCGGGCGATCGTTTCCTTGTTCTCGATAATCAACTGATGCCATTTCAGAATCAGCGCCGCCCGTTCGTTCGCGGTTTTGCTTCTCCAGGCGGGCAACGCGGCCTCTGCGGCCGCAACCGCCAGCAGCGCTTCCTCTTTCCCCGCATAGGGGGCCGATCCGACCGCTTCCAAAGTCGCCGGATTTTCTACCGTAATCCGTTTCTCGGTAGGGACCCATTCGCCGTTAATGTATAAATTCGCATCCATCCCGCAGCCCTCCTTAAGTGGTTACTGAAATATCCAAAAAGTACGGCCCTTGCGCCTGCAAGCCTGTTTTCAGCGCACCCGGCAACGATTCGACAGCGGTCACCCGTTCGGCGGGAACTCCGAACGCCTCCGCCATCCGGATCAAATCTGCGGGACCGTCAAGGTCCAGGCAATCCAGTTTGTCGCCGCCAAGCGGAGCGCCTAAAGCCTTCAAACCCTTTTTGAGCACATGGTAAGCGCGGTTGTTCACAACGATAAATAAAACGCGTGCGTTGGTCTTGACGGCGCTGTACAAGATTTGCGGATAATACAGAAACGTGCCGTCTCCGAGCAGACTGACCACGGTTCTTTCCGGATCGGCTATCGCCGTACCGACCGCTTGAGCCGCACCGTGCCCCAGACCGCCGCCTTTGCCCGCCGTATATTGTTTCGGTTCCCAGAGGTGAATATGATCGATGAAGGGCAGCGCATTCGAAACCGCTTCGTTGACAATCGTAAACTTGCCGTCTTTCGGCAGCAGTTTCGCCAATTCCGCCGCCACGATCTTGGCCGTAATGGCCCCGCTCTGACGGTCGGCGTCAAGCGCCTGCTCCAATTGTTCCCGTCTCGCCCGCGCTTTCGCTTCCACTTCCCGGAGTCTTTGACGAACCTGCTCCTGATCGAAATCCGCGCAATCGGTTATGAGGTCCGCTAACGCTGCCAGGCTCGCCTTCAGCGCTCCCCACGCGCCTATGCCGCCCGCCACATTTTTACCGATCTCCCAAGGATCGTCGTGCAGATAGAGCATGGTCGTGCCGGGCTTCACGAAGCTTCCTCCGTTATCGTACAGCGCCACAGGCGCTTGCGCCTTGACGCCGACATAAAAGAGAAGATCGTATTCGCTTAATATTCGCCGAATTTGGCCCGCATTCATGGGCAGCGTTCCGAGGAAGCAGCGATGACGGTTGTCCGCATTTTGCCTTGTCGGCATTCCCTCGGACATGACGCCGGCGCCAATCCGTTCCGCGAGCCGCTGCAATTCGAGATGGGCGCCGGCATCGCCGACGCCATCCCCCGCCAAAATCAGCGGCCGTTTCGCGCGCAGCAGTTCCTTCGCGATCTCCTCGAGAGCTGCGCGCTCCGCGCAAAAGCCGGAGGCCACCCTCGTCGGCGGGGCAAGCCGATCGACTGCCGCCGGCGCAATCGAAATATCGTAAGGGAGGGACAGAAACACCGGACCGCGCGGCGGGGTCATCGCCACCTTGAACGCGCGGTGCAGCGCCAGCGGCAGCTCTTCGGCATACCGGACCTCGTGAGCCCACTTGGTCATACTGCGGACTTGCCCGACATGATCTCCCGCCAGAATCGGCTCCTCAAGCAAGAGGCGGGTGTGATGCTGTCCGGCGATGACCACCAGCGGGATGCCGGCACGGTACGCGTTATATAAATTACCCATGCCGTTCGCCAAGCCGGGCGCGACATGAAGAATGACAACCCCCGGCTTGTCCGCCTGCCTGGCATACCCCATAGCCATTCCCACCGCGTTCGCCTCATGGAGCGCGGTGACATATTCAACATCCGCGTATTTCGGGAAACCGTCGATAAACGGCAGTTCGGACGTTCCGGGATTGCCGAACACGTGGGATACGCCATACTCGCGAAGCAACTGAAACAATAAATCCCGGCCCAATGTCACGGTCACTCAATTGGCTCCTTCCTGTTTCTATTCCAGTACGAATCCGTGTTCTTTCAAAAAGGGAGCCAGATCCCGCCGAAAATCGTTGCCTCGCGCCATCCGGCGTGCCGTATGCTCCGCCCAGCCGTAATGCCCCGTATCTTGTTCCGGTTCCGGCGTTACGCCGGGAATGCGAACGCGCCGTCCTTTGTAAATATCGGTTTGCGCCATTCGCTTGTCGTAAGCATCGATGCCTTGTTCCATGCCCGCAGGCGAATATTTCTCCTGGTGCACGACAACCGATTGCGGAAGACGCGGCTTTACGCTGCTCGGACTTGCCGGGTATCCGACCGCAAGACCGATGGTCGCGAACACCGACGGCGGCAGCTCCAGAAACTCCGCAACTTCGCGCGCCCGATTGCGGATCGCGCCGACCATGCAGCAGCCAAGACCCAGGCTTTCCGCGGCAAGGGCCGCGTTCTGAGCCGCCAACGCGCTGTCGATGACGGAGACGAGCAGCAGTTCCAAATAATCGGAGCCAAAGCGGTATCCCTGTCTGGCTGTCACATATTTATGCCGGTACGAATCCGCGCAGAAAGCGAGAAACAGCGGCGCCTGCTCGATAAACGCCTGATTGTCGCACAATTCCCGCATCCGGCGCTTCCGCTCGGGGTCTCGAATGACGACGACGCTCCAGGATTGAAAATTCGAGGACGTAGGGGCGCTTTGCGCCGACGCCATCATCATCTCGACCAGCCCTTCGGGCAGCGGACGGTCGGGATCGAAATGGCGCACCGACGAGTGGCGCGTCATCTGATCGATCACCGGGTTTCGCAGCGCCTCAAATACCGGCAGGCCGTCAATTGAAAAACGATCCATTCAGTGTCCTCCCGCTCCTTGTCCCACCATGTCCGGTATGAGTATCTTTTTCATATATATCGTAATATGTCCGCGCCCGAGATCTTTCGAGCCTTCGATCACATAATTGCGCCGTTTGTACATTTCGATCAGCCACGGATGGCGATCTGCCGTGCCCAGGGAGACGGCCGGGGATTTCAGCGTATCGCGCACCATCGTTTCCTCGCACCAGGTGATCATCTCCCTGCCGAGCCCTTTGCGTCCGGCATCCGGGTCACTGGCGAACCACCAAAGGTGAGGAACGCCGAAAGGTCCGGGCGACGGTCCCCACGGCATCCGGATCGATATCGTCGAGAGCACCTTCCCGTCCTCTTCCATCAATAAGCACATATTTTCGCGAATATTTTTCTCCACCAAGGCCAAATCTGCCGTAGCCGCAGCAAAGTTAATGCCCATCTTGCGAATCGGTTCGTAGGCCCGAAGCGTCAAATCCAGCAGTGCGGGCGCATCCTCCAAGGTCGCCAAACGAAAATTAGCCATGTTGTTCTTCATCCTCCTGCCATTCCAAACCGACGAACGCCACACGGTCACCCGTATCGACCGGCGGGTTCTTCCGGCTTGCGATGATATACATATCTTGTTCGGCGCGAATCTCCTGGACGGTGCCAAACATATCCACAATACGGCAAACGAGCTCCCCGCGCTTCACCACCGATCCGCTGGGGGCGCTGTCGACAACGAGCCCGCCGTGATCGGCATAGAGGAACCGGCGCCGGGTAATCGTGATCGACCGCGCTTGCGGAGCGGCAGCCGGCGCTTCCGGCCAAATCCCGAGCTCATGCAGAATGCTTGCAATTCCCCGTTCCCCGAAGGAAACCATGTCCGGTTGAATGTGACCGCCCGAACCAAGCTCCGTCATGAAAGCCGGAATGCCGTGCTTCAGACATTGCACGTCCAGAAATCCGGCGACATTGCCCGGCAGCTCGTTCAGGCTGCCTCCCAGGTCGACCCGGCAATGCGCCGTGCCGCCGAATACCCGGGCCAGCCGTTCCGCCTGATCGCATACTTCGGCGGAAGCTGACGGCAGCCGTTTAAAGACGGTATAGGGAAGCGCATCGTAATGCGTGCCCAACGTATGAAAATCGACAAGATGAGTCGCCAGCCGCCGGATCTGCTCGAACAGATGATGCGCAAGCCGCTGGGAGAGCGTCCCGTTCGGATCTCCCGGGAATTGCATATCCATATCCAACCCGTCCTGCGGCGTGTTTTTCTGCCTTGCCTGGAACGCCAGCGGATTGGAGATCGGCGTGGCGATTACCGCACCGGCCATTTTCTGCGGATCAAGCTTCGGAAGCAGATTGCGAATCGCCATCGGACCGTTCAATTCGTCGCCATGAACCGCTCCGTTGAGCCACAGGCACGGGCCGGGGCGGGCGCCGTTCACGATCATGACCGGCATCAGAATCGGTCCGCGATGGGAAAGCTCGGCCACCTTGACCATGCCGGCCGCAAATTCGCCCGGCGCGGCTTCGACCTCTCCCCATGCGATCGTTCTATCCGCGCTCATTGCGGTTCAGCCTCCTGCAGCCAGCCCGAGGCTTCGGCCGCTGCCAGCACCCGGTCCACGATTTGCGGCGCCGATCCCAGATAAGCGGACGGGTCCATCAGATTTTCCAGTTCTTCTTTGCCGACCGCTTCCCGCACGCGTTCGTCAGCCATCAGCACATCACGGAAGGGGATTCCCTCTTCCACGCTCTTCATGCACAGCTCGTAGACGACCTCATGCGCCGTCTGTTTCCCCATCGGCTTCGCCAGAACGAACATGACGCGCTCGGAAAGCAGGAGTCCTCCGAGCATATTCAGGTTGCGCAGCATGTTCTCCGGCTTCACGACCAAGCCGGCGAGAATGTTCTTCGCGGAAGCGAGCTGCGCGGCAAGGTAGATGCAGCTTTCCGGAATGGCGATCCACTCGCCGCGCCAGGACATGGCGTCGCGTTCGTGCTCGACAATCATCGATTCCTGCACGAGCGCGGCGTTGTAGCGAATCGGCTTGGTCAGACTCGCCAGACCCTCCAGCGCGGCAGGATTCCGCTTGTGCGGCATGGTCGAGGAACCGATTTTACCGGAAGTGAACGGCTCTTCCACCTCGTCCAGCTCCGTACGCATCAAATTGTACAATTCATTGCCCATTTTGCCGAGCGTGCCGCTGATCATCCCCAGCAAGCCGGCATATTCCGCCGACCGGTCGCGGGACGAATGCCAGCATATGTTCGGCGCTTGCAGTCCAAGGCGCTTCATCGTCAGGCGCTCCACTTCCGGGCCGAGCGGACCGAAGGAAGCGTAAGTGCCCACCCCGCCTGCCAGCACGCCGGTAAATACCCGGGACTCGGCCTCGCGCAGACGGTCCAGATGGCGAATGACCTCGTCGAGAAGCACCGCGATTTTGAAGCCGAAAGTGGTCGGCAGCCCCTGCACCCCGTGCGAGCGCCCCGCGATCGGGGTATCCCGGTACTCGCGCGCAAGCCGGGCCATCTCGCGGGCCACCGCGCGCAAATCGCGGACGATGATGCGATGCGCTTCTTTGAGCTGCAGCATCATCCCGGTATCCACGATATCCTGGGTGGTCGCGCCGTAATGCACCCATTCCCCGTGTTCAGCCCCGCACAGCTTTTGCAGCGCCTTCAGGGTCGGCATCAAAGAATGCTTCACCTTTTGCACTTCCTGCGCGATCTCGTGAATATTCATCAGCTCTACCTTAGCCTTGGCGGCAATCGTCTCCGCCGCTTCGGCCGGTATGAGCCCCACCTCGGCTTCGGCAAGCGCAAGCGCCGCTTCGACGTCCAGATGCTTCTGCAGACGGTTTTCGTCCGACCACACTTGACGCATCTCCGCTGTGCCGAAATTATTTTGAAGCATGATCATATCGATTACATGAGACGGCATGACACTTTTCCTCCTAGATGTCAGGTATGAATGAAGAGGGACTTCTTATCCGATCGACTTCAGCCCCAGGACGGCGGCTTCGGCGAAAAGCGCCGCACTGATGGCGATCGCATCTTCGTTCAAGGTGAACCGCGGGTGATGCCACTGTTCCGTCCCGCCCGTCCCCATCCAAATAAAACAACCCGGGATGCGTTCCTGATACAGAGCGAAATCTTCGCCGCCCATCGTCGGAACGGCCTCGACCACCCGGAGCCCCTGCGCTTCCGCCGCCCGGCGCATCATTTCCGCCATTGCCGGATCGTTATTGACCGCCGGCAGCATCGATGTCCAGTTCAACCGGGCTTCGGCTCCGTATCCGGCGGCAACGCCCTCGACGACTTGCTTCATGCGATCCGGAATGATCGCCCGCGCCTCCGGTTCGAACGTCCGCACCGTGCCTTCCAGAACGGCCGTATCCGGAATGACGTTCCAGGAGGAGCCGGCCTGCAGCTTGCACACGCTGACCACCGCCGAATAATGCGGACTGACATTGCGGCTTACGAGCGTCTGCAGCGACGTTACAATGGCGCTGCTCACCACGACCGGATCGACAACCGCCTCGGGAACCCCTGCATGGCCCCCTTTGCCGAAAATGTCAATCTCGAAACGGTCAACCGAAGCCATTAGCGGGCCCGTACGGATGCCGACCGTGCCGACAGGCAGCTCCGGCTTGTTGTGCATGCCGAATATGGCGGAAACGCCCTCGAGCGCGCCCGCTTCCAATACCGCCCGCGCGCCGACCGCCTGCTCTTCCGCCGGCTGGAACAAAATGCGTACGGTGCCGTGAAGCTCATCGGCATGATCGTGCAGCAGCTTGGCCGCGCCAATCATCGATGTCGTATGAAAATCATGCCCGCAAGCATGCATTTTTCCCGGCACCTCGGAGGCGAACGGCAATCCCGTCTCCTCGTTTACGGGCAGCGCGTCGATATCGGCGCGAAGCATAATCGTCGGTCCGGGATGCGCGCCTTTCACCTCGGCCAGCACGCCGGTCGGCAGACCGAGGTCCAGCAGACGCACCCCCGCTTCCGTCAACCATGCCCGAATCCGCTTGGTCGTCTCAAACTCCTCGTTGGAAAGCTCAGGAAATCGATGCAGTTCCCTGCGCATGCTCACCAGCTTCGATTGAAGCGAAGCGGCCTGCTCCCGAAAGGTGGCGGATATCGTTGTCATCGCCCACATCTCCTTTGCTTTATTTTATTGCGAATCAGAATCAGCCGGCCAGAAGTCCTTGGCGGTCTCCATAGCCGGCTCAATGCACAGCGGACCTTCGGGGACAAGCATTCTGCAGGAAAGGACGTTCTTCCCGTTCACTTTCACCAGACAGCTGCCGCAAAATCCCCGTTTGCAGGCATGATCGTAAAACGCAAAAGTCCCATCCAGCTCATCGGCAATGTAGCGCATCAGATCGAGGACGGTCATCCCGTCCCCGTACGGCACCTCGTACGTGGCGAACGTCACCTCGCCCGCTGCGGAAGCCTTGCGCGCAACCCGGCAAGTGACGAGTGGTTGTCTGGTCATGGATGGTTCACCTCTCCGCGAAGCAGCCGGTTGAAGCGGGCGGTCCGCCCTTCAAGGCGAACGGCGAGACTGCATGTCCAGCCGTTGTCGCTTTCCGGTGCGTCAAGGCGAACATGCGCGCCGCGGGTTTCCCGCCGTTCCTTGGCGGACGCGGCCACGCTCCAGCCGGTATCGACCATATTCCGCAGCTCCAGCGTCTTGCCCACATCTCTATTATAAATTAAAGCGCGATCGCGCGCGCCCACACGCTCCGCAATTTCTTCGCGCAGCGCATTCAGCCGTTGAATCGCCTGCTCCAATCCTTCTGCCGTACGGGTAGCCCCGGCATGCCGCTGCATCAGCGACTGCACCTCTCTCCAGCCTTCCTGCGGCCGGCTGGCAGTGCTGCTGCCCGAGCGGCTCAAAATACGCCGCACCGGCTCCAGGACTTCGTCCACGACGGACGAACCGGTACCCGCAGGCGGAAGCGGGTTTCGCAGGGCGTAAACGGCGGCGTTACGGCCGGCGATCGCGCCGAACACTTGATTTTCCGACAGCGCGTTGCCGGCCAGCCGGTTCGCGCCGTGAATCCCGCCCGCGCATTCGCCGGCCGCGTACACGCCGGGCAAGCTGGTCGAAGCATCCGGCTCGATCCTGAGCCCGCCCATAAAATAATGCGCCCCGGGAGCCACTTCCCGCTCCGCCGCGTCCGCAGCCAGCCCCACATCCTCCAGCAGCCGCTGCTGCATTTGCGGAAGCTCGCTCGGATCGATGCCCCGGGTGCTGATATACAGGCCGCCGGCGTCCGTTCCGTTGCCGGCGGCGATCTCCTGGGACATAACGCGGGACATCACATCGCGCGTAGCGTCCTTCAGCGGCCCGACGCCGTACCGGTCCCAGAAATCGTCCCCGTGGCGATTCAGAAGACGGGCGCCTTTCGGGATCAGGATGCCGGAATTGAACATCAGCCCTCTGGCTCCGGCCGGGGAAACGAGTACGGTCGGGTAATGCTGGACGAATTCCATATCCACCAATTCAATCCCCGCGCGCAGCGCAATGCCGTATCCGTCACCGGTCGCTTCGTAAGGATTGGTGTTCAATTCGTAAATTTGACTGCCGCCTCCTGTCGCCACAATGACAGCCGGAGCCTCGTAGATCCGAAGCTCGCCGGCAGGCGAATGAAACGCGGCCACGCCTTTCAGGACGCCGCGATCCACAATCAAATCCGTCGCATGCGTGAACGAATGCACCGGGATACCGGCCTTTTTCACCGCTCTTAACAGCACGCGCATCAGCTCTCGTCCCACGGTGTTGCCTACATGAAGCGCCCGCGCATAAGAATGGCCGGCGAGCCAGCCCAGATGCGGCCGCGAGCTGCCCTTCTCGACCGGATCGAACTTGACGCCGAGCCGCTCTGCGAACGCCACCGCCTCGGCAGCCTGCTCCGCGAGCACTTGCACCAGCCGCGGATCGGGTATCCCTTCGCCGGAGCGGATAATATCCGCAGCGAACAGCTCCGGACTGTCCCCCGGCTCCGCGCTCGGCACTACCGCGCAAAACGAATAATGGGCCGAGAGCGTTCCTCCCGAACGCTGCGGCTCCCCTTTCGTCAATACGACAGGGCGAGCTCCTTGCTCGGCCGCAGCCAGCGCCGCGCGGAGTCCGGCGCCGCCGCTGCCGATAATGACCACATCATAACGTTCCCTAGCGATTTCCACCATAACTCTCCCCTTCTCCGTTCGATCAAGCGCCCGTCAAGCGCCCGTTCGGCGGGAACGGATCGCCTTGAACAGACGGCGCACGATCGGCCAGAACGTTACCGCAAGCCCGATCAGCAGCAGAGTTCCGGAAATCGGCCGCGTGAAAAATTTCAATAAATCCCCGTTGAAAATCAAGGCCGACTGGTTCAGCGTATTTTCCAATACCGGGCCGAGAATGACGCCCAGAACAAGCGGCGACGGCTCCATCTTCGCTTTCCGCAGCAAATAGCCCAGCACGCCGAAAATGATCAGGACGACGACGTCAAACAAACTGTTCCTCACGGCATATGCGCCGATAAAACAGAAGATCATCACAATCGGCATAAGCACTTTCGGCGACAGATGGGAAACTTTCGCGAACAGCCCCACCATCGGAAGATTCAGTACAAGCAGCATCACATTTCCGATATACATGCTGGCAATCAGCGCCCAGAACGTCGTCGGATGCTCGCTCATCATGAGCGGCCCCGGCGTGATGCCCTGAATCATAAATGCGCTGAGAAGAATCGCCGGCAGCGGCGAGAACGGGACACCGAGCGAGAGCAGCGGAACGAGAGCGCCGGTGCTGGCTCCGTTGTTGGCCGATTCGGGACCCGCCACGCCCTCGATTGCCCCTTGTCCGAACTCCTCCGGTTTTTTGGAAAGTTTTTTCTCCAATCCGTAAGAAGCATACGTACTAATAATGTTGGCCGGTCCCGGAATGAGTCCCAGCACGAAGCCCAGCAGGCCGCCGCGGACGATCGGGCCGGTGCTGCGGCGCATCTCGGATTTGCTCGGCATCAGCCGCCGGAGCGACAAATCGGCTTTCACCGGCTTGTGGTCCGACTGCTCCATCGCGCCCAGAACTTCCGACAACCCGTAGAGTCCCATAATAATCGGAATGAAGTCGATGCCGTCCATCAGCCAGGGGGAATCGAACGTCAGTCTGAGCGTGCCGCTCATCGGGTCAATCCCGATCAGAGCGATGACCACCCCAAGCGCAATCAGCAGATAGCTTCTTAATAAAGAGGTATCCGTCATTCTCGACAGCACGAGCAACCCGACCAGCACGATCGCGAAATATTCCGGCGGACCGAACCGCAAAGCCATGTCAGCGATTGGCGGAGCCAGAAACGTCAGCAAAATCATGCCGATCGTTCCCGCCACGAAGGAGCCGATCGCGGCGATGGCGAGCGCAGCGCCCGCCCGTCCTTTCTGCGTCATCTTGTAGCCGTCAAGCGTCGTCACGACCGATGCCGCCTCTCCCGGCACGTTCACCAGAATCGATGTCGTAGAACCCCCGTACATTCCCCCGAAATAAATGCCCGAAATGAGAATCAATGCGGAAATGGGTTCCATCGAGAAGGTGAGCGGCAAGAGCATGGAAATCGCGCCGACGGGGCCAAGTCCGGGCAAAACGCCGACAAGCGTGCCCAACGCAACGCCCGCCAAACAAATCAACAGATTCGTTAATGAAAAAGCAGCCGAAATGCCGGCCAAAATATGTTCCATATCAACCACTGATGCTTCCCCCCAACATCACACAGCTGTTTTTATATCCAGACGCCGGGCGGCAAATAGATCCCAAGCCACCAATCGAAGATGAGCCAGATAGAAGCCGTGGTAAATAGCGCCAGCATCATCAGCCGCCAGCTTCTGAGTCCCAGCAAGTATCCGATAGCCCACAATGTAATGAAGGAGGACAACAAAAACCCGAACCCGTACGTCAGTACGACAAACAGAATAAAAACGCCAAGGATCGCCAGCGATCCGCGGGAAAAGACGGGCTCATGTCCGTTCGTTTCGCGGTCTGCAGCGCGCCCTCGCCGAAGGGTCAGCAGCAGACCCGCCAACATCAGGATGCTTAAAACGGTCAGCAAGCCGCCGAATACAACCGGGAAAAAGCCCGCCTGAATATGGTTCAACGTCCCAAACCGGAGACCGCGGGATTGCCACAACGTTAGCAATCCCGCAAGCATGAAGAGAAGCGCGGCAATCATCCGCGCTCGAATAACCGTCCGATTCATCATTTAATCATCCCGAGTTTCTTGTAAAGTTCGCCCGTCGTTTCATACCACTCGTCCAATTCTTTCAGTGCGTCGGCACTGTTCTTGTAACCAAGCTGATAACCCGCCTGTTCCATCAACTCTTTGAATTTGTCCGATTCATACACAGCCTTGGTCAGCTCGTCGATCTTCCGGACAACCTCTTCCGGCACGTTATTCGGAATGACGATGTAGTGGCCGGCGCCTCCCGCCAGACCTTCAATACCCTGCTCTTCTGCCGTCGGAACATCCGGCAACTGATCGACCCGCTTCTCGCTGAGCACGGCCAATGCGCGCAGCTCGCCGGACTCGACTTGTCCGCGCACTTCCGGAACGTTCATGAAAGCGGACATGACATGGTTGCCCAAAACGGACGGAAGGAGCGGGCCGCTTCCTTGGTAAGGAACGTGCTGCAGCTGGATTCCCGCCTTATCTTCCAGCAAACGGGCAAGCAGCGCGACGACGGTGCCTTCGCCCGGATTGCCGACCGTAAGTTTTCCTGGATTTTCCTTCGCGTATTTGATATAATCGTCAAGAGTCTGGAACGGCGAATCTTTAGGCACGACAATCGCGACGACCATTTCGCCGACTTTGTTCACAACCGTGAAATCATCTCTTGTATATTGAGCCGGTGTGATATGCAGCGACGACGAAATATGGCCTGTAGATGCCCAAAGCCACGTATAGCCGTCAGGCTTCGCCTGGACGAGCTGGTAGTTGCCGACCGTACCCGAAGCGCCGTCGACGTTCTTCACGGTAATCGGTTGATTGATAATGCCGGTAGAAGCTTCGACAAAGGAACGGGCCAAGATGTCGGATACGCCGCCTGCATTGAACGGTACGATCAACTCGATATTTTTGGCCGGATAATCCGTTTCTTTCGATTCCGCCCCGTTATTGGCCTCTTGCGCATTATTGGTCTCCGGCGCGTTATTGGCCTGCTGTCCCCCATTACCTTTGCTTGCGCATGCTGCAAGTATCGCCAAAATGGAAATCAAGACCGCGATTTTGAACACGAATGTCTGTCTTTTCATAGCTGCCTCCCGATAGTATGGATCATCATCATATTCCTGTAGATTATGTTGGGGCTATGCCTAAACCATGCTTCATCAGATGTTGGTACATTCCGCTCGGAACGTTGCAACAGCCAATGTTCTGCTCCAGAATTCTGTCATCTCCTTTACTCTGAACTTGTCCAACCCCCGGCAAACATAGCAAGAACATATCCCATCGGAATTGTATGAATTAATTAGAATTGTATGCTAGACACCGTCCGCTGTCAATCCCGAATCTGAGACTTTGTAACTGTTCGGAGAAATGTCATGATGAGACGGGAGAACCTTGACATGGACTTTCCAGGCGCAAAATGGCCAAAACGCGATAATCCCAGCGATCATGCAGTTTTTGGGATCGGTTCAAGGACAGACCAGGAAACGGACGTTGAACGGTTTGACGGATGATGCGGATGATTAGAAAGGCGAGCAGGAAGTGAATTTTATCCTTTCTTTAATCTGAACAAAGTCCCCGGAACCGGATCCGGGGACCGCGAGAAACTTCTCTCTATGATTCGAAATATGGGCCGATTCGTCTCAACGTTGTTTTACGTTCAAGGCCGACACGGACAGGCGCGCGAGCGAAACCGGTTCGCCCGTCCGATCCGTAACGCGCACCGTTTTCGATTCGCCCGGCAGCAGGTCGAAGAAGTTGTCGCTGAACCGGACATTCCCTTGCGGCAGGTCCAGCTTCACGAAGCGCGCAAGATGTCCGCGCGCTGTAACGCGCACGGTCGATTCGGCTTCGTTGACGACAACATCGAGCTCGGCGGCCGGCAGGCGCAAATCTTTCGGGTCGCGCAAATAAACCACGTTGGCCGGAGCTTCGAACCCTTGCGCCGTCAGCACGACGACGACGTCCTCCGCCGCCCGTCCGTTTAGAACGTCGCCCTCGGATAGCGTGCCGAGCCGGACCGCGCCGTTCGCCGGCACTTTCGCTTCGAACCCCGTTTCAAACACCGCGTTTCCGGCGAAATCCGTCACCGCGAGCTTTACGGCGCCGACGAGCGGCTCGAGCGTATCGTTGACCGCCCAGACGTGCAGCGGCTCGCCCGGATCGTGGTCGACCGACAGCAGGACGGGATGGAAAACTTTTTCCCGTAGAAGTACGCCGCTTTCGGCAGCAGCTCGTAATCGATCATCGACCAGCTCGTCCCCGGCCAGCTGTCGTTCAGCTGCCACACGAGCGCGCCGGACGTGCGCGGCTTGTTCCGGCGGTAATGCTCGATGCCGTACTTCAGTCCTTCGGCTTGAGTCAGCATCGAGAAGTTCATATATTCCTCGATGTCGCGCGGAATGCCGGTAAACCCTTCCATCAGCAGGATGCCTTTCTGATGGTTCGTATCTTTGTTCCGGTACGCCATCTCGGCGCTGCCCCAGTAAAATTGCCCTTTCGGAATATGCTTTTCGAGCGTATAGCGGTTGGCGGAGCCGTGGATGCCGAACTCGCTGCTGAACAAAGCGAAATCTTTCTTATAGTTTTTGAACGTGACGCCCTGGATGTTGTAATCGAGAATCGGCGCCTCGCCGAATTTGCGCGGATATACCGAGCCGTGCCACACTTGCCAGTTGTGGCGGTCGCCGACGTCGGGATCGTTGTCGTCCATGCCGTTCGCCCGGCCGTACGGGGACGACGGCCAATACGCGCGGCTGTCGTCCAGCTCCGCGAGCATGTCGGGAATGAGTTCATGGTAAATCGATTCGCCGTAAAACGGGCATGTAATGTCGCCGCCGGCCGTCTTCATGTCGTACAGCCAGTCGATTTCGTTGTTCCCGCACCAAAGCGCGAGCGACGCGCGGTTGCGCAGCCGCTTCACATTGCAGGCGACCTCCTCGCGCACGCTGTCCATGAAGTCGCGGTTGAAATCCGGGAACAGCGCGTTCGCAAAAGCGAAGTCCTGCCATACGAGGACGCCGCGGCGGTCGCATTCGTCGTAAAACGCGTCTTTTTCGTAGATGCCGCCGGCCCAGACGCGCAGAATGTTCATGCGGCCTTCGACCGCGAGGTCGATCAAATCGCGGTACCGTTCGTTCGGAATGGCGCCGATGAAATTGTCCGCCGGAATCCAGTTCGCGCCCTTCGCGAACAGCTTGACGCCGTTCAGCACGAACGTAAACGAGTTGCGCCCCTGCTCGTCTTTCAGCTGCAGCTCAATCGTGCGGATGCCGAACGCATGCGTCTGCCGGTCGACTTCCTTCCCCTCCGCGCGCAGGACGACGTCAAGCTCGTACAAATACGGCTCGCCGAGGTCGTGCGTCCACCAGAGGCGGGGAGCAACGACGCGCAGATCAACGGACACCTTGCCGCCCGCGACGGTCGCGACGGCATTCGCGACGACCGCGCCGTCCCGGTCCTTCAGCGCGACGTCGACCGCGGCGGCGGCGCCCCGCTTATACGCCTTTACGTCGACGTCCACACGGACGTCCGCCGATTCGGCGTCGGCCCGAAGCGTGCGCGCGAACACCCCGTCGAGCTTCGCCGTCTTGCGCCGCTCGATGCGCACCTTGCCCCAGATGCCGACCGTGACGAGGCGAGGGCCCCAGTCCCAGCCGAAGTTCATCGCCGCTTTGCGGATCCATGGACGCTCCTTCGTATATGAAGACCATTGGAACAGTTCTTTGTCCCGGTTGTGCAGCGAAAGCGGATCGAATTTGACCGCGATCGCGTTTTTCCGTCTGCGGACGATGCGCGTCACGTCGAACGTGTACGTCGTAAACATATTCGACGTTTCCCCGACTTCCAGGCCGTTCACGTACACGGTCGCGAAAGTATCCAACCCTTCGAAGACGAGTTCGTGGCGTTCGCCGCTGTCCGGGTCGACCTCGTAGTCGAACTGCGTCCGGTACCACCATTCTTTCGTTTCGATCCAGCGGCATTTCACGTCGTTATGGCCGAAATACGGGTTTTCGATTATGTTGCGCTCGATCAGCGTCGAATGGACGTCTCCCGGCACTTTCGCCGTAATCCAGAACCGGTCGTCCAATCCCGCCGAAGCGACCTCGAGCGGGCGCGCTTGTCCGACGTCGAAATGTTGGATTCTCCAATTGCTTGCGATTTCCATGCGGGTTCCTCTCCTATCCGAATGTTCCGTCCGACGCAAGCCCGCCGTTCCGGCGACGGCGAACGTCAGTCGCTCTTGCCGTGCTTCGACGCGTCCTCACGGAATTCGCTTGGCGTCTTCCCATAATATTTCTTGAACATTTGACTGAAGTACTTGACGTCCTCGTAGCCGACCGAACCGGCGACGTCGCTGATTTTCGCGGGCGACGTCGTCAATATTTCCGCGGCGTGCCGCATTCTCTGCTGCAAGACGTAATCGGTGAACGTCATACCGACTTCCTTCTTAAACACTTCGCTCAAATGGCTCGGGTGAAGATGGACGTGCTTCGCGACGCGCTGCAGCCCGACGTCCCCGCCCAGATGCAGCTCGATGAACGCTTTCGCCTTGTGTACGTGCGCCGCTTGCCCTTCGGACAACGAATTGTGGTACAGCTTCATCACCACGTACAAATACTGGAACAGCGCGTCCTTCAACGCCGTCCCGGCCTTGAAACGGAAGCGGGGCACATCCGCGCCGGATCGTCCGGAGACGTGCTGCACCTTCTCAATCCAGCGCTGCGCGGAGATTGCGACCGCATGCATCGACGCCTCAAGCGATTCGAGCGTGAATTCGTCGCCGTCCGTCAGCTCGTGAACGAAACGATGCACCCATTCCTTCAGCGCGACCGAATCGTCCTCCAGCAAAATGCCGTACAATTCGACTTCTTCCTTGCCGGTGAAAACCGCTTGTTTCCCCTTCCGGTCCTTGATCGCCCAATACCGGCAAATCGGGTCGTCGATCAGCCCCTTGTAGCCGTACGCCTGCTCCGCGGTCCGATACGATTCATGCAGCTCGCGAGCCTCGGTCACCGTCTTGCCGACGGCGGCGAACGCTTTGCACTTGAGCAGCCTCTCGATGCTGGCGATCATCGACGCAAGGCACGTCTGTGCCTCCGCATCCCCCGGACGGACGCGCATGGCGGCGACGACGCGGTCCGGCTGCAGCAGCGTCTCGCAAGGAAGCAAATCGTTCATCATATTTTCGATCGCAAACAGCAAGAGCGACACGCCGCCGCCGTTCTGTTCGCGTTCCCAGCCTTCGCCGGAAACGAACACGATCTGAAGCGGATCGTCCGCCGGCCCGTCCTGCTCCGGAAACAGCCGCGGCAGCATCGTATACAGCAAACGCGGTTCGATACCGTTCGTGTCGCCGCTGACGACCCATCGCTCGAACAGCCGATTGCGCGCTTCTTTGTTTTTGAAGCAGTCTTCGCTTTGCGCCGCCCACTTCTCCTCGATCCGATGCTTCACCTTGAGCACCGTCTTAATAATTTCTTCCGGCCGCGTTGTCTTCAGCAAATAATCCGTCACGTCGTTGCGGATTGCCTGCTGCGTATACTTGAAGTCGTCGTAGCCGGACAAAATAATCACTTCGATATTCGGAAGCAGCCGTTTCGCTTCTTTCGCAAGCGTCAGGCCGTCCATCCCCGTCATTCGGATGTCCGTGAGCAGGATGTTCGGCCGCTCTTCCATGAGCCGCGACATCGCCTCCTCGCCGGACGCGGCGGGAGGCAGCAGCTCCAGACCGAGCTCGTGCCACTTGATGACTTTGGCGAGCCCGGTCCGAATAATCACTTCGTCATCGACGATCATGACTCTCATAAGGTCCCTCCAGGATCGGAATGGAAAACGAAACATGCGTGCCCGCGTTCGGCTTGCTCTCGATGTGCAGGCGGGAGTCCGCCCCGTAATGAAGCTGCAGCCGCTCGTTCACGTTTCGCAGCCCGTAACTTCCTTCCTGCGGCTGTTCGGATGCCGGAACGTCCAGCCGGCGGCGAAGCGCCTCGAGCTCGGCTTCCGTCATCCCTTTTCCGTCGTCCACGACGTGGAACACCATCCGGCTTCCCGACCGTTCCACATGGATCGAGATCGTTCCGGCTCCTTCTTTCTTCTGGATGCCGTGGATCATCGCGTTTTCGACGAGCGGCTGGAGCAGTAGCTTGAGCATGAACTTCTCCGTCAGCTCCGGATCGACGGAATAGTCGACGAGAAATTTGTCCGGGTAGCGGATCGACTGAACGGCCGCATAATTGCGAATATGGGCGATTTCTTGCTGCACCTGGCAAAATCTTTTCCGCTGTTCAGGCTGAATCGCAGGAAATCTCCGAGCGAGCCGACCATCTCCGCGATGCGGTTTTCCTCGTTCATGAGCGCGATCCATTGAATCGAGGAGAGCGTATTATACAGAAAGTGCGGATTGATTTGCGCCTGCAGCGCGCGAAGGTCCGCCTCCTTCTTGCGGGATTCGTTTTCGATCATTTGCCGCTTCAGCCGTTCGATATGCTCTCCGAGCGTGTTGTAGCTGTGCGCCAGCCTCCCGATTTCATCGGCGGTGTCGACCGGATACTTGTACATCGGCTGTTCCGGATCGACTTTCGAGAGCAATCGGGACAGCGTCCGGAGCGGATTCGTAATGCGCTTGACGAAGAAGAGTGTCGAACCGATCGTAATCAGGACGGCAAGCGCGACGGCCGCGGCGGTCAGTTGCAAAATGTACCGGTTTTGCTCGCTGTACGCTTCATAAGGAATCGTCCCGATCAGCGTCCAGCCGGTCCGCGGCTCCCGGTAACGGAGAAGCGTCAGCTTCTCCTTCCCTTGGCCGTACGTTCCGCCGCCGTAGGGCGAAGCTTCGCTCAAGACGTCCGTGGCCGGGTACAGCGAAAAGATGCTCCTGCGGAGCCACGACTTGTCGGTGGCCGAAAGGATGACGCCTTGCGCGTTGACGAGCGCGATCCCCGCGTCGGCGAATGGGGGATCGGTCCAAAACTGCGAAATGGCACGCTCGCTTACCGTGATGCTCAGCCAGCCGATCGTCTCGTACGTCCCGCGCGTGCTTCGCACCGGCCGTATAAAGGAAAGAACGTCGTGCTCCCCGGAAAACGTCGTCGCCTTGTACAGCTCGGTCCACGTTTTTCCCGAACGTCGCGAATCGGCGCCTCCTTGAGTTCGGACGCATAGATCGTCGTCGTGGACAGCTTGGGCACATCATTTTCGGATAGATCGTGATGTCGAACACGTACGGCTTGCCGAACACGAGATTGGCGAGCAAACGGTCGACTCTGGCGCGGACGGCGACGTCGTCTTGCCGCTGGTTCAAAAATTGCTGCACGTCCGTCTGGCTGATCAAAAAGATCGACATATGGTCGATATCCTGGACCATGAAGCCCAGGTTTGCGGACATTTGGCGGAGCGAATCGATGCCGGCGCGCATCGAATTTCGTTCCGTGATGCGCGAGGACGTCGTGAACGAAAAGACACCCAGCGCCAATAAGGGAATAACGGTGGAAATCAACAGGATAAAGGACAGTTTGCGTTGCAGCGATTGCCCCAACCATTTCTGCATGCCGTAATCCCCCTCTTGTGATTCCGCCGGACCCGGTTTTCCGCCCGGCGGACGCAGCCGTTACCCTTTCACCGCTCCCGCGGTCATGCCTTTCATAATTCGATCCTGAAACATCAAATAAATCGCGATGGTCGGAACGACGGCAAGCACCATAGCCGCCATCGTCAGGCCGAAATCGGTTTGCGAACTGTCCGCCAAAATCGCGACGCTGAGCGGCAGCGTCTTCATGGCCGACTTGCTGATAAACACGAGTGCGAACGAGAAATCGTTCCAGAAGTGCAGAAAGCTGATGATGGACACCGTCGAAATCGCGGGCATCGAGATCGGAAGAATCATCCTGAAGAACACGCCCCAACGGCCGGTTCCGTCGATAAACGCCGCTTCCTCGACATCCTTCGGGAACGAAAGCATATAGGCGGCCAGCACGAAGATCGCCGTCGGCAGCGCGAACGCGGTATACGGCAGCACGAGCGCCGCATACGTGTTCAGCAGCTTCATCTCCCGCATCATGATGAAGAGCGGCACCAACGTGCTGTGAATCGGGATCAGCATGCCGACGACGAAGAACGTCATGACCCACCCTTTCAGCCGGAATGAAAACCGCGCGAGCACATAAGATGCGAGCGCCGACACGAACAGCGTCAGCGCCAGCGACAGCGCCGACACGAGGACCGAGTTGAAGAACGCGGTCCCCATATTCGACGCCTCCCAGGCGCGGGCGAAATTGTCGAATCGCCACGTTTGCGGAAGACCGAACGGACGGTTGAAGAAATCCTCGGTGTTTTTAAACGCGCTGATGCCCAACCAGAATAATGGATATAACGTTAGTATTCCATAAATGAGAAGAACTGTCCAAACGACACCGTCCCGCATTCCCCCCCAAGGGAAGGCGGATTTGCGATCCGACGAGCCGGGTTTGACGGCGAGCGACGTTTGACTCATGCGAATGCCTCTCCTCTTTTCGTTTAAGATTTTATAAGTTCCGGCGTCCTTGAAGCGATCCGGCCGATGGTTTTCTTATTTTTGCGCCCGTTTGTTCATAAAGTATTGGCTCGTTCCGATCAGGAGTAAGCTGATCAATACGATCGACGTCGAAACGGCGCTGCCGAATCCGTACCGGTACGACGTGAACGTCGAGTTGTACATGTAGGTCGCGAGCAATTCCGTCGCATGGGCCGGGCCGCCGCGGGTCATAATGTAAACCAAGTCGAACGATTTCAGACTGCCGGAGATGCACAGGATGATGGCGACCTGGATCGTGCTCCAAATCATCGGAATCGTGATCGAAAACAGTTTCCGCGCGCCTTCGGCGCCGTCGATTTTCGCCGCGTCATGAATTTCGCTTGAAATGTTCTGCAGCGCAGACGCGAAAATGATAAGATACAATCCGACAAAGCTCCAGATGAGCGGCGGCATCAGCGAGTAGATCGCGATGTCGGGATTGGACAGCCACCCCAGCTTCCAAGACGACAGGCCGAGCGAGTCGAGGAGGAAATTCAAAATGCCGATTTGCGGATGGTAAATGTACTGCCAAATCATGCCGATGACGACAGTCGACAGCACCATCGGAATAAATACGGCGGAGCGAAGAAACTTCTGGAACGTATTGTTTTTATGCAGGACGATCGCAAGCACCAATGCGAGCGGCACTTGTCCGAACACGGAGGCGAGCACGAACAATACGTTGTTTTTGAGCGCTCTCCAAAAATCGGGTCGGTAAAAATTTCGTAGTAATTGTCCAGCCCGATGAATCGTTTGTCGCCCATCCCCGACCAGTCGAAGAAGCCGTAATACGCGGACCAAATGATCGGCACAAACACGAACAATAAATAAAGCACGACGGCGGGAAGCAGTCCCAATATGATAAACTTCCGGTTCTGGACCAGATTCATTATGCTCACATCCTTTTGAATATTTTCAGCCCTCCGAAAGAGGGAGGGCTGGAAATATGGCTTTCAGTTAGCGGCCGACCGCCCGCGCTTGCGCTACCTGAATGCGCTTGGCGATTTCTTGTGCGTTGCCGCCCATCAGGAGTTCTTGCAAACCGTTGTTGACAACTTCTACCGTTGCGGAGCCGAGCTTCGCGTCGTATACCGGCGTGATCGCCGTATTTTGCATCAAATTGTACAATTTCACGAACAGCGGATGCGCCTTGGATTCATCGAGCTCGATGTTGTAGCTGACCAACGTGCTGCTGTCGAGCGTCGCTTTCTGACCTTCCGGACCTGCCATCCAATACAGCAGCTCCTGCGCCGCTTCGAGCTCGGCGCCTTCAAGCTTCTTGTTGATCCCAAGGCCGGTGCCGACGACGCCGGACGTCGATTTCGGATCGCCGAGACCGCCTTCGATCGCCGGCAATACCGTGATGCTCGTCGTGTTCAATACCTCTTCCGGCGCGGTGCTGACGAGGTTGGATAACGCCCAGCCGCCGCTGATGAACATCGCCGCCTTGCCTTGCGCGTACAGCTGCATCATTTGCGTTTCATCGATGCTGTTGAAGCCTTCCTGGAAGGCGTTCATTTCGCTAAGCTCCTGCATCTTCTCAAGCGCTTGGATGAACTGCGGATCTTCAAACGTCGCGCCGTTCTGCTCGGCCGCTTTCAGGAACCATTCGGAACCGGTGACGCGGTCGGCCAAAGAACTGAAGATTGTCGACTGCGCAACCCAGTTCGCCTTGTTGCCGAGCGCGATCGGAATGATACCGTTTTCGTTGAACGTTTTGACCGCCGTTTTCAACTCTTCCCACGTTTCCGGCACTTTCACGCCGTACTGTTCGAACAACGCTTCATTGTAGTACACGAGCGACGTCGGCGCGAGGTTCATCGGCACCGTATAAATGTTGCCGTCCACCGTGAAGCCGTCGAATGCGTTCGGGATGAAGTTATCTCTCCATTCCGGCTTGCTGTCGAGGAATTCATTGATCGGCTGGATCAGGTCGCCGTTCACGAATTCTTTCGTCATGGCGTCCGGCCACATGACGAATAAGTCCGGCATTTCGTTCGCCGCCGCCGCCGTTCTGAGCCGCGTCTTCAAGCCGTCCGTCGGAAGCCCTTCGATTTCAAGTTTGATGTTCGGGTGGTCGGCGCTGAATTGATCGAGCAGTCCGCGCATCGCCACCGCTTTCGCGTCTTGACCCGCCCAGTTATGCCAAAGCGTCAGCGTCACTTTTTCGGATTTCGCCGCGCCTTCACCGCTGCCTTGTGTGGTTTGGCCCGCGTCTTGCCCGCAGCCGGCCAGAACCGCCGCGCAAAGCGCCAAGCCTATGCCGAGTTTCTTCCACGTTTTCATCCGATTAGGACCTCCCTGTTGTTTTCTATATCGCCTATTGTAGACCGATTGTTTGCGCACCGTAAGGGGACATTCAAAGGGTCGAGGGTAGAAACTTATCGGATCGTGTCGAGATCGGCCATGGCCGTCCGCTCGCAAATCGCCGCGCGGTTTTAGTGTTTCCCCCTTCCCAACGACAATTCTCGTGCCGGTCGGCGGCAAACGACGACGCTCAATGAACAAAACTGCAAAAAGAAAGTGCAGGTTTTCCGGACGCAAAATAGCCAAAACGCGGAAATTCCTGCGGAAAGTGCAGTTTTTTTGCCTGCTTGATTGACCAGCATCAGTGCCCCCGAGGCGCGCAACCGCCCGTCCGGGCAGTGTGCGGGCTACAGCGCCCCTGAGGCTGGAAAATGCCTGGTCCCCCGTGCGGCACCATGCGGACTGTAGCCACTCGAGGGGCACGAACGCCACGCCTCTACTCGCATGAGGTCCCTGATGCGTACGCCTAGTATAAGTGGAAGTTCCGAATGGAGCTGTTGCGTGTCATCGCGGCCGCGTACAAGCGACAAAGGGCGTGAATGAACCGCAAGGTTCGATTAAGGTTTCTATCAACGTTTGAACAACATTTGAAGCGCCCATTCACGATCAAGATCTAACGAATCTGACACACGTTATTTGGCGAAAAATCGATGTTTTGGAATTGTAACGAATCTGAGCAACGCTATTTGCTTAAAAAGCGTCGCATTCAGGCGTAAAATCGTAAATAAGGCGGCTCAGATTCGTTACATCCCCAAAAGCGGCTTGTTAACCCAAATAAGACGTCTGAAATTCGTTAGCGATGCAAACGTGAAACGGGCCACACATATGGCGGACATCTTCGGTGCATCCAACCGTCTTTTGCTCCAGAAGATCGTCGATGGCGAAGTCATCACGTTGCCTTTCCTCGAGCAACACATGAAGGGTGCACTCCAACACCAGTCTCCGAAGATTCTGCAATCCTGAATTTAAACAGTCGGTTGCGCAAGCATCACCGCGGCCTGATCCGCATGTCTTGGAATCGAGAAGAAAGCGCTCGGCCCGGACTATTTGGATCGCCACCGGGCAAACCGGCAAAAGCAAAGGCAAGAGAATCTCATTAAGCCACATTCCCTCATTTCCCATGCCTAATTTCGGAGCTTTCCCACATGTTGATTTTCATAAGAAAAGACAAGCCGTTTAAAGCTTGTCTCCAGTCATCTGATCGACCCGTCATCTACAATTCGGTACGGGAGTGAAGCCATTGTCGCATCATCCCGAACCTGCAAGCCGTTTCCATTGTCACAATTCGCCGAGCTGCTTGGCAAATGCTTGTACGTTTTCCGTCTCGTCCAGTTTTAAAATCCGATCCAGCACGACCGATGCATGCTCGCTTTTCACGATGCCGGCAAACTTGCTTATCAGTTCCTGCTCCGTGACCGGATTGCCGGGCGAGCCTTTCGGGCAATCCCCCGTTTCGCTAATCGTATTCCCGTCGGTCAATTTCACCGTGATTTGCGTATATCTCCTTACGGCGGGAACGTCGAACACGTTGATGCGCTTCATCTTCTCCATATACGCCCGGATTTCTTCGCCGATCGGAACGCGTTGAAAATCATCCGGGCGCAGCCCCCGCCCGCTCAGAATCAAGGCCGTAATGTACTCGATGCTGAACCTTCCTTCTTCTCCGTTGCTCGGGTTGCGGTGAACCAGCGCCGCATCGCTGCGGTGCGGAAAGATGATCTCAATGCCGGCGATACGCTCAAGCGGGATCGGGCCGATCTTTTCCGCCGCATGGACGCCATAGTAAGCGCCGGAGCAAAAGGGATACAGCTTGAACCATAACCCGGGCGTCTCAATGCGCCACGCCGGACCGCTTTCTTGCAGCAGCAGTTCACGGGCCCGCTCGATCCCCTGGCCAAACACGGCAAAAAAACCGATCTCTCCGTCCAGGCTTGCCTTGTTCGCTTGAACATCCGCGTCGGCCAACAACAGCGCTCTCACCGCCGAAGACGCGGCCAGGCCCGCATGTAGCGGTTTGGTTTCGGTGCCGAAATGAACGCGCAGGCCGCTGGCTTGTGTCGTGGCAAAGCCGAGCGCCAAACACGCTTTCTCCACCGAATACGTCTTCAAATATGCGCCCGCCAGCGTAGCCGCCAGTACGCCGGTTGTGCCCGTATTATGGAAGCCTCGCTCATAATGCTCGTTCGTCAATGCCTGGGCAATCCGGGCCATCGCCTCGACGCCGATGATGTACGCTTCCAAAAAACGCCGGCCCGTCGTGCCGGCATCGCATACCGCCAATAAGGCAGGCAAAATGACCGTGCTCGGATGGCCGCGGACCTGCGAATGGACGTCATCGTAGTCTAGAGCGTGCCCCATAAAACCGTTAATGAGCGCGGACTGGGAAGGCGAAACATCCATCGAATGGAACAGCACCGGAGCAAGCGGATGTCCCCCTTCCAATCTCGCCATTCGCACGAGCTTGGCAACACCCGTATCGTCCTTTCCGGCATAGGAAGATGCGATATAATCCATCAGTCCGTATTTCGCTTTTTCCATGCTTGCCCTGGAAAAGGGGGTGTTCCATAACTTTTCCACAAATGAGAGCGTCACCGTATCTCTGCCCATGATCATTCCTCGCTTTAAAAAACGGCGCTGCGGATGATACCGGACATCGGGTTCATCCGCAGCAGCCTTGACAGCATCCATTTTACGCCGGATTGGCGCTCAAATGTTTAAGAAATTGTTTCGTACGGTCTTTCTGGGGATTGCTGAAAAATTCCTTGGCGCTTCCTTGCTCCACAATGTTGCCGTCCGCCATAAAAATGACATGATCGGACACTTCGCGGGCAAAATCCATTTCGTGCGTTACGATAATCATGGTCGTATCCATCTCGGCTATCGACTTGATCACTTGCAGCACTTCCGATACAAGCTCCGGATCAAGCGAAGACGTCGGTTCATCGAACAGAATGGCGTGCGGCCTCAATGCGAGCGCGCGCGCGATGCTGACGCGCTGTTGCTGGCCGCCTGAGAGCGTCGCCGGGTAGTTGTCTTTCTTATGTTCAAGCCCTACTTGCCTCAGCAGCTCCATGCCGATTTCGTTCGCTTCTTTTTTCGGCATTTTCTTCACGACGATCAGGGACTCCGTAATATTTTCCAATGCCGTTTTATTTTTGTACAGATTGTAGTTTTGAAATACCATCGCGGTTTGCGAACGCAATTGCCGTATTTCTTTACGCGTACAGTTTTCGACATTCAATTTGGCGTTCCCGATCTCAATGATGCCGGCATCGGGCGTCTCCAAAAAGTTCAAGCAGCGAATCAACGTCGATTTCCCTGACCCGGAAGGACCGATAATCGTGAGCACTTCTCCGTCCTTCACTTCGAGATCGATCCCGTTCAAGACCACCAAATCATTGAAGCTTTTTCGCAAATTCGTGACTTTTATCATAATTACTCTACCTTTACGTCCGATATGGGCGATCCAAATATTTTTCCAGCAATTTTTGCAGATAGGAGTACACAATGATGAGTCCCCAATAAATTAAGGCGACCGCCAGGTAAGCTTCAAAGAAGCGGAACGATTCGGCTGCTTGCATTTTTGCTTCCGCGAAAATTTCCACAACACCCAGAGTGAAAGCCAACGACGTTTCTTTAATGAGGCTGATGAAAATGTTGCCCGTAGCCGGCAGCGCATTGCGCGCGGCCTGAGGCAGAATGATGCGGCGGTACGCCTGCACCTTCGTCATCCCGCCCGTTATGCAAGCTTCCATCTGCCCCTTATCCACCGATATAAAAGCGGCGCGAAAAATTTCGGCCAAAAAGCAGCCTGCTTGAACCCGAACCCGATAATGGCCGCTGTCACGGCATCCATGGCCGTAAAAGCCGGAAACAGCTGCGGCAAGCCGTAATAGATCAAAAACAATTGCACAAGCATCGGAATGGCGCGGAAAAAGGAAATATAGACGCTGGCCAGCGATCGGAATACGATAAATCTGCTGTTGCGAAGGAACGTCAGCACCAAACCGATGATAATCGCAATGATCATGGCGACGACAGCCATAAACAGCGTGATCGGCACATAGCTTATGATTCGGGGCAAGAGCTCAAAAATATACGATGGATCCAGATTCATATCATATCGCTCACTCTCAATGGATCGAGACCATTACTCCGTTCTCGTTGTAATATCTTCTCCATAGTATTTGACCGAAATTTCTTTTAACGTGCCGTCTTCCCGCAATTTTTGAATCTCGGCGTTGATTTGCTTAATCAGCGCTTCGTTGTCTTCATTTTTGACGAACGGGAAGGCGATATCTTCGTACAGGAACGGATCGCCTACAAATTTCAAAGGCAAGTTTTTCTTCTTGATTTCCGCCAGCAGCGAGGATCTCGCATTGACGTAGCCGTCTACGCGCTTGTTCAGCACGTCGTTTTGCGCACCGTCACGGTTTTCGTAGGTCCGGATTTTAATTTCGCCATTCACATCGAATTTTTGCAAGTTTTTTACATTGTTGGAGCCCAGCACGCCGGAGACGGTTTTGCCTTTCAGGTCATCCAGCGTATTGATATCCGTATTGTCGACATGGGTCACGATCGTGACGCCGGCATACGAATACGGCTCCGTGAACAGAAACTTCTCTTTCCGCTCATCGGTTACGGCAACGGCGTTGGCAATCGTATCGATTTTGCCGGTCTCCAATTGGCCCATCAATCCGCTAAAGTCGGAGTTGGTCCATTCAATCGTATAGCCGAGACGGTCTGCAATCGTTTCAATAACTTCCACATCGAAGCCAACCAGCTTGTCCCCTTCTTTGTAGCTGTTGGGATAAGACTGTCCGGTAGCGCCTACGCGAAGCACTTTCTTGTCATCGCTTGCGCCTGATTCGGATTTCGAGCCCGAGCATGCGGTCACCATCAAGCTGATAGCCAATAAGGAAATAAAAAGAACAATATACTGCTTCTTCATGTGTCATAACCCCTGTTACATTTATTTTTTCTGACCTGCTACATTAATATAGACGTTCTTAATTATAGACGTTTCGTATTACAGCATCAATTCATATTTTCCATCGTCTCTCTTATGCGCGTCAATTCACAGCTGCCTCCTTCGACGATAACTTTTTTAATTCCTAGTAAATCTATATGTTTTCGATAACTGTGATTATAGTTGAAGATTGTTGCTAGTGTCAAGCCAAGGCGGGCGGCTCGTTCCGCCGCACTTGCAGTCGCCCGCGCGCCGATGAAACGAAAAACTGCGGTCCGATGAGCGCAGTTTTTCCGTGAGATATCCGGGGCCGGCACGCGGCGATGCCGTTGCGAGGTACAACCATGTTTACCACTCAAGGCGCAATGCCGAGCAGCTCCGGAACGGTAACGAGCTTGACGCCGTCCTCCCTCAGCTTCTTTATAATTTTCGGAAGTGCGTCAACCGTCCCCGATAAATCTTCGCCGACTCCTCCTGCAGCGTGCTGCAAGACGATTGAACCCGGTCGAACATGCGCGAGCACATTGGTTGCGACTTGTTCCGCACTTAAACCTTTCCAGTCCAACGAGTCGACATTCCAGTTTACTATTTTTTATGTTGGCTGCTCAGCCATCGGATTTGATCCTCATTAATATTTCCGTACGGAGGTCTTACGATATGGGGCATATAGCCGGTATATTCCCGGATCAATTGATCCGTCTTGATGATCTCTTCGCGAAATTTATTGTCCGTTAACTTCGGGAGATTGGCGTGGCTATACGAATGGTTCCCGATCACATGCCCTTCCCGGACCATGCGCCTCACGATATCCGGATAAGCTTCAACCCGATTTCCAACGACGAAGAAGGTAGCCTTCACGCCTTCTTGTTTCAAGGCATCCAGCACCTTCGGGGTAAAGACCGCGTCGGGCGCGTCATCGAACGTCAAAGCCACTTCGCGCTTAGTGGCGGGGCCGTTAAGCAGAAAGGTGCTGCGGTATTTGCTGCGCAAGTCCGCAAGGGACATCGGAGCGGGACTCCGAACGCCATGCTCCGGTCCGTCCGCCAATTCCGGCGTCGCCGATTGCATGTGGGGTGCGAATTGTCCGGACCGGTTGAGCGTATCCGGCTGCCCGGACCGGGGCATGTTCGTTTGGGTACAGCCTGCGCTTACGCCCAAAGCCAGCAGACATGCAATAAGCCAGTGTTGCTTCATAATCAAGTACCTCCTGCGCTCCAATATCCTTTAAATATGTAGAATTCCAAAAATACGGATTTTTATGCCGCGATTGAAATTCCCATCGGACCCCGGTCCAGCCAAACCCTCGTAATAAAAAGATAAGTTGTGGTTTAAAGGATTATATGGACGCTAGGCTTTAGCCGTTTCCGGATGCACACGATTCGCCATAAACTATCCCATATTTAACACATTTAAAGAAAGGAGCCCTGCATGAAAATTCCCGTTACCGGATTCGTGATGGATTCTGGAGGCGACGATGCCCATCATTCGCACAAACTTTATATCACTTCTTGGAACGGCATCCCTGTCCATGTTCATGCCTTTTCCGGTGAAACTACTGTAAATGACGGACATTCTCATGAATATTCGAGTTGGACTGCTCCTGCCCCTAGTGGTGTGCCTCATGTACACGGATATCGTACCGTTACTTCACTGAATCAAGGCCATACTCACCTCATACAGGGAACAACCGGACCGGCCATTGATCTTCCCGGTGGGGGGCACTATCACTTATTCGAGGGATATACGACAATCAACGGCCGCCATCCTCATTCGCATGCCTATAGCGGGCGAACGGGTAATGAAGTTAGTAGTATGTAAAGAAAGAAGGACGTACTCCTATACTTCCCAGTACGTCCTTCATGACACCTTAATACCGTATTCGCGATGCCCGGGCAAGATAAAGATTTATACGGAAAATGATCAATCCATAATAATACTTTGAAGAGCCGGCACAGGCTTTCCCGTCAAGCTGTTTTCAAACATGTCGATAATAAATAAAAATCTTTCGGCTTCACGGAACACATGATCCGCCAGCAAGGGATGAATGATGCTTTTTATTCGGCACGCATTAATTAATTCGCGCGCTGTCTTCTTAAAATCACGCAACGATTTAACGGATACCCGGTTTTGATCAAGGAACTGGTCAAGAAGCGGGGCAGTTTGCGATTGAGGACGCATGGAATCTAAATCCCTCGCTTGAAATAACAATTGATCGAATTCATGACTGAAATTATTGGCTTGATCGACCAACTTCCGTTCCGAAGGATCGAGCAGATGACTGATAAACTTGGCATGATCAGCCATAATTCTAAGGAAAAATACGTTTTCGTCGATAATGGCGTCGGGCAGCGGTTCCAACCTGCCCGTATTTCACTAGCGTTGCATCAAA
>NZ_BOVJ01000126.1 GCF_018403665.1 Paenibacillus cisolokensis
GAACTTTCTCAACAGCCTGAAAAATGCAGTTTTTCGGGCGGAAAATGGCCAAAACGCAAAAATTGCTGCAATTGTGCAGTATTTTTCCATTTGAGGCTAAATCAGCAAAAATCGTATAAAAATTCCTGTATTTTCGCAGGATTTGGCTCAAACGTCGTCAATTCGGGCCAAAAATCCTGCACTTTTGCAGTTTTCGGTAAAGCGTCTTAGCCGGAAGGCATACTGTGGCGATGGCCGGGGAACTTCGTCGTCCTCGTCTAAGCGCGAGAAAATCAGGCCCGCCGCCATCCGCGACGGACCCTTAGGTTGCGGATCGCCCGGCCGCCCCCCGGCAGGGACGGCTCAGGTTAATACCGCGTTTCGATATGAAGCCGGTCTTTCACTTGGAGATGAATGACGGGGTATGTTTATTCATAGGTAGTGATTATATGTTTATGCTCCCAGTCGGAATCGGTTCGCCTTATCCCGTTTCTTTGTCAACGTAGAGATCATATTCCGTAATGGGAGCTTTCTTCCCTAACAATTCCCTTTTGATTTCGTGAACGTCTGTTCCTTTCTTTATCTAGAACCGCACAACATCTACGTCTTCTCATCTGAATATGTTGCCCGACTTCTCATCGCTATGCGCGCCGTTCTTCTTTTTTGGGCCAGATCGTATAGCTGAAGCTGATGATGAAATCGATGGCCAGCACAACCGTCCAGATCCGCGCCTGGGCGAGAAGCGTGCCGGTCTGCTCCGGATTTCCGACAAGCAGTATCATGCCCATCATCAGCGCCGTGCCGATCGCCCAGGCGAGCAGATGGCGGTACCAGCCCGCACGCTCCGCGCGCGCCCGTTCGCTTCCGTATCTGCTTGCTTTCCGCGGCTTCTCTCCTCCCGCAAAGCGGTAGGCGAACCGCTCGTCCGCCCAGCGGATCATCCGGTGTCCGAACGCGACCGTCACCCCGATATAAACGGCCGCCAGCCCGTGAAACACGCCCGCTTCCGCTCCGTTCTTCATATCGATGACGGTAAACGCAAGCAGAAACAGATCGACTAGCGGCGTGAGCAGCAGCAAAATTCCGCCCAGCCTGGGCCGCCGCATCATATATCTGGCGAATAAGCCCGCCAGCACCAATACCCAGAATCCGATTTCACAAGCGACAATCAACCAGCCGATCATGCGTCCACCCCTTATTTAGCACAATGTATTAAATAAAATCACGGTTCATTGTACCGCAATCTTTTCCGGAAAGCAACGGATTTTTCGTCTTTAACGAACAATAAAAAACCTCCGTACCGTTTGCGGCAACCGGTTCCGGAGGTTTTCGGCTGGACAGCCGGTATAAATCATTCGTTACGTTTCGTCGGACGGATCGTCCTCTTCGCTTTCAAGATTGCGTACCATTCGCTCGAAAAAACCGATCAACTCTGTCATTTCCTCGATCGACATGTCTCGAAAGAGGCGGTTCATCAGTTGAATCCGTTTTTTGTATATAAAGGAGACAAGCTCCCGTCCCGCATCCGTTATATCCAACAGGACGACGCGGCGGTCGGCTTCTCCGCGCTCGCGTTTGACCAAGCCCAGCTCGATCAGGCGATCGGCAACGCCGGTTACCGCTCCGTTCGTAATGTTGAGCGTTTCCGCGATCGCCGTTACTTTCTGCGGTCCGCCTTCGGCCAGCAGAAGCAGCAGACGCCCCTGGGAAAATCCGAGCCCGAGCTCGTTATGCTTGTTCCATTCCGCCTGAATGAGCCGTCTCACCCTTCGAAACGCTTCATCCAGCCTGACTCTGATCGCATCCGCCTCTTCGGCGTTCGGTCGTCTGTCGTTCATGCCCTCACTCCATCAGTCATCCATCGCGCCCCCGGTTACGATAATGCGTTTCTGTCGCTAAAAGTATACCGTTGAACGGGCGGACGGTCAATCTGAAAGGGTTGCGGCTGTTATGGCCTGGCCCAGGCAAGCACTGGAGAGGCTTTTCAAGCGTCTGCTTGTTGTTGGCGTTTTTCAAAGCGTCTCCATAAGGCTTTCGCACTATTCGATATACAGGCGCTCGTAACGGATGCCGAATTCGACGTTATCGAAAAAACAGCTTCGCCCATAAACGAGTTTTCCGTAAATTAGCTTCTTTTTAAGGCTTAATTAAATCAATCGACCGCTTCACAAATAAGAAAACCCCAATCCCATAAGGATCGGGGTGAGCCTGAAAAACATTTCGTTCGTATTCCAATCCGGTACCTGCCTCGCCCTCAGGCCGTCCACATGGAAGTCAACGCCGACGCCGCAAATTGAATGCGCGATTCCAGACGGAACAGGGCGAGATGGAGAGGCTTCGTATCGAAGCCGTACCGGAACAGCTTCTCGGCCTCGACGAAGCGCGCCTGCTCCGTATCCGTTCCCATGACGACGGCAATGAGCCGTCGGCCGTTCTGCTTGACCGTACCGGTGAAGCAGTACCCCGCCCGTTCGGTATACCCGGTCTTCAATCCGTCGTTGCCCGGATATGCGTAGGGCATGCCGGGCAGCATCTGGTTGGTCGAGGCCAGCTTCACCGGCAAGCTCGTCAGCGTAATGGCATTGCGCCGCGAAATATCCAGAATTTCCGGGTAGGCAAGCAGCAAATAACGGGCCAGCCTGGCCGTATCCCGGGCGGTCAGCAGCGTCTCCTCGTCGGCGGCCGCTTCCGCAAATCCGGCCAGATCGGACGGGCTCAAGCCGGTCGCATTGCCGAAGCGGGCCTCGGCGGACAGGCCGATCTCCTTCGCCCGCTCGTTCATCAGGCGGACAAATTCCCGCTCCGACCCGGCGATATGCTCGGCAAGAGCGACCGCCGCATCGTTGGCGGAATGGACGGCCATCGCTTCGAACAGCTCGCGGACCGTCAGCGTCTCGCCGGCTCCGAACCCGATTTGCGCGCCGGTTACCGCCGCGGCGTACGGGCTTGCCGTCACCTTGTCGCCCCATTGAAGCTCGCCCTTGCGCACCTGATCGAAGACGATGATCTCCGTCATCATCTTGGACATGCTGGCCGGCGGAAGAAGCTCGTCCGCCCGGCGTTCGAACAGCACATTTCCCGTTGCCGCATCCATCAGCAAAGCCGATTTGGCCGTTATTTCCGGCACATTGCCCCGTCTGCCTTCGAGGGATGCCGTCATCACGAACAATCCGGCCGCCATGGCCGCCGCCAATACTAACAACCACTTTTTCATCCTGATATCCTCCCGCAGCCATCCGTACTTTTTCGACTACGTTTATCGTACTAGGGACGGTTTAAGGAGAATTGAAGCAAATCATAAAATTTCCTTAAGATTTTCAAACATCGCCGGCGCCCGGTCAGCGGTCGTTCTCCAGCAGCTCGATAATTACCTTCAGTTCGCGGCTCGAGTCCAGATAGGCATACCGTCCGCCGGTATATTCGCCCTTCTGCAGCAGCGGCATGCCGCGGCCTTCCATCAGCGAAATTTTTTCCTTCATCCCGTCGACGACGAACGCGATATGGTGTGGCCCTTCGCCGTACTTGTCCAGATGCTCGCGCCAGGTGCTCGGATTGCGGTCCGGTTCGATCAGCTCCAACTGCAGCGAGCCCATATCGAAGAACGCAAGCTTCGCCCGGGCTTCAGACCGTTCGCCGCGATACTCCGTCCGGGCGATGTCGGGCGCATCGGTGACGATGATCTGCGGCTTCTCCACTCCGAAAACTCGGCGTAAGCCTGGCCCGTCTTCTCGATGTCGTGCACCAGAATACCGATTTGCGTAATCGTCTTCGTACCCAGCAGAGACGTTTTCATCGTGCCGTCTTCCCCTCTCCCGCGGCCTAGGCCGCAAATTCATTTTTGCCGGCTTGCTGCGATGCGGGAACCGCCTGCTCCGTCTGCCGCTCCTCGCGCGGAGCCAGCGGCAGACGAACCTGGAACGCCGTTCTCGTGCTGTCGCTCGCGACGCCGATTGCGCCGCCATGCTTCTCGACGATCTCTTTGGCGATGGCGAGCCCGAGCCCCGAGCCGCCGCCCGAATCGGCGCGCGAAGTACGCGATTTGTCCCCGCGGTAGAAGCGGTCGAAAATGTTCGGCAGATCGACCGCCGGTATCGGCTCGCCGTAATTGACAATTTCGACAACCGCATACGGTTCTTCCTTCTTCAGGAAAACATCCACGCGTTTCCCGTCGCGGCCGTACGCAATCGCGTTGGCCAGCAAATTTTCGAACACGCGCACGAGCTTGACCGCGTCCCCTTGGACCGTCACGACTTTATCCACCGCATGCAAATGACCGGTCATGCCGGCCTCCTTCAGCGGCACGTGATACTGCACGAGCAGCTCTCCGAGCATCTCGGTCAAATTAAGCGGATCGCGGCGAATCGGCACCGCATCGTTGCGCATCCGGGTATACTCGAACAGATCGTTGATGAGCACATTGAGCCGTTTCGACTTCTCATACGCGATCTGGACGTAATGGCGCAGCTCGATCTCGTCGCGATAGCGGTCCTGCTCGATCAGTCCGAGATAGCCGAGCACCGATGTCAGCGGCGTCCTCAAATCGTGGGACACGTTCGTAATCAGCTCGTTTTTCGTCTGCTCGGCCCGCCGTTCGTCGTCGAGCGACTTTTTCAACTGGGTGACCAGCCAGTTCGTGTTCGCCGCCAATTGCCCGAGCTCATTGTTTTGCTTGACCGGAATCTGATAGTCGAAATGGCCTTCGGCGATATGGCTGACGGCGCGGCCGATCTGGCTGAAATAGCGGAAATGGCGCCATTGCAGCAGCAGCAAATACATCACGAACAGCATAATCCAGAGAACGATGAACAGCAGCTGATCGCTGAACATGAACATGATGCTTCTTGCGATTTCCCGCAGCGGGCGAAGCAGCGTAAACGTCATTGTCGCCCAATCTCCGAAGACGAAGAGAAAAAACTCGGTAACGATGGCAAGTACGGCGCTGAGCACCAAATGCAGCAGCAGCCGCGCCATCATGCGGACCGTCACTCTATCCATCGATTTTGTAGCCGACCCCCCAGACGGTCACGATAAGCTTGTCGCCCAGCTCCTGCTCCAGCTTGTCCCGCAGCTTGCTGATGTGAACCATCACCGTATTGTTCGATTCAAAATATTTTTCTTTCCATACTTGCTGAAAGATATCCTCGGCGCTGAACACGCGGCCCGGATGGCTCGCCAAAAGATGCAGAATGCCGAATTCGGTCGACGTCAGATGAAGCGGTCTCCCGTGAGCCTCAGCCGTATGGGTCGCCTTGTCGATGCGCAGCGCCCCGATCCGGATCGACGAATCTTCCGAGGCCGACGCTGCCGGCTGGCTGTACTGATACGTGCGCCGCAGCAGTGAACGGATGCGGGCAATCAGCTCCAGCGGATTAAACGGCTTGACCATATAATCGTCGGCTCCGGTCATCAGCCCCATTATTTTGTCCATGTCTTCCGCTTTGGCGCTCAGCATCAAAATCGGGACCATTTGCGTGCGGCGCAGCCTTCTGCATACTTCCAGCCCGTCCAGCTTCGGCATCATAATGTCGAGCACGACAAGATGAAACGTCTCCCGCTCGAACAGCTCAAGCGCCTGTTCCCCGTCATGGGCCAGACGCGTTTCAAACCCTTCGTTGCGCAAATAGATTTCGATCAGTTCCGCAATTTCCCGTTCGTCGTCCACAATTAAAACGCGATGATTCATGCCGTCACTCCTTAACCTCACGCAGGCGGAACTAACATTCCCGCATGCCGCCTGTTCACTCGCTTTAACGATGCCTTGTTGAAAAAAGTTTTATCTGTTCCATCTTACCGCATAGCTGAAAAAACCGCACCCCGTACGGGATGCGGTCCGTGGACGGACTGCGGTTTCGGCGCTGATTGCGATATATGCTGACGCTGTAGCGAGTGAACGACGCGGTTCAGGCTCTGCCCTGTCTCAGCGCTTCGCCGCGTCCGTTCGGCAGGCGATCCGCCTGTATCGGGATGACGACGTCATCGACTTTCAGAACGGTTCTGGCCGGAGCGGCCAGCCTCCCGCCAACTGCCCGCCCCGCCGTCTTCGGCGGCGCCCCCAGGCCTTAGCCGTAGTAGTCAACCGCCGATGGATGTGATAGACTTGTTCTTATGGACATTCATTTCAGGAGGAACGAACATGGCGTCTAAAAAATGCGTTCGGATATGATCAAAAAAGGTTTCGACCGCGCGCCTCACCGCAGTCTGCTGCGCGCAGCCGGCGTCAAGGAAGAAGATTTCAATAAGCCGTTCATCGCGGTTTGCAACTCGTATATCGATATTATTCCCGGTCATGTTCATTTGCAGGAGTTCGGCAAACTGGTCAAGGAAGCGATTCGCGAAGCGGGCGGCGTCCCGTTCGAATTCAATACGATCGGCGTCGACGACGGCATCGCGATGGGCCATATCGGCATGCGCTACTCGCTGGCCAGCCGCGAAATTATCGCCGATTCGGTCGAAACGGTCGTCAATGCGCACTGGTTCGACGGGATGGTCTGCATCCCGAACTGCGATAAAATTACGCCGGGCATGATGATGGGCGCGCTGCGCGTCAATATCCCGACCATCTTCGTCAGCGGCGGCCCGATGAAGGCGGGCAAAACGTCCGACGGCCGCTCGATCTCGCTGTCGAGCGTATTCGAGGGCGTCGGCGCGTATCAGGCGGGCAAAATCGACGAAAAAGGGCTGCAGGAGCTGGAGCAATACGGCTGTCCGACATGCGGTTCCTGTTCGGGCATGTTCACAGCCAACTCGATGAACTGCCTCGCCGAAGGACTCGGACTCGCGCTCCCCGGCAACGGCACCATTCTCGCCGTCGATCCGGAGCGCCGCGAGTTCGTCAAACGTTCGGCCCGCCAGCTGATGAAGCTGATCGAGATGGACATCAAGCCGCGCGACATCGTGACGAAAGAAGCGATCGACAATGCGTTCGCGCTCGACATGGCGATGGGCGGCTCGACCAATACGGTGCTCCATACGCTCGCGCTGGCGCATGAAGCGGGCATCGATTACCCGATCGAGCGCATCAACGAAGTGGCGTCGCGCGTTCCGCATCTGGCCAAGATCGCTCCGGCGTCGGAGTATCATATCGAGGACGTGCATCGCGCCGGAGGCGTCAGCGCCATTCTGAACGAGCTGTTCAAGAAGGAGGGCGCGCTTCACGGCGAATGCATTACGGTGACCGGCAAAACGCTGCGCGAGAACGTAGCCGGCCACGAGATCACGAATCACGACGTCATCCGTCCGATCGACAACCCGCACAGCGAGCGCGGCGGACTCGCCGTTCTGTTCGGCAATCTGGCGCCGAACGGCGCGATCATCAAGGTCGGCGCGGTCGATCCTTCGGTCGGCGGCTATATGAAAGGCGAAGCGATCTGCTTCGATTCGCAGGACGAGGCGCTGGCCGGCATCGCGAGCGGCAAAATCAAGGAAGGCCACGTCGTCATTATCCGTTACGAAGGCCCCAAAGGCGGCCCCGGCATGCCGGAGATGCTCGCGCCGACATCGCAGATCGTCGGCATGGGTCTTGGCGCCAAGGTCGGACTCGTCACCGACGGCCGGTTCTCCGGCGCATCGCGCGGCATCAGCATCGGGCACGTTTCGCCGGAAGCGGCCGAGGGCGGTCCGATCGCTTTCGTCAAGGACGGCGATCTGATCGAGCTTGATCTGAACAACCGGACGATGAACGTGCTGATCGACGATGCGGAGATGGAAGCGCGCCGCGCCGCATGGAAAGGGTTCGAGCCGAAGGTGAAGAAAGGCTACCTGGCCCGTTATTCGCATCTCGTCACCTCGGCCAGCACCGGCGGTGTCATGAAAATTTAATCAAGACGAATACGACAATAAAAGAACGTCCGGATCATGTCCGGACGTTCTTTTATTGTACGCCTTCCGCATCGCGAGACGCAGTTAAAGGTTTCGGCCGAATAAGGAGGGCTGCTCAGATGGCCGACGGCGAATTGACGACGGTCGGCGCATCGCCCATCGCTTCATCCGAAGCTTGCAGCTTGTCGGGAGCGGCCTGCGTGTTCGCCGAGGAGTCCCCTCCGCGTTCGCGGCCGGTCATCTGTCTGACCCGGTCCATCGTCATGACGAGCATGTGCGGATTGATCGCTTCGCTGCCCCGTTCTTTCTTCCGGTTTCCTTTCTTCTTCGGGGTCAGTACGCGCATCAGCAGCCGGAGATAGAGGCGCGTCATGCGATCAAACCATCCTTTCTCCAGCTTGACGATCTGAAACCCGAACCGGTCCGCCCCCCGGTGAATCATCGTCACGCCGACCATCGCACGGGCGTTTTCGGCTTCGGGATCGGCGGCGATTTGCGACAGCAGCTGCGGAATGGCCTTTTCCATTTCGCGCAGCAGCCGGATCGCCGTATGCACCGGCGGACCGCCATGCGATGCGATATTTTGCAGCATCCGGTTGTCAAAGTGGATCTCGACAATCGTATCGCCTTTCTTCAATTGCCGACCTTCGCCCATATCGACATGCTGTCCGGCGTAGGTCCGCACCCGGTAATGGAAAGTCGGATTTTCCCCGCCGACGGGCTTCAGCCGGAACACGGCGTGGAACGCCTTCTCGTACAGCAGCCAGAGCGCGACGATGAGCCGCTTGAACGGCCCCAATTCCCTCGCCTTGTTCTCGTCCGTAAGACGGATCATTTCATCGATCGCGACAAAGCGGTAGCCTCGCCGCGTGCCTTCCTCCAAATACCGCTCCAGCGCAATCAGCATATTTTGCGGCGCGTCGGCATCCGCTCCGAACGTATGCCCGCAGTCGTGCAGCAGCAGCACCTCGCCGGGCGCCAGCTTGCGCATCATCCGCTTCGTCAGCCTGTCCGCGCCAAGCCGGATGCGCCAATCGCCAAACATCGCCGACCATAAAATAATTTGCAAATAGCCGAGATTGGAAAAATCGAACAGATTGACGATGCCCCACGGCGGCCGGTAATAGGCCGGGCGTTCTCCCGTCGCCTTCTTGACGATATCGGAGGTGCGGTGAATTTGCTTTCTGACGGATTTGGGACGCATCAGCCAATTCGTTTTATGAACGTAATTATGAATGCCGATTATGTGCCCTTCCCGATGCATCCGCTCAAGAATTTCCGGATTCTGTTCGGCGTGAACGCCGACGACGAAGAACGTCGCTTTGGCGTTGTATCGCTTCAACAGATCGAGCAATCGCGGCGTGTAAACGGGGTCGGGTCCGTCGTCGAAAGTCAGCGCGATTTCGCGTTCGACCCGCCCTTTCTTGAAAACGCGAAAACCGAACGTGCGGCTGACCAATCCCGGGAGAAAAGCGTAGAACGTCAATATGTAGAATCCCCACAACAGTAAATTCTCCATTGTCTTTTCCCCACCATATCGTATCGATTGCGAAGTCCGCCTGTCACGGCGGATCGCATGCACCACCATACAATTGTAACATACAGCCGTTAAAAACGGGAGAATTCGAGCATGAAAAGTCGACAAGCCTATAGGCATCGTCTTATAACTATAGTACAATCAATATTAATTTATGTTATATCTGTCAAAAAGGAGTACATCGATGCTCAATTTCTACCAGAAATACTGGCGAACCGCCTTCGACATTGCGCTGATTGCGCTCACGGTCTTTTTGATCATGTTCGTCTTCAGTTATTTGTACAAAATCGCGGCGCCTGTCTTTCTCTCCTTTCTGATCTACCTGTTTATCGAGCCGCCCGCACGGTGGCTCGCCAAGCTCGGACTTAGCAAAAGCATTGCGGCAGGCATATCGGTTCTGTTGTTTACGATCGTCATTCTCGGCCTGTTTTTCGGAGCCGGATATATGGTCGTCAGCCAGATTAACGGCCTCGTTGCCAACTTGCCCGAGTATCAGCGGTTTCTGAGCGAGCAAATCGCGAGCAATTCCGCTTATCTGCAGGAGAAGCTCGGAACGCTCCCGCCCGAGGCGCTGAATCAGATCAATGACTTCCTCGACCAGGCGACCAAATGGGGACAAAACGTGGCAACCGATTTTCTTCATCGGCTCGGAGGCTATCTGTCGTCCGTATCGACGTTCGTGTTCAACTTTGCGCTCGGCATCGTGCTCGCCTACTTTCTCAGCATCGAGATCAACAGCTGGAAGAAGCTGGCCAGCGAAAAGACGCCGCGCACGTTCAAAACGCGTTTTTCTTTTTGCGGGACAACGTGTTTCGCGGTATCGGCGCGTACCTGAAGGCGCAGTTCAAGCTGATCAGCATTACGTTCATCGTCGTCTTCGCCGCGCTCATGCTGCTTGGCGTCAAAAATGCGCTGTCGATTTCGCTGCTTGCCGCCGTCTTCGATATTTTGCCTCTGCTTGGCGTCGGGACGATCTTCGTACCATGGATCATCTATCTGTTCATCGTCGGCGACGTTTCGCTCGCCATCTGGCTGACGGCGCTGTTCCTCGTCGTCGTGCTGACGCGGCAAATTCTGGAGCCGAAAATTACAGGCGATACGCTCGGCGTATCGGCTTTCACGATGCTCGTCATCATGGTCGTCTCGCTGTCGCTGTTCGGCGTAGCCGGCGTCATTCTGTCGCCGATTCTGACGATACTGCTCAAGGCGCTGTACGACCAGGGCTACCTGCGGCGCTGGATCCGGCTGCCGCAGGGCGAATACGATACCGTCCAGCAGGAACCGCCGCCGAACGCGAACTGAAACGGCGGCAGGCCGGGAAGGCATCCCGCGAAGCTTCGCTTTAGCGGGACGCCTTCCCGGCCTTTTCGTGCGCGGCGATGACATCCATCACGCCGCGGAACAAGGCGGTCGCCCGATTGGCCGAATCGGGCGGCCGATTCGCCGCGAGCACGGCGACAGCGTAGCGCGGCGATTGCACCGGGCCGTAGCCCGCAAACCATTGATGGTTGCGGGCTGCGGCCGCGCTTGTCTCGGCGGTGCCGGATTTGCCGGCCACCGCCCATGTGCCTTCGCGGATCGACTGCCCGGTGCCCCGGGCGACGACCGCTTCCATGCCGCGCAGCAGCGCCCCGGTTACGGCCGGCGATACCCGGCCGTAACGGGAAGCGCCTTCGCGCGGCGCAAGCGCGGCCATCCGCTGGCCGTTGGCATAGCGGATCTCCGATACGAGGCGCGGCTCCATGACGCGCCCGCCGTTCAGCAGCGTGACGACCAGATTCGCCGCCTGCAGCGGCGTCACCCGCACGTCACGCTGACCGATCCCCGTCTGGACGAGCAATCCGCCGTCCCGGACGGAAGGGACTCGCCCGCCCGCAAATACCGTTCCCGCCTCCTCTTCCTCCAGCAGCCGCAGCGCCCCCAGCGGGCCGGACGCTTCTTCCCGGCTCCAGCCGATCTGGCGGCCGATGCCCAGTCTATCGGCCGTTTGGTTGATTTGGGCGGCCGTCAGCCGCTCGGCCAGCGTCGCAAATACGATGTTGCACGACTGGGCCAGCCCCTCCCGCAGCGTCAGCAGGCCATGTCCGCCGGGCTTCCAGCAGGACAGGCCGTACTTCCCGTATTCCCCGTCGCATTCGAACTGCTCGTGATTTTCGTCCGCGACGCCGTATTCGAGCGCCGCCGCCGCCGTCACCAGCTTGAACACGGAGCCGGGCTCGACCGCGCGAATCGCGTGATTGGCCAGCTCCGGTCCGGCCGGATCATCCAGCCGCCAAGGATCGAACGACGGGCGCGACACCATCGCCAGCACATCCGCATTGGCGGCGTCCAGCACGACGATCGCCCCTTCGCGCAGGCCGTTCGCATCGGCGTACGCCTCGAGCGCGTTCTGCAGCTTCAGATCCAGCGTCGTGACGACGCGCAGCGGATAATACGGATTGTCCGATTGCGACACTCTTATCCCGAGCCCCCGCAGCGGCCGATCCGTCCCGTCGATAAAATACGATACCGACGTTGCGCCCGTGCCCCGCAGCAGCCGGTCGAGCGACCGCTCCAGCCCGCCGCCGCCGACCGTATCCGTCAGTTTCACCGTCCCTTTGGCCAGCTCTTTCGCGTAAACTTCCCGCACGAGCTCGGGATGCTGGCTAATATAACCGATCGCATGCTTGGCCGGGAACGAAGCCGGATACCGGTTCCGGTAAGGAAGCACCCGCACGCCGCCCAGTGTCAGCCCGGACAGCCGGCGGATCTGCTCCTCGCTCAGCGGATAGGGCACTTCCTCTCCTTCCCGACGCCAGAACTTCGCTTCCCGCAATCCGTCAAGCTCGCGCCGCAGAGCGGCCGGCTCCACCCCCAGGATATCGGCCAGGACGGCCATGTCCCGCTCATTCCCGCGCGCGGCAGGACGTATCGGGAAAAGCGCGAGCGCCTGATACGTCTCGCCCGTGATCGCCCTGCCGTACCGGTCGACGAAATCGCCCCGGCCCGTGTCGAGCACAAGCCTGCGCTGATGCTGCGCGACGGCCCCTCGCTTCCAGTCTTCGGCCGCCCGGATGCCGGCCGCGGGAGAAACCAGCTGCAGCCAGGCAAGCCGCACGACGCTGCCGAACAGCAGCAATGCCAGCAGCAGCGCCGCCAGCCCCATTCTTCTTTTCACGTCAAATCCCCTCGTCAATCGCACGCGACCGACTTTCCCCAATTCCCGTCCGTTTCCCGCTCCTGAAACGCAAAATTCCGATAATGTCCATTATCGCCAAATCGTAAACGGCTTATTACTTTCCGCCGACTAGATAAATTCCCCCACCGGAACCGGCAGAGGAATGAGAGAAGCTACCGTAAGGCAGCGGTATTTATTTTCAGCTTGTTTTTTGAGCTGGCCAAAAGTTCATTTTGGAACTCATTCAAGTTCGTGATGCCGTTGATTTTACCTTCGGCTATATGGCTAGCCAGTTTTGCGATCAACAGCGATTCTTCATAATGATTTCGCACCAGATCGCTGTTCCAAAATTCGTCTTCGGTCATTCCGGTAATCCGAATCCGATTTTTCATAAGTTCTTTTACGAAATCACTGTCCGAATCGGCATTTTTCAAGGATTCCCGCTCGAATCGGACAACCTCGTCGATTTCTTGCGGCGATACTTTAAAACCCAGCTTTTTGGCATATTGAACCGCCAGTTCTTTCTTTATCATTTCGTCAATAATCTGAATGTCGGTCAACATCGGACCTTTTTGCAGGCTGTGAATCACTTCCAGGTTCTTCTTGTAGAAAATGAAACGTTCGGCATCAATCCGGATTCCTTCGCCTTCAACCAATAGAGGTGCGTCCGTTTCGGTCTTTTGCTCGTTCAAGCTTGCTTGTATGGCGTCGAAGCCGGCCTTAATTTTGTCTGCAAGAGATGGCGAAACAGAGGATTGGGAATAAATAACAGACGCGCTCCCTACCAATACGCCCAGTCCGATCATGATAGGCAGGAATTTCTTCTTCATTGAACCCTCCCCTTTTTTATCGCCCTATGTAAACCTGTCTTTGACGCCACGGCCGTCAAAACAAGGAAGCAAGGTTTGGCGTAACGACTCCGTCATTTGCGATACGAACAAAATACGACGAATCAAGGGTAGATCGATCGCATGACGAATTCGATCGCATGACGAATTCAATCGCATGGCGAATTCAATCGCATGGCGAACTCAATCGCATTGACTAACGACCGTTAATCAGGACAAATTTCAGGAATTTTCGAAAAATTTAACGGGCGACTGATAGCGGACAAAGACCGCAATTTAATGAATTATACGTCGGGTCCGGGTTTTGGTTTCGGCCGGGCGGGCAAAAGATCATCAGGGAAAGCCGGCGCTGACGGCCGCCGGGGCTTGCAAGCAAGAATAACGGCTCCGTCGTCAGAGAACGATACGGTTTCGCTATAAATGCTTAAACAAGGATGGCGGCCAGGCTCTATTCGCCCTCGCCTACCCGACCATTGGGCGACTAATTGCGAAGCTCCAGGACCTTATTCGCTCACGCCGCCCCCGCCGGGCGCCTCACTGCGAAGCTCCAGAACCATATTCGCTCGCTCCACCCCCGCTATGAACTGCCACCAGTCCCGAAATGGCTTGCTTTACTCCGGCTCCGCGGCAGCTGGCATACGGAAGATGAGACAATAGAGGAAAATGCTGCAAAAGTGCAGTATTTTC
>NZ_BOVJ01000127.1 GCF_018403665.1 Paenibacillus cisolokensis
GCCGCGCAGGCGCAAGGCGCCGCTACGCCGCCGCAAGCGCCACCGGCGCAGCCCGGCCCCGCATCCGCCGGCTCGGCGGCTGCGCAAGCGGCGGCTGACGGCGGCCCGCAACCGCCCCTCGCCGGCTCGGAAGGCCGGCCATTGGTATCGCCCCATACCGCCGTACAGTCCGGCTTGCTCCAGTCTCCCGAGCCGGGGAGCGCCGGCGCCGGCAGCCGGGACGCGCTGAAGGGCGCGCTGCTGTCGCTGGCGGCCGCAGACGGCGTCCCGCCGGCGATCCGGGAGACGGCGCAGCAACTTGTCCAGCATATTACCGGCCAGCAGCTGTTATTGTCGCCCGAACGGAACGGGGCGGTGTTTACGCACGCTGTCTTGTTCATCCCGCTGCAGCATCAGGACGGCAGCCAGACGGCCTCGGTCCACGTGCAAACCCGAAGAGGGAGAAGGGGAGAGCTCGATGCCGGGAATTGCCGGCTGCTGTTCGACCTTCGGATGAAGTCGCTCGGGGATACGATCGTCGACGTGCAAATTGTCGAACGGATTGTCAGCCTTACGCTGTGGAACGACCATCCGCTGACGGCGGCGCTGGCGGAAGAAGCGCGGGACGAGCTGGCGTCGGCGCTTGAGCGTTCCGGTTACCAGCTGCTGTCGATGCGGTCGGCTCCGCTTGCCGATTCCTCCTTCGAACGGAAGGAAGACAACGCGCTTTCGGGTCGGACAGGGATTTCGCTGCCGGAATTTGCGTCGAGAAAATATAAAGGGGTGGACTACCGGGTATGAGCGGACAAGCCGGAACAAGCGGCGGAGGGGCGGACAGGCCGCTGCGCAAAGCCGTGGCGCTCAAGTACGATCCGGGCGAGCGGTCGGCTCCGGTCGTCGTCGCGAAAGGCAGCGGCAGGCTGGCCGAGCGAATTATGGAAACGGCTGCAGAGCACGGCGTACCGGTCCAGGAAGACGCCTCGCTCGTGGAGGTGCTTTCGAAGCTGGACATCGAGCAGGAAATTCCGCCGGAGCTGTATACGCTCGTGGCGGAAATATTGAGCTTCGTTTACCGGGCTGACCATAAAGCGAGGGATTGGGAGTGAATAATGAATACGGAAGAATGCCGTCCGCCCTTTCGAGACGCCATGTAACCGGAAGGAAGGGCGAACAAGCCGCGTTGGAGCATTTGGAACGACACGGTTATACGATTATCGGGCGGAATTGGCGATGCCGGTCGGGAGAGCTGGACCTTATCGCGACCGAAGGCGACCGGATCGTCTTCGTCGAGGTGCGAAGCCGCCGCAGCGTCAACCGTTTCGGGACGCCGCTCGAATCGGTCGACGTGCGCAAGCAGCTTCAGGTTCGCGCGACAGCGCAAGTGTTTCTGCGAGCCAGAGGGTTGGAACATTGCAAAATCCGGTTTGACGTCATTGCCGTCATCATCGGGCCGGGCGGGGAAATTGCCGAGCTGAAGCACATCGAAGGCGCATTTTAGCCCCAAGCCATATATGGCGATATCGAGCAAATGGGAAGCGTTTCATCGCACGAACGGGAATCGTTTCGCGATCATAGCCGAAGGAGGCCGCCTGCGACAGGCTGGCCTCCTTCGGCTATCCTTTCAACTTCAACTTTGCAAATCGAGCTTCCGGTATTGAATCGCTTCGGCGATATGCTCGGGGTCGATGGTGTCGCGCTCCTCCACGTCGGCGATCGTGCGCGCCAGTTTCAGCACCCGGTCGTGCGCCCGGAGGCTGATGCCCATCGTGTCGAACGCTTCCCGCAGCAGCAGCGAGCTGTCCTTCGACAGCCGGGCGGTCCTGCGGAGCGCGGCGCCGGACAAGTCGCCGTTCCAGTCGATGCCGGTCATCCGCCGCCGCGCCTCCTGGCGTTCCCTGGCGGCTGCGACCTTCTCCCGCATCATGGCGGTCGTCATTTCGCCGTTCGGCATATCGTACGACGCAGGCCGGGGAACTTCAATCTGCATATCGATCCGGTCAAGCAAAGGACCGGACAGCTTCGCGCGATATCTCGCGATCTGGACCGAGGTGCAGTGGCAGGAGCGGTCGTCCGTGACGCTGTCGTGTCCCCAATAGCCGCAAGGGCACGGATTCATCGACGCGGCAAGCATGAAGGACGACGGAAAGCGAAATACCGCCCGCGCCCGGGCGATCGTCACGAAGCGGTCTTCCAACGGCTGGCGCAGCACTTCCAATGCCTGGCGCGAAAATTCGGGAAGCTCGTCCAGAAACAGCACGCCGCGATGGGCGAGGGTCACTTCGCCCGGCTTCGGTATCGTTCCGCCGCCGATCAGTCCGCCGGTCGATATCGTATGATGGGGCGAGCGGAACGGCCGTTCCCGGATGAGCGACGAAACGCCGGCAGGCAGTTGGCCGGCTGCGCTGTAAATTTTCGTCACCTCAAGCGCTTCCTGCTCGGTCAAATCGGGCAATATGCCGGGCAGCCGGCGGACCAGCATCGTTTTGCCCGTGCCGGGCGGTCCTGACAGCAGAATGTTGTGCCGGCCGGCGGCGGCGATCAGGAGCGCGCGCTTCGCGATCGGCTGGCCGATGACGTCGCCGTAATCGCCGCAGCCGCCCGCTTCGCCCCCTCGCGCGACGGGGCTGTAGCGTTCGCCTCCCCGGGAACCCCTGCGCAAGCGAGGTCGGCCGCCCGCCGCAGCGGCGCCCAATCCCGGGGACGGCCCGGCGCGCCAAGCTCGTCGAGATGGGTCAGCGCGAAGCGTTCCATCCCGCCGATCAGCGCCGCTTCGGCGACGTTGGCGGCGGGCAGCATAACGCGGCCGATCCCGGCCCGCCGGGCCTGTTCGACCATCGCCAGCACACCCGGCACCGGACGAACCGCGCCGTCCAGCGCCAGTTCCCCGATCAGCAGCATGCCGGCGAACAGCTCGCCCGGCAGTTGACCGCTTGCGGCAAGTATGCCGGCCGCGATCGCCAAATCGAAAGCGGTTCCTTCCTTGCGGAGATCGGCCGGCGCTAGGTTGATCGTGACCCGCTCCAGCGGAAAGACGAAGCCGCAGTTGCGCAAAGCGGCCCTTACGCGATCGATCGATTCCCGCACCGCCGGATCCGGCAGCCCCACGATATTCACCTGTGGCAAGCCGCTTGCGATATCGACTTCGACTGCGATCGCTCGGCCATCTACGCCGTGCACGCTCCCGCTTATCATCATGCTGAACATAAAAAAGCACCTCCGAAACAGACGGACGAAGGTGCTTCCTCTCAACCCGCATAAATATTCGAACGACAAATCTTTACATTTATCGTAAAGCGTAGCCGTTCGCCTGTCAAGATCGCGGCGTTTCGTTCGCGCATTCGTTCAAGCCGGTGAAACGGCGGTCCGAAACCGTCCGTGTGCAATTTTGCCCGTGTTGGCTATAATAGAGACGAGCTTTCTCCGCCGCCCTTTCGCCGTTCGGCGCCTTGTCAAGAGGAAGAAGGGCTGCCGTTCGGCGCCTTGTCGGGAGAAAGAAGGATCGCCGATCGGTGTATTTTCAGGGGAAAAAAGGTTCGCCGGCCGCAGCTTTGCCGGAAGGATGAAAGTTTCGCCGGATGAGCGTCCGGACGGTTTCGGCATCAATTTTCTTCCTTCCCATCTCATTTCGAGAACAAACCGATATCAAAAATGCTGTCAATATGTCGAAAAAATGAGGAAAGCGGATCATTTTAGTGGTACAATATTAGATGTTGTGTACATATGACTTGACCAGAGTCTGCGGAATGGAGGATTTCAATGAATATCCACGAGTATCAAGGCAAAGAAGTCCTGAAACAATACGGTGTTACCGTACCGGAAGGCAAGGTGGCGTTCACCGTCGACGAAGCGGTCGAAGCCGCGAAAGCGCTCGGGACGTCCGTCGTCGTCGTGAAAGCGCAAATTCATGCCGGCGGACGCGGCAAGGCGGGCGGCGTCAAGGTTGCCAAAAATTTGGACGAGGTGCGCGAGTATGCGAGCCAGCTGCTCGGCAAGACGCTCGTCACCCATCAGACGGGACCGGAAGGCAAAGAAGTGAAGCGGCTCCTGATCGAGCAGGGCTGTGACATTAAAAAAGAATATTATGTCGGCGTCGTCGTCGACCGTTCGACGGGCCGCGTCGTCATGATGGCATCTGAAGAAGGCGGCACCGAGATCGAGGAAGTGGCGGCCCGCACGCCGGAGAAAATTTTCAAAGAAGTAATCGATCCGGCCGTCGGCCTGCAGCCGTTCCAGGCGAGAAAGCTGGCGTATGCGATCAACATCCCGAACGAGCTCGTAGGCAAAGCGGCTCAATTCATGCTGTCGCTGTATGCCGCGTTTGTGGACAAGGACTGCTCCATTGCGGAAATCAACCCGCTCGTCGTGACCGGAGACGGCAACGTGATGGCGCTCGACGCGAAGCTGAATTTCGATTCCAACGCGCTGTATCGCCATAAGGATATTGTGGCCCTGCGCGATCTGGACGAAGAGGACGAGAAGGAAATCCAGGCGTCGAAGTACGACCTGAGCTATATCGCACTTGACGGCAATATCGGCTGCATGGTCAACGGCGCCGGTCTCGCGATGGCGACGATGGATATTATCAAATATTACGGCGGCGACCCTGCGAACTTCCTGGATGTCGGGGGCGGCGCGACGAAAGAGAAAGTGACCGAGGCGTTCAAAATCATTCTGTCCGACGAAAACGTCAAAGGGATTTTCGTCAACATTTTCGGCGGCATTATGCGCTGCGATGTCATTGCCGAAGGCGTCATCGCCGCAGCCAAGGAAGTCGGCCTGGACCGCCCGCTCGTCGTGCGGCTGGAAGGTACGAACGTCGATCTCGGCAAGAAAATGCTGAACGAATCGGGTCTGAACATTGTAGCCGCCGATTCCATGGCGGATGGCGCACAAAAAATCGTCGCGCTCGTGAAATAAACGAAATCATTTACGGGGATGTGGGCTATCGATGAGCATTTTGGTCAATAAAGATACAAAAGTGATCACGCAGGGCATTACGGGGAAAACGGCCCTGTTCCATGCGAAGGGCGCGCTGGATTACGGCACGAAAATGGTCGGAGGGACATCCCCCGGCAAAGGCGGGACGAAAGTGGATATCACGCTCGAGAACGGAACGACCGCATCGCTGCCGGTCTTCAATACGGTGGCGGAAGCTGTTGCTGCGACCGGCGCGACCGCTTCGGTCATTTATGTTCCGCCGGCAGGAGCCGCCGATGCGATCATGGAAGCGGTCGATGCGGAGCTCGAGCTTGTCATCTGTATCACAGAAGGTATTCCGGTACTGGACATGGTCAAGGTGAAACGGTTTATGGAAGGCCGCAAGACGCGTCTGATCGGGCCGAACTGCCCGGGCGTCATTACGCCTGACGAGTGCAAAATCGGCATCATGCCGGGATACATCCATACGAAAGGCCACGTCGGGGTCGTTTCCCGCAGCGGAACGTTGACGTACGAAGCGGTCCATCAGCTGACGACGCGGGGCATCGGCCAATCCTCCGCGGTCGGCATCGGCGGCGACCCGGTCAAAGGCTCCGAGTTTATCGACATTTTGCGCATGTTCAACGATGACCCGGATACATATGCGGTCATCATGATCGGCGAAATCGGCGGCACGGCGGAGGAAGAGGCGGCCGAATGGATCAAAGCGAACATGAAGAAGCCGGTCGTCGGCTTCATCGGCGGCGTCACGGCGCCTCCGGGCAAACGGATGGGCCATGCGGGCGCCATCATCTCCGGCGGCAAAGGAACGGCGGCCGAGAAAATCGCTACGCTGGAAGCCTGCGGCATCAAGGTGGCGCCGACGCCTGCCGAGATGGGGGCGACGCTCGTCAGCGTGCTGGAGGAGCGCGGCCTGCTGGAACGCTGCATTACCCGCAAGGCGTAAACGGCGGTTTAAGGCCAATCGCATAGCATATCGGATGAAGGTAAGCAACCTTCTCGTCTCCGAACGGAGAATGAGAAGGTTGCTTTTTGTTATATTCATACAAGGAAAATGGGGCTTTTGCTTGCATTCTGTTTGCGGGTAACGCAAAATAGTAAAGGATGCGCTGGCCCCGTTACGAACGGGAGGATTCTGACATGATGAATCAATCGGTGCAATCCCGGGTGCTTGTCACCCTTCACGAAACGCCGGGCATCGGGTGGAGAACGATCCGCAAGGCGGCGGATGCCGGCGATTGGAGCGCCTACCCCGGCTATCGTCCGGATGAGTGGATGGCGATCGGCTTCTCCAGCGATCAGGCGCGCGCGGCGGCGGAAGCGTTCGGGAGCGGGGCGGTCGGGCGCACGGACGAAACATGCCGTCGTCTCGGCATTCGGCGCATCACGCGCTTCGACGGCGAATACCCGCGGCTGCTGCGCGAAATTCCGCAGCCTCCCTGGGTGCTGTACGCGATCGGCGATACGGCGCTGCTTCGCCGCCCGGCGATCGCCGTCGTCGGCACGCGCGTGCCGACCGTCTACGGCCGCCACACGGCGGCGCGGCTTGCCGGAGAGCTCGCCGCGATCGGGCTGACGGTCGTCAGCGGGATGGCCAAAGGAATCGACAGCCTGGCCCACGAGGCCGCGCTCGCCGCGCGCGGCGGAACGATCGCGGTGCTGGGGACGCCGGTCGACACCGTCTATCCGAAACAGAATGCCGCCTTATACCGCCGTATCGCCGAGCAGGGGTTGCTTCTGTCCGAGTACCCGCCCGGCACGCCGACGCATCCGGGTTTGTTCCCGCAGCGCAACCGGATTATCGCCGGGCTTTCGGCCGGCACGCTCGTCGTCGAGGCGGCGAAGAACAGCGGCTCGCTCATTACGGCCGATATGGCGCTCGATATGGGACGCGGCATTTATGCGGTGCCGGGACCCGTTCATTCTCCGAAGAGCGAAGGAACGAACGGCCTCATCCGCGACGGACGGGCGCTGCTCGTCGGCAACGCTTCCGACATTGTCGTGGACTGCGCCGTGCTCATCGCTGCATATGATGATGATGAGCAGCCATTGATCCGTACGCGCCGGACAGCGGAGACGAAGCCGGACCGGCCGTCGTCCCGGGACGGCCGTTTGGCCGACGGGGAGCGGCATGTGCTCCGGCTGTTGCGCGAAAAGGCGCGCTCCGCCAACGAGCTTCATGCGTTAACCGGCTATCCGTTTGGACTTTTGCACGCGATTCTGATAAATTTAACTGTAAAACATAAAATTCAACTGCAACCGGGTTCCCTATACACATCGCTTTGTCATAGCGGCAGCAGAGAGGAGGACGCTTAGTGGCTGATTCACTTGTCATCGTCGAATCTCCGGCGAAAGCCAAGACGATAGGCAAATATCTGGGCAGCAAATATATCGTGAAAGCCTCCATGGGACATATTCGCGATTTGCCGAAGAGCCAGATCGGCGTCGAGATCGAGAACGATTTCCAGCCGAAATATATAACGATCCGCGGCAAAGGCAGCGTCCTGAAGGAACTGAAGGATGCAAGAAAAAAGTCAAGCGCGTCTATCTCGCGGCCGACCCCGACCGCGAGGGCGAAGCGATCGCCTGGCATCTGGCCCATTACCTGGAGCTGGAGGAAGGCGAAAACTGCCGCGTCGTGTTTAACGAAATTACGAAGCAGGCGGTCAAGGACGCATTCAAGCAGCCGCGCAAAATCAATATGGATCTGGTGAACGCGCAGCAGGCGCGGCGCATACTGGACCGGCTGGTCGGCTACAAGATCAGCCCGCTTCTGTGGAAGAAAGTGAAGAAGGGGCTGTCCGCCGGCCGCGTACAATCCGTTACCGTCAAGCTCATTATCGATCGCGAGAACGAGATCGATGCTTTCGTGCCGGTCGAATATTGGTCGATCACGGCGTCGATGAAGCTCGGCGACGCCGCTTTCGAGGCCAAATTTTACGCCATCGGCGGCGAGAAACGGGAGCTCGGCAACGAGCAGGACGTTCAGGAAGTGCTGCGGGCGCTGGAAGGGCGTCCGTTCGTCGTAACGGATGTGAAGGAGAAGGAACGTCTGCGCCATCCCGCGCCGCCTTTCATCACAAGCTCGCTGCAGCAGGAAGCGGCGCGCAAACTCGGCTTCCGGACGTCGAAGACGATGTCGGTGGCGCAGCAGCTGTACGAAGGCGTCGATTTGGGCAAGGAAGGCTCTGTCGGTCTCATTACATATATGAGGACCGACTCCACCCGCATTTCTCCCGTTGCGCAGGAAGAAGCGCGCGCCTATATCGGAGAAAAATACGGCGCCGCATATGTGCCGGAACAGCCGAGGGTCTATACGAAGAAAAACGCGAATACCCAGGATGCCCATGAGGCGATCCGCCCGACCTCCGTCCTGCGCGAACCGGAAACGGTAAAGGAATATATGACCCGCGACCAGTTCAGGCTGTACAAATTGATCTGGGAACGGTTCGTGGCAAGCCAGATGTCTTCCGCCGTGCTCGACACGATGACCGTCGATCTGACGGCCGGCGACGTTACGTTCCGCGCGGTCGGCTCCAAAATCAAATTCCACGGTTTCATGAAAGTATACGTGGAGGGCAACGACGACGGAACGGAGGAAGACGACAAGTTTCTGCCCCCGCTCAAGCAAGGCGACGAAGTGGCCGTCAGCTCGATCGAGCCGAAGCAGCATTTTACGCAGCCGCCGCCGCGCTATACCGAGGCGCGCCTGATCCGAACGCTCGAGGAGCTCGGCATCGGTCGGCCGGGCACCTATTCGCCGACGCTGGAGACGATCCAGAAGCGGGGGTATGTGGCGCTCGAGGACAAGAAATTCGTCCCGACCGAGCTCGGGGAGCTCGTCATTCAGCTTATGGAACAATTTTTCCGGAAATTCTCGACGTGGAATTTACCGCCCATATGGAAGACGATCTCGACCATATCGAAGAAGGCAAGGTCGATTGGGTCAAAGTGCTTTCTTCCTTCTACAAGTCGTTCGAGAAGCGGCTGGAAGTGGCCGAGGACGAGATGAAGGAAGTCGAAATCCAGGACGAGGTTTCGGATGAAGTATGCGACAAGTGCGGCCGCCCGATGGTTTACAAGATGGGACGCTTCGGGAAATTTCTGGCTTGTTCCGGATTTCCGGACTGCCGCAACACGAAACCGATCGTCAAGGAAATCGGCGTCGCCTGTCCGCAATGCCATGAAGGCCGCGTCATCGAGCGCCGCAGCAAGAAAGGGCGCATCTTCTACGGATGCGACCGTTATCCGGCATGCGAATACGTCTCATGGGACAAACCGGCGGGCAAGCCGTGTCCGACATGCGAAACGATGCTTGTCGAGAAGCGCAACCGCAGCGGAACCCGGCTGCAATGCCCGCAGTGCGGCTATACGGAAGAACTGCCCGATAGCGAGCAGGCGTAAAGCCGTTCCGGAAGCCGGACGGCCAGCAAGAAAGGACGGGGAATCAATTGTCACAACAGGAACGCGTGACGGTCGTCGGCGCAGGGCTTGCAGGAAGCGAAGCGGCCTGGCAAATCGCCGCGCAGGGCGTGCCCGTCACGCTGTACGAGATGCGTCCGGCCACACGGACGCCCGCGCATCATACGTCGCATTTTGCGGAGCTCGTTTGCAGCAACAGTTTGCGGGCGAACGGGCTGACCAACGCCGTCGGCGTGCTGAAGGAAGAAATGCGCAGGCTCGGCTCGCTCATTATGGCGAGCGCTGACCGCCATGCCGTGCCGGCAGGCGGCGCCCTTGCCGTCGACCGCGAAGGCTTCTCCGGCGAAGTGACGAGCCGGCTGCGCGAGCATCCGCTTGTCGAGGTCCGTACGGAGGAAGTGAAAGACATTCCCGAGGACGGCATCGTTGTCATCGCCACGGGACCGCTAACGGCTCCCAAGCTGTCCGATCGTATCCGCGAGCTGCTCGGAGAAGAATATTTTTATTTTTACGATGCGGCCGCGCCGATCGTGGAGAAAGACTCCATCGATATGAGCAAGGTATATCTGGCCTCGCGATACGACAAGGGAGAAGCCGCATATTTGAATTGCCCGATGACGGAAGAGGAGTTCGACCGTTTCTACGAAGCGCTCGTGTCGGCCGAGACGGCGCAGCTGAAGGAATTCGAGAAGGAAATTTATTTCGAAGGCTGCATGCCGATCGAAGTGATGGCTTCGCGGGGCAGGCAGACGCTGCTGTTCGGCCCGCTCAAGCCGGTCGGACTCGTCAATCCGCATACGGGCAAGCTTCCGTTCGCTGTCGTTCAGCTGCGCCAGGACAACGCCGCCGGAACGCTGTACAATATGGTCGGCTTTCAAACGCATCTGAAGTGGGGCGAGCAGAAGCGCGTATTTTCGCTCATTCCGGGGCTGGAAAATGCCGAGTTTGTCCGTTACGGCGTTATGCACCGCAATACGTTCATCAATTCGCCGCGTTTGCTCAAGCCGACATACCAGACATTGCAACGCGACACGCTGTTTTTCGCCGGCCAGATGACCGGCGTCGAAGGTTACGTCGAATCGGCGGCCTCGGGGTTGATCGCCGGCTTCAACGCCGGGCGGCTGGCCCGAGGCCTTGCGCCCGTGACGCTGCCGCAAGATACGGCGCTTGGCAGCATGGCGCATTATATCACGACGGCTGACTTCCGGCATTTTCAGCCGATGAACGCCAATTTCGGGCTGTTTCCGCCGCTCGGGCGAAAAATTCGCAACAAGAAAGAGAAGAACGAAGCGATCGCCGAACGCGCGCTTGCACAGCTGGAATCGTTCAAGCGGCAATATTGGGAACAGGAGGCGTAGGCTATGGATATGCAATTCCATGCGACGACGATTTGCGCTGTCCGTCACGACGGGAAAGGCGCCATCGCGGGAGACGGCCAGGTGACCTTCGGCAACAGCATGGTGATGAAACATCAGGCCAAGAAGGTGAGAAGGCTGTACCGCGGCCAGGTCGTCGCCGGATTCGCCGGTTCGGTGGCGGATGCGATTACGCTGTTCGAGAAGTTCGAAAGCAAGCTGGAGGAGCATCACGGCCATTTGCAGCGGGCGGCGGTCGAGCTGGCGAAGGAATGGCGCTCCGATCGGGTGCTGCGCAGGCTGGAAGCGATGATGCTCGTCATGGATGCGTCGGGACTGCTGCTGATCTCCGGAAACGGCGAAATTATCGAGCCCGACGACGGCATATTGGCCATCGGTTCCGGCGGCAGCTTCGCCTTGGCGGCAGCCCGGGCGCTGAAGCGCCACGCTCCGCAATTGAGCGCCAGGGAGATGGCGCAGACGGCGCTCGAAGTCGCGTCCGACATATGCGTTTATACGAACCGCAACATTGTCGTGGAGGAGATCGGTTAATTGCAGTGTTCCGATGAAAGTGAACGTCGCGAAAGGGGTGCCCTATGGGAAAAGAAGCATTGACGCCAAGGCAAATCGTTGCCGAGCTGGATAAATATATCGTTGGACAGAAACAGGCGAAGCGCTCGGTCGCGATCGCTCTCCGCAACCGGTATCGCCGTAGCCGGCTTGATGAGGCCATTCGTGACGAAATCGTTCCGAAGAACATTTTGATGATCGGTCCGACCGGCGTCGGCAAGACGGAGATCGCCCGTCGTCTGGCGAAGCTGGTGAATGCTCCGTTCGTCAAGGTCGAAGCGACCAAATTTACCGAAGTGGGCTATGTCGGCCGCGACGTCGAATCGATGGTGCGCGATTTGGTGGAAACGGCGATCCGGATGGTCAAGTCGGAGCGGACGGAGCAAGTGCGCGACAAGGCGGAGCATTTGGCGAACGAAAGAATCGTATCGCTGCTTGTCCCTTCGCCGAACAAGTCGAAAGGGCAGAAAAATCCGTTCGAGATGCTGTTCGGCGGCAACCAGCCGGCCAAGGAAGAGACGGAGGCCGAAGTGGACCCGGGCATCGCCGAGCGCCGCAAACAGGTGAAAGAGCGTCTCGATGCCGGGCTGCTGGAGAATGAACTGATCGAAATCGAAGTGGAAGACAACGCGCCCAGCATGCTCGATATGCTTTCCGGCCAAGGAATGGAAGGCATGGGCATCAATATGCAGGAGATGTTCGGGCAATTGCTGCCGAAACGAACGAAGAAACGCAAGCTGCCGATCCGCGAAGCCCGGAAAGTGCTCGTTCAGGAAGAAGCGAACAAGTTGATCGATATGGACGATGTCATCGCCGAATCCGTGACGAGAGCGGAACAATCGGGTATTATATTCATTGATGAAATCGACAAGATCGCCAGCCCGTCGCGCGGCTCCGGACCGGATGTGTCCCGCGAAGGGGTGCAGCGCGATATTTTGCCGATCGTGGAAGGCTCGACCGTCATGACGAAATACGGGCCGGTCAAAACCGACTATATTTTGTTCGTGGCGGCCGGCGCGTTCCATATCGCCAAGCCGTCGGACCTGATCCCCGAGCTTCAGGGACGGTTTCCGATCCGGGTGGAGCTGACCACGCTCAGTCTGGACGATTTCGTCAGCATTTTGAAGGAGCCGAAGAACGCCTTGACGAAACAATATTCCGCATTGCTCGAGACGGAAGGGATCAAGGTCGATTTTTCGGACGCCGCGATATACGAGCTGGCATCCATTGCCGCGGAAGTCAACCGCAATACGGAAAATATCGGTGCGCGCCGTCTCCATACCATTTTGGAGAAGCTGCTTGAAGATTTGTCCTTCGAAGCACCGGATATTACATTGGATCAAATTACGATTACACCGGAATATGTACGGGAGAAATTGGCTTCGATTGCGCAGAATCGGGATTTGAGCCAATATATCTTGTAGTGGGTAAGTGTTTTGGGAGGCCACAGGCATGACGTTATTGACTAAAACAAGAACGCTGAACCGGCTGCTGCAGCGCGCGGCCGGAAAGGCGCTCAATTTCAAAGAGATGGCGGAAGTGTTGAGTTCGACCATTCAATCGAATGTGTTCGTCGTCAGCCGCAAGGGAAAAATTTTGGGCTGCGCGGCTTATGCCGCCTACGACCACGATCTGCTCAAATCGATGTCCGGCGAACTGCGGTTTCCGACGGACAGCAACCGGCGGTTTCTGCTTATGAACGAACCGGTAACGAACGTCGCCCCCGACGCCGGCATCATGGAGACATTCCCTTCCTTGTCCGGCCATGAAATGATGACGGTCGTTCCGATCACCGGCGGAGGCGATCGCCTCGGAACGCTCGTACTTACGCGCCAGTCGGGACCGTTCGGAGATGATGATCTGGTGCTTGCCGAATACGGTTCGACCATCGTCGGGATGGAGATTTTGCGCGAGCGGGCCGAAGAGGTGGAGATGGAGGCGCGCAGCCGGGCGGTCGTAGCTGTCGCCATCGGATCTTTATCATTCAGCGAAATGGAAGCGGTCGAACATATATTTGACGAATTGGATGGGAAGGAAGGACTCCTTGTGGCTTCCAAAATTGCCGACCGTGTCGGCATTACCCGTTCGGTTATCGTTAATGCGCTTCGCAAGCTGGAAAGCGCCGGCGTGATCGAGACCCGGTCGCTCGGCATGAAAGGCACATACATCCGCATCCTTAATCCCCAACTGCTTCAAGAGTTGGAAAAAAACAAAAACTAAATTGGGACTATTTAACTATAAGAGCCCTATCTTTGCAAAAAGATAGGGCTTTTTTCTTATTGTAATAAAATACTAAATTGAGGAAGATTATGATGTCGGCAAATATCGACATTCTGTTCTCATTTTTTAATGTTAATCTGTCGAAGAAAGAAGGAATGCGAAAGAAATTGTGGAATTTTAATTTCAGCATGAGAGAAAGTGGGGAATAGTGCGTGAATTTGTTGAATGGTGCCGAATTTCGACGTCTGGAAACCGCCATTTTGGCTGCCGGGCAGCGGCAACAGGTAATATCTAACAATTTAGCAAATGTTGACACGCCTCATTTCAAACGCTCCGACGTTCTCTTTGAGGAACTATTGGAGGAAGTCATAAAGGAGGGGGCGAACCCGATTGTGGGTAGAAGGACCGAATCCCGCCACCTTCCGATTGGGCATGATGTCGCAGTACCGCAGCCTCTCATCGTCACCGATGAAACTTCTGTCATGAACAACAATTTGAACAATGTCGATATGGACCGCGAAGCTTCGTTAATGGCGAAAAACCAACTCTTGTACAACGCCTACGTGCAGCAGGTCAATCATGAGATCCGGATGCTGCGCGTCGGAATCGACGGGAGGGTATAATCGTGAAGCTGAACAACGGATTTGATGCGAGCGCTTCGGCTCTGACCGCCCAACGGTTGCGGATGGATGTGATCGCTTCGAATATCGCGAACGCGGAGACGACAAGAGCCGCTTATGTCGACGGCCGGTTCGTGCCATACAAACGCAAAATGGTTGTCATGGAGCCGATGAAGCCGAGCTTCTCGGATATGCTGAACAGGGAGCTGAACGGCGGCGCGGCGGGCGGCGTGAAAGCGACGCGCATCGTCGAGGACCAGTCGCCGCTGCGGCCGGTCTATAATCCGACTCATCCCGACGCCGACGAGAACGGCTACGTCATGATGCCGAATGTCGACATTATGAAAGAAATGGTGGACATGATCTCGGCAACGCGTTCTTATGAGGCTAACGTCACGGCTTTGAACGCGTCGAAGGCGATGTTCATGAAAGCTTTGGAGATCGGCAAATAGTGAATCGTAAGGAGGATCGTTTATGATTGAACCGATGGCGCTAGGCCCAGTCCGGCATTCGCTTGAAACGGGAGGGGCGGCGATCAGAAAAGAACCGACGCCTGCCGACGTATCCCGATCGTTCGGGGAAATGCTGAAAAATGCGATCGACGGCGTCAGTGAGCTGGAACAAAGCGTACATACCATGAACGACAAGTTTTTATTAGGGGAAGTCGACATATCTCAAGTCGCGATAACGGCGGAAAGGGCGCTGCTCAGCCTCCAGCTGACCTCACAAATCCGCAACAAGGCCGTCGAGGCCTACCAGGAAATCATGCGGATGCAGATCTAATTGCACTATTCGACATGGCAAAGTATCTGTGTGAGGTGACGATGTGAAAGAGAAGCTAGCCCACTACCGCGAAAAGCTCCGGCAAGTTTGGGGCCAGATGGGCAAAAAACAGAAACTGTGGCTCGGAGCGACGGCCGGCGTGTTATTGTTGTCGGTCGTAATGCTGACCTTTATCTTTTCGAAAACGGAGTACGAAGTCGCGTTTCAAAATCTGGATGCGACCGATGCGGCCGCCATTATGAATTATTTGGACAGCAACGGCATTTCTTATCAGCTGTCGCCGAACGGAGACAGCATCTCCGTACCGAGCGCGGTGGCGTCCCGCGTTAAAGTGGATGTCGCGTCGCAAGGCCTGGTCCAGAACGGCACGATCGGATTCGAGGCTTTCAATACCGGCGCTTCCCAGTTCGGGATGACGGACAACGAGTTCAACGTCAAATACCGCAATGCGCTGAACGGCGAGATCGAACGGCTGCTGAACGGGATGCAGGGCGTGCAAAGCTCGAACGTGCTCGTCAATTTGCCCGAAGAGTCGGTATTTATGGTTCCGGAGGATCAGGAACGGGCTTCAGCCTCGATTCGCATCAATTTCAAGACCGGCTACCGTCCGTCTCAGGAAGAAGTGGACGGCTATTTCAATCTGGTCCGGACGGCCGTGCCGAAGCTGGCCATCGAAGACATTACGATCTCCAGTCCGGCAGGCGAGCTGCTTCCTTCGGAGAAGCTGACCGGGACAGGCGGAGCGGTCGGAACGGTCGACAAGCAGTTCGAAATTCAGCGCAAATACGAAACGGATCTGAAGCGCAACATTCAGCAGTTCCTCGGCCGGATCGTCGGGGCGGACAACGTCGTCGTCAGCGTGGCGAGCAGCCTCAATTTCGACCGGAGAAGCACGGAAGAAAACCTTGTGCGGCCGCTCGAAAACAACGACAACAACGGCATCATTATCAGCGAGCAGGAAACTTCGCGGTCGGTCACCGGACAGAGCGGTGCGGGAACGGGCGGCGTCGTCGGCACGGGCGAAACCGATATTCCCGGCTACCAGGCGACGGAAGGCGCGGGAACGAGTTCTTCCGAAGAAACGAGCCGGACGACCAATTACGAAGTGAGCCGGGTCCACAACAAAATCGAGTCCGCTCCGTTCGTCGTCAAAGATTTGGCGATCAGCGTCGGCATTAAAGCGTCGTCGCTCAGCGAGGAGCAGCTGAATCAGGTGCAGACGTCCATCGTCAATCTGGTTCGGGGCCAGCTCGTCGATTCCGGCCAGGACGTCACGAACGACGAACTGATGGCGAAGAAAGTGACGCTGATTGCCCAGGAATTCGCGGCAGAAGAAGGAGAGCAAGGCGAAGCGGGCTTGTCTCTGGCATGGTGGGTCGGCATCGGGGCGGCGGCGCTTGCGCTTGTCGGCGGAGCGGCCTACGTTATCGCGCGCAGACGGAAGCAGCAGGAGGAAACGGAGGAGCTTCCGATTCCGACGAAAGTGGAATACCCGACTCTCGATCTCGAAAACGTCGGAGGCGAGAATCAGGCGCGCAAAATCTCGAGTCGCTTGCCAAGCGCAAGCCGGATGAATTTGTCAACCTGCTTCGCACCTGGCTTGCGGATGAATGAAGGAGGAGCTTATGGCAAAAGCGATGCATGGATTGACCGGACGCCAGAAAGCGGCCATTCTCCTGATCACATTGGGGCCGGAAGTATCCGCCCAAATTTTCAAGCACCTGCGCGAAGAAGAGATCGAACAGTTGACGCTGGAGATTGCCAATGTCCGCAAGGTGGACAGCGCGGAACGGGAACAAATATTGGACGAGTTTCATCAGATATGCCTCGCCCAGGAATATATTACGCAGGGCGGGATTGCGTACGCCAAAGACATTCTGGAGAAGGCGCTCGGCGAGCAGAAGGCGACCGAGGTCATCAACAGGCTGACGGCGACGCTGCAGGTTCGCCCGTTCGATTTTGCACGAAAGGCGGAACCGACGCAAATTTTGAATTTCATCCAGAACGAGAACACCCAGACGATCGCGCTCATTTTATCGTATTTGCAGCCGGAGCAGGCTTCGCAAATTCTGTCTTCGCTTCCGCAGGACAAGCAGGCGGAAGTGGCGCGGCGAATCGCACTGATGGACAGCACGTCGCCCGAAGTGATTTCGCAGGTCGAGCGGGTGCTCGAACAGAAATTGTCCGCGACCGTTACGCAGGATTATACGACCGCGGGAGGCGTCGACTCGATCGTGCAAATTTTGAACGGCGTCGATCGGGGGACGGAGCGCACGATACTGGACGCGCTGGAAATACAGGACCCCGAGCTGGCCGAAGAAATCAAGAAGCGGATGTTCGTCTTCGAAGATATCGTCAACATCGACAATCGTTCGATTCAGCGTATTATCCGCGACGTCGAAAATGCGGATCTTCAGCTTGCGCTTAAAGTGGCAAGCGAAGAGGTGCGCGACGCCATCTTCCGGAATATGTCCAAGCGGATGGCGGAGACGTTCAAGGAAGAGATGGAATATATGGGCCCCGTCCGGCTGCGTGACGTCGAAGAAGCGCAAACGCGCATCGTAGCGACGATCCGCAGGCTCGAGGAAGCAGGCGAAATTATAATCGCCCGCGGCGGAGGAGATGACATCATTGTCTAACCTGATCAAATCGTCGCATGTCGTGCCGGCGGGAGACCGCAGAGAGATTGCGGCGCCGATCCGGTATACGCCCCCTGCCGATACCGCGCAGCCTCCGGCGAATCCGGCAATCGCCGAGCCGGACGAAGAGACGGTTTCGCTTCGCGACCAGCTGCTGGCCGACGCGCAGGCGTTCGCCGAGGAGCGTATCCGGGATGCCGCGGCGCAGGCGGAACAGATGCTCGAAGAAGCGAAGGCGCGCATCGAGCAGTGGTGGAGCGAAAGAAGGGCCGAAGACGAGCGCATCATCGAGGAGGCGCGCGCCGCCGCTACCGACCGCGGCTATGCCGAAGGCAAGGCGCTCAGCGAGAACGAGCTAAGGGAGCAGCGGGAACAGGCGATCGCCTCGGCGCGGGAATTGCTCGAAACGGCCTACCGGATTCGCGACCAGATCATTCAGGAGGCTGAACCGTTTCTGGTCGATTTGAGCTGCGCCATCGCCGAAAAAATTATTGACAGGCAGCTGACTATCGAACCCGAATGGAGCCTCGACCTGATTCGCAAATCGCTTTCGCGCCGCCGCGAACAAGGCGTCATTACACTATGCGTCGCTCCGGAACGGCTCGCGTTCGTGCAGGCGGCCCGCGAGGAATTGACGCTTGCGATCGATTCGCAGGCCGAGCTGCAAATATTGCCCGACGCCAGCGTCGGCGACAAAGGCTGTGTCATCCGATCCGCATTCGGCAGCATCGACGCCCGCATCGATACGCAGTTGGCGGAAATCAAGCGGGAGCTGATCCATCTCGCGCTGCAGCACGACGAGCGGGAGGACGACCATGAACATCGTTAGGCCGGAGGCGGGCAAGTATATCGAACATTTGCGCACGCTGGACCCCGTCCGTGTCAACGGCAAAGTAACGCAAGTGATCGGGTTGACGGTCGAATCGGAAGGACCGGATGCCAGCGTCGGCGACGTATGCTACATCTATCCGACGAAATCGGCCAAGCCGCTTATGGCGGAAGTGGTCGGCTTCCGGGACAATAAAGTGATTCTCATGCCGCTTGGCGAGCTTTCCGCGATCGGTCCCGGGTGCGACGTCGTCGGAACCGGAAAACCGTTGACCGTGCAGGTCGGCTCCGAGCTGCTCGGCAAAGTGCTCGACGGCTTGGGCAAGCCGCTCGACGGCTCCATCCTTCCAAGCCGGATGCCGCATTACCCGACAGACAACAAGCCCGGCAATCCGTTGATGCGTCCGCGCGTCACGGAGCCGATCGGAATCGGCGTCCGCGCGATCGACGGCCTGCTCACGGTCGGACGCGGGCAGCGGGTCGGCATTTTTGCCGGCTCCGGCGTCGGCAAGAGCACGCTGCTCGGCATGATCGCGCGCAACACATCGGCCGACGTCAACGTCATCGCGCTCATCGGCGAACGGGGGCGCGAGGTGCTCGAATTTATCGAGAAGGATCTTGGCCCCGAAGGGCTGTCCCGCTCGGTCGTCGTCGTCGCCACGAGCGACCAGCCGGCGCTTGTCCGGATGAAGGGCGCGCTGATCGCCACGACGATCGCCGAATATTTTCGCGACCGGGGACTTGACGTCATGCTGATGATGGACTCGGTCACCCGCTACGCGATGGCGCTGCGGGAAGTCGGACTCGCCATCGGGGAGCCGCCGGCGACCCGCGGCTATACGCCATCGGTGTTCGCCAATCTGCCGAAGCTGCTGGAACGCGCCGGCACGGGGCCGACCGGTTCCATTACCGCTTTCTACACCGTGCTGGTGGACGGCGACGATATGAACGAGCCGATCGCGGATGCCGTGCGCGGCATTCTCGACGGACATATCGTGCTGTCGCGAAGCCTGGCGAACAAGGGACATTTTCCGGCGATCGATATTTTAAGCTCGGTCAGCCGGGTGATGAAAGACATCGTCTCCGAAGAGCAGCAGGAAGCCGCCCGTGAATTGAAAAGACTGCTTGCTGTTTATAGAGATTCGGAAGATCTGATCCATATTGGGGCGTATCAGCGGGGGTCGAACGAAGAAATTGACAAAGCAATCGAATATTTCGGACAGATCCAAAGCTTCACCCGGCAAAAAACGGACGAAAAAGTGAGTTTCGAAGAAGCGCGCGATCGTTTGATTCGCGACTTTTACAGGAGTTGAACCGGCAGATGAAATTTCACTATCCGTATCAGAAAATCGTCGATCTGAAATCGAGCGAGAAAACCCAGGCCGAGTGGCTGTTGTCGGCCGCGATCGGCAAGCTTCAGGCCGAAGAACTGTCGCTGGAGCAGCTTCTGGAGCAGCGCGCCATCTGGACGCGCCGGATTCAGGAAGCGGCGGAGACGGCGGTGCCGCTTGCCGAGCTCCAGCTGATTCAGACCTATCTCGACGCCCTGGACGCCCGCATATCCCGCAAAACAGCGGAGGTGCGGGAGGCGCGCCAGGCGGTAGACCGGAGCCGGTCGCATCTGACGGACAAAATGAAGGACGAGAAAGTATGGATGAAGGCCAAAGACCGTGCATTCGACCAGTTCCGCAGCGCCGGTCTGAAGCGCGAGCAGAACGAGCTGGACGATATGGCGACCGCCCGTTTCGTCATGGCGGCCCGATGACGCTGGTGACGGGCCGTTGTGCAGGGAAGGGAGGGAACTGACGAATGGAAACGGAGAAACAGGGGTACAGCGCTTTTGAGCGGATCATGTTTTTTTGACGCCGATTCTGTTCACGCTGGTGCTGCTTGGCGTACTGCTGACGCTGTTCAATTTCGATGTCCGCAATAAGCTGCTGGAAATCGGCGGTGCCATCCCTTTGCTCAGCAATGTGCTGCCCGCACCCGAGCCTCGACCGGGCGATACCGGGAAGGAAGCGGAAACGGCCAAGACCGAAAGCCAGGAAGAGAAAGTGAAGCAGCTGCAGGCGATGCTCGACGAGAAAGAAGCGCAGATTGCCCAGCTTGCCGAGGAAAAGCAAAACTGGACGCTTCGATTGCCGAGCTGCAGAAGGAAATTGCGGACATCACGCAGCGGAACGAAGCCGAACGGCTCGAAGAGGAGCAGTATGAGGCGAGAATCAAAGAACTCGCCGCCATGTATGCGGATATGTCGCCGAGCAAAGCGGCCCCGATACTGGAAAGCTTGACGATGGAAGAGCTCGTGCTCGTTCTCGATTCGATGAAGGCCAGCAGCCGGTCGAAAATTATGGAGAAGCTGACCCCGCAGACGGCGGCGGAAGCGTCCATGAGGCTCAAGGATTTGTTGCCGGTTAAAGACCGGCAGATGGCCGCGCTGCAGGCAAGGGCCAACGCGACCGGTACTGCCGGGCAGAAAGCCGGTTCCGTGTTGCTGGAAGACGGGCAGCTGCAGGCGACGTTCTCTTCCATGGACCCGAAGCAGGCGGGGGCGTTGCTGCTCAAAATGTCGGAAGTCAGTCCGAGCAAAGTGCTGCGCATTTTGAGCGCGCTGGACGATCGGGCGCGTTCGGGCATTTTGGCGGCGATGGCCGAAGCCGACGATGCGGTGACGGCCCAACTCGTATCGAAACTGATGGCGGGGAAATAAAGGCTGCGCCCGGATGAGACATCGACGGCTTCGTTTGCGCCTCGAAAGGAGGTGAACAATGATGATGAATATTCCTGCCGCCATCGTATCTATGCCGGTCGGACGCACGCCGGCAGGATCCGAATCCGCATTGCCGGCGGCTTCCGCCGCGGCATCGGCGAGCTTCGGCCAGACGCTGGTCTATCACATCGGAGCGGGGAACGGAAAAGCGGCCGGTGCGGAAACGAGCGCGGCCGGTCCGCTTGCCGCGCTTGTGCCGGCAGCTGCGGCCGGACAGCCGGACGAAAGCGTCACGCTCGATATGCTGCTCGGACAAATCGCCGCTCTGCTCGAGCAGTTGGAGGAGCAGTCTCCGATAGCGGACAATGGCACAGGGGAAGAACTGTTCGCTTCTTACGAACAGACGTTCGAACAGCTGGAAGCGCTGCTTGCGCTGCTCGGCATCCAGCCGGAAGCCTATCCGGCGCCGCCCGCCGCCGCTTACGCGCAGCTCGCGGTCGGGACTGCCGCGGTCCCATCGGGCCGTACGGAAGCCGAATGGCGCACCCTGCAGCTGAATATCGGGGAAGCGCTGCTTCAGCTGCAATCGGCACTGGAATCCGGAACGGCGCGCATGGGCCATCGCGAGACGTATGCGCTGATCGCCGGACAGCTGCAGAAGCTGCAGGGGCTGCTGTTCGAAAATGGCGCCGCCGGCCAAACAGGCCCTGCCGGCCAAGCCGGTCAAGCCGGACCGGCCGGTCAAGCGCCGTACGCCGGCGACGTTTCGGCGGAACGCCAGAGCCGGCAGCCGCATGTCCGGATCGAAGCGCCGATCCGGCTTCAGCCGGCGGAACCGTCACCCGGGCCGACGGTTGCCATTGCAGCGCAGGAACAAACGGACGGCAGCCGCCTGCTCCGGCGTCTTGCGCAGCAGCCGGTACAGCCGAACGTGCTGGCGGCCGTCGTAGCGGCATCGGGCGGCACGCAGCAGACGGAAGAGCCGACGCCGCCTGCCGAGACGTTCGGTCAGCCGGCCCAATTGCCTGCCGCGAACAGCGTAGCCGCAGAAGGCCAACGTCCTGCCGCGGCGTTCGCGCCGAAAGCCGAAACGCCGGTTTACATCCCTGCCGCCAAGTTTGCCGACACGATGAATACCTATATCGTGCAGCGATTCGACATTACGCTGGCTCAAGGCCGATCGGAGGCGCGGCTGTCGCTTTCTCCCGAGCATCTCGGTCAATTGGAAGTGAAGCTGACGGTCCGGAACGGACAGCTTGCCGCCCAGTTCGTCACCGATACGCCGATGGCCAAGGAAATGCTGGACAGCCAGCTGCCGCAGCTGCGCGCCGCTTTGCAGCAGCAAGGCTTGCAGGTCGATTCACTGGATGTGACGTACCGGGACGGAGACGGCTTTTCCTCGGAACTGGACAGCAGGCAGCATGATCGGGGACATGGCCGGGACGACCGGTCCGCCGGCCGGGACGGAACGGATGGAAGCTTTAGCGAAGAGAACGCGTTTGAAGCCGAACTGGCAGAGCTGAACATAAAGCGCGAGCTGGGGTACGGCCGGGCGATCAGCGTTACGGCCTGAGCCGGCCGGACTAAGCCGGCAGACGCTTCGCAGTCATGATTCCGCGGCTGACGCAAGGCGGAACGGAGGTGACGCATATGGCGGACAACGCCATTCCGACAAATAACGTATGGCCTTACTATAACGCCGCCAATGTCGCGAGGGCCGGGCAAAACAACGCAGGCGGCCAACTGGGCAAAGACGAGTTTCTGAAAATTTTGGTCGCCCAGCTGCGCCACCAGGATCCGATGGCGCCGATGCAGGATACCGAATTTATCGGGCAGATGGCCCAATTTACGTCATTGGAGCAGCTGATGAATATGGCGGAGGAAATATCGCTGCTTCGCCAAAATTTGGGCGCGAACTCCAACCTGATCGGCAAGACGGTGGAATGGTACGAGCTGATCGACGGCAGCTTGGAAACGAAGAAAGGAGTCGTCGATTCGATTCTGCTTCGGGACGGCATCCAGTATGTCGTGGCAGGGGCGACGGAAGTGCCGATCGACGAGCTCATTTCGATCTCGAATACGCCGGACGGGGGCGAACAGCCCGAAGAGCCGCCGGAAGAGGCGGATGCCGGAACCGGCGGCGAAGCGGGTGCGTGACGGCGCCGGTTCCGGCGGCATCGGCATGAAGCGCGATTGAACGCAAGCCAATCGTATCCATTATATAAAGGAGGAATCATGTTAAATGATCAGATCGATGTATTCCGGCGTGTCCGGCATGCAGGGCTTTCAGACGAAGCTTGACGTTATCGGCAACAACATCGCCAACGTCAATACGATCGGCTTCAAAGCCGGGCGGGTCATGTTCAAGGACATTATGAGCCAGACGGTTGCCGGCATTACCCGTCCCGAGGAAGGCGAGATCGGCGGCGTCAATTCGAAGCAGATCGGTCTAGGCGTTACCGTCGGATCGATCGGCACCGTACATACGCCCGGCAGCGCCATGACGACGAACGTCGCGACCGATTTGCGGATCGACGGCGACGGCTTTTTCGCCGTTATCGCCAATGCCGATCAGGAAGTGCCGTATTTGACGCGCGCGGGCAATTTCACGCTTGACGCCGCCCGGCAGCTGGTGACGGCGGACGGCTATTTCGTGCTCGCCGAAGGCGGGGAGCCGATCGTGCTGCCGGAGGAGGTAACGGCGTTCACGATCGGGCAAGACGGTACCATTAATGCCGTTTATCAGGACGGGACGAGCGAGCCGACCGAGTTTCGCATCGGCCTCGTGATGGTCGACAACCCGAACGGCCTGGAGAAAATCGGCGGCAATATGTACCGGCCTACCGGCAACTCCAACCTGGAAGATATTGAAGTGGTCGGAGCGAACGATCCGGAAGCCGGTACCGGAGCGATTATCGCCGGACAACTGGAAATGTCGAACGTCGACCTGACGGGCGAATTTACCGAGATGATTATCGCGCAGCGCGGCTTCCAGGCCAATTCCCGAATCATTACAACCTCCGACGAAGTGCTCCAGGAAGTTGTCAACCTGAAACGATAATCCGTGAAGCCGGCCGGGGAAGCGCTACGCCCTTCCCCGGCATTCGAGGAGGAAATGGATGATTACCGTTACGAGGCTCAATGGTACGAAAGTAACCGTCAACGCGCTGCTGATCGAAACGGTCGAAGAAACGCCCGATACGGTCGTGACGCTGACGACGGGCAAAAAAATAATCGTGCGGGAAAATACGCCGGAAATTATCGCGCTCGTTCAAGATTATCTCGGGGCGGTCGGCTTCTATGCGGCGAACCAAAAGAGCGGATATTCGGAGGGATCATCGACATGAAAAAATGCTGCCCTGGCTGATCACGATTTTGCTTGCCATTACGCTCATCGCGGTCGTGTCCATCGTCGTATTCGATTCGCTTCTCGGCAGCGATCTGAAGGAAACGAAAACGGCCGAAAAGAAGACGCTGACCGCGGATGAACGGGTGGAGGTTACCTCCGAGATTACCGATATCAAACGCAATTTGCTGGACCCCGATTACGTCGTTGTCGTCAGCTTTGCGTTTCAACTGGACAGCAAAAAAGCGAAGGCCGATTTCGACAAGGTGAAAGACATTCAAATCCGGCCCATCATCAACCGGACGCTGGCGGACATGACCGCGGAGGAACTAAACGGTTCCAAAGGCCAGGATGCGCTCGGAGCCAAGCTGCTTCAATCGATCAACGAAGTGCTCCCCAGCGGGAAAGTGGTCAAAGTCGACATTACCAATTTCTTTTTGACACAGCTGTAGCGAAACGGCGCGAAACGGGCTTCTCCGCATAAAAGACGGCGAAGGGCGTTCACGCTTGCGATCCGGCTTGTGCTGACGCTAAAGCTAAAGCATCAGGAGGTGAGTGCACTTGGTCGATGTATTGTCGCAGAACGAAATAGACGCTTTGCTGGCCGCTCTCTCTTCCGGAGAAATGGATGCCGAAGAGCTGAAGAAGGAGGAAACCCAGAAGCGCATTCGGGCTTACGACTTCAAGCGGGCCGTCCGGTTCTCCAAAGACCATATCCGCAGTTTGACGCGAATCCACGAAAACTTCGCGCGCTACTTGACGACGTATTTCTCGGCGCAGCTTCGCACCTTCGTGCAGATCAACGTCGTGCAAGTCGAGCAGCTGCCGTATGACGAGTTTATCCGCTCGATTCCGAAAATGACGATATTGAACATTTTCGAGGCGGAGCCGCTTGAAGGGCGCATGGTGCTGGAAGTTCATCCGAACGTCGCCTACGCGATGCTGGACCGTCTGCTGGGCGGACAAGGTACGGCGCCCTCGAAAATCAATGCGCTGACCGAAATCGAGACCATTATTATGGAGCGTATTTTCAGCCGCACGTTTGAAAGCTTGCAGGAAGCGTGGAAAACGGTGATCGACATTTCGCCGAGGCTGGAGGCGCTGGAAACGAATCCGCAATTTATGCAAATCGTATCGCCGAACGAGACCATTGCGCTCATATCGCTCAGCACCAAAATCGGGGACACGACAGGGATGATCAACCTGTGTATCCCTCACGTCGTGATCGAACCGATTATGCCGCGCCTGTCGGTCCATCATTGGTTCGTGTCCCAGAAAAAACGCGCGCGCCCGAAGAAGTGGAAATGCTGGAGCAGCGCGTGAGCAGGGCGAAGCTGCCGATCGTGGCCGAGCTCGGTGAATCGACGATTACGATAAACGAATTTTAAGCTTGTCGGTCGGAGATGTCATCGCGCTGAACAAACCGGTCGGCGAAGGTCTGAAGATCAAAGTGGGCAATAAAGTCAAGTTTATCGGCAGCCCCGGATCGGTGAAAGACCGACTTGCCGTTCAGGTGAACGAAATTGTCAGCGAGGGAGCGGAGGAAGATTATGACGAGTAAAGACTATTTGTCCCAGGAGGAAATCGACGCTCTGCTGCGCCAGACGGCGGGAGAGTCCGACGGGGCTCAGGCTGCCGATGCGGGAGACAGGGACATTGAAACGTATTTGTCGCCCATCGAGCAGGATACGTTGGGGGAAATCGGAAATATTACGTTCGGCAGCGCGGCGACCGCGTTATCTACATTGCTGGGCAAAAAAGTGGACATTACGACGCCGAAGGTGTCGATCGTCCACCGCGACGAGCTCGGCGATGTGTTTCCGAAGCCGCATGTGGCCGTGCATGTCAGCTATGTCGAAGGTTTTCAAGGCATCAACTCGCTCGTCATCAAGACGCGGGACGCCCAGGTTATCGCCGATCTGATGCTGGGCGGCGAAGGCGCGATATCCGAAGAGGCGCTGAACGAAATTCATATCAGCGCCGTGCAGGAAGCGATGAACCAGATGATGGGCTCGTCCGCAACGTCCATGTCCACCATTTTCAACCGGTTGGTCAATATTTCGCCTCCCGCGATCGATATTCTCGACGTCTCCAAAGGAGACGGTGTCGGCAATTTGCCGCCGGTCGACGTATTCATTAAAGTGTCGTTCCGCTTGACGATCGGCGACTTGATCGATTCGACGATTATGCAGCTGCTTCCGGTATCGTTCGCCAAGGAGATGGTGGCGACGCTGATGGGCGGCAGCGCGGTTGACGAGCAGACGGATACCGCACAGACCCGCGCGCTCGAGGAAAGCTCCTCCGCCGCTCAAGAAGCGGCCGCTGCGGCGGCTGCGGTCGAGCCGCCTCAGCCCGAATCGCCGCCTTATGCGGCAGCGCCGCCGCAGCCGGATTACGGCGAGGCGTTCGCCAGAGCCAGCGCTCAGCAGCCGGGACAGCAGCATCCGCATACATACGGCGCCGCAAGCCATCGCAATGTGAACGTACAGCCTGTTCAATTCGCCAATTTCGGGCAGCCGTCATACGCGCAGGTCGACGAGACGAACCTGAATTTGCTGCTCGATATTCCGTTGAAAGTGACGGTTGAGCTGGGAAGAACCCAGAAGCAGATTAAAGAGATATTGGAGTTGTCCCAAGGCTCGATCATCGAGCTGGACAAGCTTGCCGGCGAACCTGTGGACATCCTTGTCAACAACAAGCTGATCGCCAAGGGCGAAGTGGTCGTCATCGACGAAAATTTCGGGGTAAGGGTCACGGACATCGTCAGCCAGTGGGACCGAATCCAGAAACTTCAATAATCATTCCGGGAGGAAATAGACAAGATGGCAAATCGTATTCTGATCGTAGACGACGCAGCATTTATGCGAATGATGATTCGCGACATTCTCACCAAGAACGGCTACGAAGTCGTCGGCGAGGCGCCGGACGGGATGCAAGCGATCGAAAAGTTTAAAGAGCTCAAGCCCGATCTCATCACGATGGACATTACGATGCCCGAGATGGACGGGATTGCTGCGCTTAAAGAAATCAAAAAATCGATCCGAACGCCAAAGTCATCATGTGTTCCGCCATGGGGCAGCAAGCGATGGTCATCGACGCGATTCAGGCAGGCGCCAAAGACTTCATCGTCAAACCGTTCCAGGCGGACCGCGTCATCGAAGCGATCAAGAAGACGCTCGGGTAGAGGCGGCTATGCAGCGGTTTGCAGGCTTTGGCTTGCCTTTTGCCTTCGCGTTGCCGATGCCGTCCGCCCTTGCCGCGGAAGCGCCGGCGGCAACTTCGGATCACCCGCCCGACATGATCAGCGGGGCGGATATGACCGGAAGCGTCATTTGGGTCATCTTCGCCTTGCTTTTCGTGATCGTACTGATCGTCATCGTGCTGAAGTGGCTGTCCCGGCGCACGTGGACATGGGGGGCCAATCGCCGTTTCCGTCAGCTTGGCGGGGTGCCGCTCGGACAGCATAAATCGCTGCAGGCCGTGGAGTTCGGCGGCCGCATCTATTTGCTCGGCGTCGGCGACGATATCACGCTGATCGAGAAGATCGAAGACCGGGCGGAGGTGGAAGCGGTGCTGGCGTCGCTTCGCGCCGAATCGCCATCCGGTATTGGCGCCGCTCCGCTGCAGCGGCTGATCGAAAAGTTCGCCAAGCGCCGGGACGGCGAATCGCCGGCAGAGGAAGAAGCTTCGTTCGAGAGGACGCTTCGCGAAAAGCTGGAGCTTCAAACCGAACGGAAGCGTGAGATGGAACGGCTGTTGAAAGAGACTAAGCAAAGTGATCGGTTGACGGACGAATGAATAAAAAACATGGATCTCATTTATCGTAATGCTGCTGCCCGTCATGCTGTGGAGCATGCCGGTATTCGCCGAGCCGCTCCCCTCCATCGACATCCGGATCGGGGACGGTCAGGGCGAACAGGGAACGAGCGCGCTGTCCTTGCTGCTGCTCATTACCGTGCTCAGCATCGCGCCCGCCATTCTGGTGCTGATGACAAGCTTTACCCGCATCGTCGTCGTGCTCGGGTTCGTGAGAACGTCGCTCGGCACGCAGCAGATGCCGCCGAACCAGGTGCTGATCGGACTGGCGATGTTTTTAACCTTCTTTATTATGTCGCCGACGATTGCGCAGGTGAACGAAGTGGCGCTGCAGCCGTATTTGAAAGGCGAGCTGACCCAGACCGAAGCGCTCGAGCAGGCGGCTGTGCCGATGAAGAAGTTTATGTTCTCCCATACGCGCGAGAAAGATCTGCTGCTGTTCATGAATTATACGAAAACGGAAAAACCGGCGAGCTACGAGGAAATTCCGATTACGGTGCTCGTGCCCGCTTACGTGCTGAGCGAACTCAAAACGGCGTTTCAGATGGGCTTTATGATTTTCATTCCGTTTCTCGTCATCGACATGATTGTAGCGAGCGTGCTGATGGCGATGGGGATGATGATGCTGCCGCCGGTTATGATCTCGCTGCCGTTCAAAATCTTGCTGTTTGTTCTGGTGGACGGCTGGTATCTCGTCGTCCAATCGCTGCTGCTCAGCTTTAAATAGGCCGATGCTTACGAGGTGACTTTGCCCTGCGCAAAGTCTAAGCCAATGCTTACGAGGTGACTTTGCCCTGCGCAAAGTCTAAGCCAATGCTTACGAGGTGACTTTGCCCTGTGCAAAGTCTTTAGGAGGTCAATCGTGAATTCCGAATTCGTCATCGGGCTGGCGGGACGGGCGGTCTATACGATTCTTGAAGCCAGCGCGCCGATGCTTGTCAGCGGTCTGGTCGTCGGTCTGATCGTCAGCATTTTGCAGGCGACGACGCAAATTCAGGAACAGACGCTTGCCTTCGTCCCGAAAATTGTCGCCGTGCTCGTATCGATCATTCTGTTCGGACCGTGGATTCTGAACACGTTGATCGGCTTTACGTACAACTTGCTTAACAATCTCCATCAATACATCGGATAGGCGTGTTTTCGGTGGCATGGATTCTGCAAGGTTTTTCTGTTTTTTTGCTCATATTCTGTCGGATAACCGCATTTTTTGTCGTCGCTCCGGTGTTTTCGCATCGAACCGTACCGGCGCAGTTCAAAATCGGACTCGGTTTTGTCGTGTCGGTTCTCGTCTTTCTCGTGTACGGGATGAAACAGACGGTCGTTCCGGACGCCGAATACATATTGTTCGTTATCCGGGAAGTGCTTGTCGGCCTTCTTCTCGGCTTTACGGCCGCCATGTTTTTGCCGCCGTCCAGACGGCGGGCGCGTTTATCGATTTGCAGATGGGATTTGCGATGGCCAATGTGTTCGATCCGGCTACGGGCGCCAACTCGCCGATCATGGGCCAGTTCAAATACATCGTGCTGACGCTCGTTTTTTGTCGATGAACGGCCACCATTTTTTACTGCGCGCGCTGCTCGACAGCTACCAGTGGGTGCCGCTGTCGAACCGTCTGTTTCAGGAAATATACGCCGGAGGGGTTAGCGGCTTTCTTGTGCGGACGTTCACCGAGACGTTTATGATCGCCCTGCAGATCGCGGCGCCGCTCATTGTAGCGATGTTTCTGACGGACGTCGGCCTCGGTTTTCTGGCGCGAACCGCACCGCAGTACAACGTGTTCGTCATCGGGATTCCGCTCAAAATATTGATCGGCTTGATCATGCTGATGCTGCTGATGCCGGCGTTTTCGAGCTTGTTCGAGCAGCTGTTCGTTCATCTTTTCGATTCGCTTGAACGGTTGTTCGGCTTGCTGCAAGGCCGGGCACAATCCGGATAGGGGGCGCGCCGCATGCAGACGTATCGCTGGCAGCTCGATCTGCAAATGTTCAATCAGGAGAAGACCGAGAAAGCGACGCCGAAGAAGAGGCAGGAGACCCGCCAAAAAGGCCAGGTTGCCAAAACGGTGGAGTTGCCCGGGGCGCTCATCCTGCTGTTTGCTTTCCTCAGTTTTTTCTTGCTCGGCGGGTTTTACAAGGAGCGGCTTCTGCACCTGTTCGGGGATTTGCTGCAAGACTGGCTCACGATGGAATTGTCGGCCGGCAACGTCATGTCGCTCGCTTATCAGGTCATGATGGAAGTCGGGCTGATGCTGGCGCCGATTTTTGCGATCGCCGTCGTCGTCGCCATCGTGGCCAATCTGATACAGTTCGGCTTTCTGCTGTCGGGCGAGCCGCTCAAGATGAAGCTGAACAAGCTGAATCCGATCAACGGGCTGAAACAAATTTTTCCGTCCGCTCGCTCGTCGAATTCGTCAAAAGCGTACTGAAGCTGATCGTCATCGGGCTGCTCGTCTTCTGGACGATCAGCTCGGAATGGAAACGGATGCTGTCGCTTTCGTTTCTGTCGGTCGAAGAGATATTCGGATTCGCCGCGAGCCTGACGCTCAGGCTGGGGCTGCAGATCGGCGCCGTGCTCTTCGTGCTGGCCGTTCTGGACTACCTATATCAAAGGTACGAATACGAGAAGAGCATCCGGATGTCCAAGCAGGACATCAAGGACGAATTCAAAAACACGAAGGCAATCCCCTGATCAAAGGCCGCATTCGGGAGCAGCAGCGCAAGATGGCGCTTCGGCGGATGATGCAGGAGATTCCGAAAGCGGATGTCGTCATTACGAACCCGACGCATTTTGCCGTGGCGCTCCGGTATGACGCGTCCGAGATGGAGGCGCCTGTCGTCGTCGCCAAAGGGATGGATTACGTCGCCCTGCGCATCAAGGAGATCGCCAAGGAGCACGGCGTCGTGACGATGGAGAACAAGCCTCTTGCCCGGGCGCTCTACGATCGGACCGATATCGGCGACATGATTCCGGGCGATCTGTTCCAGGCGGTGGCGGAGGTGTTGGCATACGTCTACAAAATAAAAGGACGCGTCAAATCATCTTAATCAAGGATAACGGGAGGGACCGTCATGAAGCCATTCAAGGACTTGGGCATATTGTTCGGCATTATCGGAATCGTCCTCATGATGGTCATTCCGGTGCCGCTCGGACTGCTCGATATCCTGCTCGTCGTCAACATCTCGCTGGCGCTCATCATCCTGCTTATTGCGATGAACACGAAAGACGCGCTCGATTTTTCCATATTCCCGGCGCTTCTGCTCATTACGACGCTGTTCCGTCTGGCGCTTAACGTCTCGACAACGCGGAACATTTTGCAGCATGCGGAAGGCGGGGAAGTCATCGAGACGTTCGGCAACTGGGTGGCCGGAGGCGAAATTGCGATTGGCTTCATCGTATTCCTCATTCTGGTCGTCGTCCAATTTATCGTCATTACCAAAGGCTCCGAGCGGGTGGCGGAAGTGGCTGCGCGCTTCACGCTCGACGCGATGCCCGGCAAACAGATGAGCATCGACGCCGATTTGAACGCCGGGCTGATCAATGAGCAGCAGGCCCGGGAACGCCGGGCCAAAATCGAGCGCGAGGCCGATTTCTACGGGGCGATGGACGGCGCAAGCAAGTTTGTCAAAGGGGATGCGATCGCCGCGATTATTATTCTGCTTATCAATCTGATCGGCGGATTTGTCGTCGGCATGGCCATTCACGACATGAGCTTTCAAGAGTCGCTCAGCACGTATTCCATTTTGACGATCGGCGACGGGCTTGTCAGCCAAATTCCTGCGCTGCTGATCTCGACAGCGGCGGGGCTCATCGTGACGCGCGCGGCTTCCGAGGGCAATTTGGCGCACGATGTGACGGGACAGCTGTTCCGGTATCCGCAGCTGCTGTATATCGTGGCCGGCACGATCGCGCTGCTCGGCTTGTTCACGCCGATCGGCGTGACCGCGACGCTGCCGCTCGCGGCGGTCGTGGCGTTCGCCGCTTGGCGGATGCAGCAGACGCTGACGAAAAGCAGCAGCAAGAAGAACTGATGGAAGAGGAGCAGCAGATCGAAGAAGTGAGAAGCCCGGAAAGCGTCGTCAGCCTGCTTCAGGTCGATCCGATCGAATTCGAATTCGGCTATGGGCTCATTCCGCTCGCGGATACGCAGCAAGGCGGCGATCTGCTCGACCGCATCATTATGATCCGCAGGCAGTGCGCGCTCGAGCTCGGCCTCGTCGTTCCGGTCATCCGGATACGCGACAATATCCAGCTCAAGCCGAACGAATATGTCATCAAGATTAAAGGCAATACGGTCGCCAGAGGCGAGCTGCTGCTCAACCATTACCTGGCGATGAGTCCCGGAATCGAAGATGACGACGTGATCGGCATCGAAACGACGGAACCGGCATTCGGATTGCCGGCGCTGTGGATCGACGAAACGACCAAAGAGCGGGCGGAGCTCGCGGGCTATACGGTCGTCGATCCGCCGTCGGTCGTGGCGACCCACTTGACGGAAGTGATCAAGCGCCACGCCCATGAACTGCTCGGACGCCAGGAAACGAAGGCGCTGATCGAAAACGTCAAGGAGACGTATCCGGCGCTTGTCGACGAGCTGATTCCTTCGCTGTTGTCGATCGGCGACGTGCAGAAGGTGCTCGCGAAGCTGCTGAAGGAAAAATATCGATCCGCGATCTTGTCACGATTCTCGAGACGTTGGCCGACCATGCGCCATTCACCAAAGACCCGAACGTTCTGACCGAATACGTCAGACAAGCGCTGTCCCGGCAAATTACCCAGCAATTCTCGGGGGGCGGCGATACGCTGCGCGTCATTACGGTAGGGCCGGGGCTGGAGAAGCGCATCGCGGAATCGGTTCAGCAATCCGAACAGGGCAGCTATCTGGCGCTCGATCCCGTCGCCACGCAGCAAATCTATCATAAGCTCCGCGAGCAGGTGAGCCGGGTCGCGCAGTCCGGACAAAATCCGATCGTTCTGGCTTCTCCGACTATCCGGATGTATTTGCGCCAGATCGTCGAGCGGACGATGCAGGATGTGCCGGTTCTCTCATACAGCGAGCTTGAGCCGAACGTCGAAGTTCAAAGCGTCGGGGTGGTGAATTTATGAGAGTAAAGCGTTATGTCGCCGGCTCCATGGCCGAGGCGCTGCCGATCATTCGCAGCGAGCTCGGCAAGGATGCGGTCATACTGAACACGAAGGAACTGAAAACGGGCGGGTTTCTCGGGTTGTTCGGAAAGCGGAAAGTCGAGGTGATCGCCGCCGTCGAAGCCGCTTTGCCGCCGGAACCGGCCGCGCAGCAGCGAAAGGCGCCTCCGCCTTCGTCCTCTAATGTGCGGACGTTATATGCGGTCAAAGGGGAAGCGGCCGGTCCCGATTCGGCGCAGGAGGCGCCGGCCGAACCGTCTGCTGCGGCGCGCCCGGCGCCCGAAAGCCGGCCCGACCCGCAGCAGGAACAGCAGCTGCTGAAAGAAATCCGGGAGTTGAAAGCGTACGTGTCGCGTTTGCCGGTCACGGCCGCATCGCTGTCCGGTCCGCTGCGCCGGCTATCCGATCGGCTGCTTGCGCAGGAAGTGGCGCCGGCAATGGTCGACCGTCTGCTCGACGAGCTGCGGAAAAGGAACAGGCCGGCACGGAGACGGATGCGGCGCAGCTCTGGCAAGCCGCGAGCCGGGTGCTGACCGGCTGGCTGGAGCCGCTCGTGGACGAGGGAATTCGGCCGGATACGCGCGTCGTCCATTTTGTCGGACCGACAGGCGTGGGCAAGACGACGACGATCGCCAAGCTGGCCGCCGAACAGTCGATCCGGAACCGGCGCAAGATCGGCTTCATTACGTCCGATACATACCGCATTGCCGCCGTCGAACAGCTGAGAACGTATGCGTCGATATTGAACGCGCCGATGGAGGTCGTCATCTCCCACGCCGATCTGGACCGCGCTTTCCGGCAGCTGGAAAACTGCGAGCTGATCTTCATGGATACGGCGGGCCGCAATTTCCGCAGCGAGCTTCACGTATCCGAAGTGAACAGCCTGCTGCGCGCGGGCGACCGGAGCGACACTTATCTCGTGCTCAGCATGACGGCGAAATCGGCCGATATGACGGCGATCGCCGGACAATTCGCCAAATACGGCGTAACCAAGGCGTTGTTCACGAAGCTGGACGAGACCGAAACGTACGGGGGCATCCTCAACGTCGTGCTCGAGCATCAGCTCAAGTTGGCCTATATTACCGGGGGACAGACGGTGCCGGACGACATCGAGCCTTTTCGCGCAGACCGTTATGTCGCCAAGCTGCTGGGAGATGCTCCCGATGATTGATCAGGCGGAGGCGCTTCGCCATCTCGTGCTCCGCCGGGAGCGGCAGGAGGCGGGCCGGCAGACCCGGATCGTCACGGTAACCAGCGGAAAAGGCGGCGTCGGCAAATCCAACTTCAGTCTCAATTTCGCGCTCTGCCTGCAGCGGCTCGGCCAGCAGGTGCTCGTCTTCGACGCCGATATCGGCATGGCGAACATCGACGTGCTGATGGGCCAATCGTCGCGGTACAGCCTGTACCATCTGCTGAAGCGCGAGAAGACGATCTGGGACATTATCCAGACCGGGCCGGAAAACCTGCACTATGTCGCCGGCGGCTCCGGCTTCGCGGATTTGCTCGATCTGACGCCGGACGAGCTCGATCATTTCACCGAACAGATCGGGAAGCTGCAAGGCCGGTACGATATTATTCTGTTCGATACGGGAGCGGGCTTGTCCAAGGAAGCGGCCCGGCTTATCGCCGCGGCGGAAGAGGCGATCGTCGTCACGACACCGGAGCCGACGTCCATTACCGATGCCTACGCGCTCGTCAAAATGGTGCTCGCGCTCGAAGTGGACGTCCGTTTCCGGCTTGTCGTCAACCGGGCGGAAAGCTTCGCGGAAGGACGTACGACCGCCGAAAAATCGATATGGCGGCCAAACGGTTTCTGAAAACGGAGCTGCCGACGCTCGGCATCGTGCGTGACGATGTCCATGTGCGGAAGGCGGTCAGGCAGCAGGTGCCGTTCACGGTCGCTTATCCGGATGCCGACGCTTCGCGGGCCATTGCCGAAATGGCGCGCAAATATCTGGATTTGCCGGGCGCGGATTCCCGTGGCGGCGGGGTCAGACAATTTATACAGCGAATGTTCGGACGGAAATTCTGATCCTAATGAATGGGAGGAGACTTCTGATGGCGCCAGCGGATCCATATCGCGTGGTGGTTGTCGACGATTCGGCGTTCATGCGCAAAGTCATCACGGATCTGATCGAAGCGGACGGGCAGTTCACCGTTGTCGCTACCGCGACGACAGGCGTGGAAGCGCTGGCCGAGATCCGGCGGCATCGTCCCGACGCCGTGACGCTCGATCTGGAAATGCCGGAGATGAACGGGCTGGAGGCGCTTCGGCTTATTATGAAGGAATGCCCGACGCCGGTCATTATGTTCTCGGGGATAAGCGAACAGAATACGCGCGATACGATTCAGGCTTTGCAATCGGGGGCGTTCGATTTCATCCGCAAGCCGACGCTGGGCGCTTCCCGCGATATTCATCTGATCGGCAGACAGCTTCTGGAGAAGCTGCGCACCGCCGTAATGGCGCGGCGGCCGGGTTTGCCGCCCCGCGGCTCTGCGGCCGCGCCGCCGGTACGGCAGCGTCCGCAGCCGGCGCCCCTTTCGCCGGATGCGAAGCGCGGCCGCGCTGTAAAGGAGAAGCCGGAGCCGGGCGCTGCCGCCGGCCGGCAGCCGAACGCGGGAAGCGAAGAGAAGGCGGCGGCCGTCCGCCGCAAGGCAGCCGCGCCTTCTGCGAATCCGCCGTCCGCCGCCGCTCCGGTCAAGCCGGTCAAGCCCGCGGCAGCCGCTGCGCCGCTGACGGGCGCTGCGGGTACGGCGCGTCCGCCGGCTGCGGTCCGTCGGCCCGACGAAGCGGCCTATCGGTTTCGCGACATCGTCGCGATCGGCACGTCGACCGGCGGCCCGCGGGCGCTGCACGAGGTCGTGACGGCGCTTCCGGCCGATCTGGCGGCGCCGGTGCTCGTCGTGCAGCATATGCCTCCGCGCTTCACGCTTTCGCTGGCCGAGCGGCTCGACGCTTTCAGCGCGCTCAAAGTTACCGAAGCGCGGCAGGGAGAGAGAGTAGCCGCGGGCGTCGTCTATATCGCCCCCGGAGGCTTCCATCTCGAATTGGGACGGGACGCGGACGGCTATTTCATCCGGCTGACGGACGCTCATCCCCGCAGCGGGCACAGGCCTTCGGTCGACGTCCTGTTCGAGTCGCTCGTCCCGTATACCGAGCTGCGGCGGCACGCCGTCATTATGACGGGAATGGGCAGCGACGGGACGAAAGGGATGATCGCGCTTGCGAAAAGCGGAGCGGTATCGACAATCGCCGAAGCCGAAGAGACATGCGTCGTATTCGGCATGCCCCGGGCGGCCATCGAAAGCGGAAGCGTGCGGACGGTTCTGCCGCTGCACCGCATAGCGGGACATCTCGCGGACGCGGTCCGAGGCCGGGATCGTGACGGCGCTGGGGACGGGGACGTCCTTCGGAACATCGGGAATCCGGAACGCAATATTTAGGTTAAGAGGAGGTGCATGGCCGTGGATATGAATGCGTACTTATCGATGTTTATTGATGAAGCGGGCGACCATCTGCAAGCGTTGAACGACAACATGCTGCAGCTGGAAAATACGCCCGAGGACTTGACGATCGTCCAGGCCATATTTCGTTCGGCCCATACCTTGAAAGGGATGGCGGCGACGATGGGCTTCGAGGATCTGGCTTCCCTGACGCATGAAATGGAAAATGTGCTCGATCTGGTGCGCAACAGCAAGCTGCGGATGGACAGTTTCATCTTCGATACGCTCTTCAAATCATTGGACGCGCTGGAATCGATGGTGCAGGATATTACGGCCGGAGGAGCGGGGAGCGCCGATGTGTCCGCGATCGTCGCTTCGCTGCAGGCGATCGTGAAAGGAGATTACAACGCCGGCGGCGGTCCCGCAGCGGGCGGCGCCGCCGAAGGCGCAGCGGGCGCCGGGGATTCCGGATTGCAGCTTGACCAGTATCAAGTGTCCGTTCTCCAGCAGTCGATGGACAGCGGCCACCAGGTCTACCATATTACGGTGACGGTCCGCGAAGATTGCGTGCTGAAAGCGGCCCGTGCCTATATGGTTTTCGATTTGCTGGAGCGGCACGGGGAAGTCGTGAAATCGGAGCCTTCCGTTCAGGATCTGGAGCAGGAGAAATTCGATCGTACCTTTACCGTATTTGCCATCTCCTCGTTATCGCAGGAGGAGCTGCAGCAGCAGATCGCCGCTATTTCCGAAATCGAAGAAGCCGCTGTGACGAAGCTTGATCCCGAATCGCTGCAAATATTGGCCAGACCGAACGTTCCTTCCGCCCCCGCGGCGCCTTCCGCGCCCCCTGCGGCCGGAGCGCCGGAAGCGGCCCGGGAAGCGAAGCGGCAGGCTGCGGCCGCCAAGGCGCAAACCGCCGCGGCTGGAGGAGCGCTTCCGCGGACGATCCGCGTCGATATCGACCGGCTGGACACCTTGATGAACCTGTTCAGCGAACTGTTGATCGACCGCGTCCGACTGGAGCAGCTCGCTTCGGAAATTCGCAAGCCGGAGCTGACCGATACGGTCGAGCATCTGACCCGCGTCAGCGGCGATTTGCAAAATATCGTGCTGAAGCTGCGCATGGTGCCGGTCGAATCCGTATTCAACCGTTTTCCGCGAATGATCCGGGACTTGGCCAAAAGCCTGGGCAAGAAGGTCGAGCTGGTCATCACCGGCGCGGAAACCGAGCTCGATCGTACCGTGATCGACGAAATCGGCGATCCGCTCGTCCATCTTCTGCGCAACTCGATCGACCACGGTCTCGAAAGCGTGAGCGAGCGGATCGCGGCCGGCAAGCCGGAGACGGGCACCGTTCATCTGCGCGCTTACCATAGCGGCAACCATGTGTTCATCGAAGTCGAGGACGACGGCCGGGGGATCAATCGCGAGAAGGTGAAGAACAAGGCGATCGCAAGCGGCATTCTGACGGCGGAAGAAGCGGGCAAAATGTCCGACGATGAAATCGCGATGCTTATCTTCGCGCCGGGCTTCAGCACGGCCGACACGATTTCCGATATTTCCGGACGCGGCGTCGGACTGGACGTCGTCCGCTCGAAGATCGCCTCGCTCGGCGGCAACGTGACGATCCGGACGTCGGAAGGCAAAGGTACGAAATTTTCCGTCGAGCTGCCGCTGACGCTGTCGATCATCTCGGCGATGCTCGTGAAGCTCGGCTCGGAAAAATACGCCATTCCGCTTTCTTCCATTGCGGAAACGGCGATCATCCGGCAGGAGCAGATCCGCCTTATCCACGGCAACCGGATGATCGAATATCGCGGCGCGGTCATTCCGGTGCTGTCGCTCAGCCGCATTCTCGAATCGCCGGATTATGACGAAAGCGCCGAGGAAGAAACCGAAGTTATTATCGTGCGGAAAGGCGATAAATGGGCTGCCGTCATGGTCGACGAATTTATCGGTCAAAGCGAGATCGTATTGAAGACGCTCGGCTCGTATTTGCCGAATACCGATATCGTGGCGGGGGCTACGATTCTCGGCGACGGTCAGGTCGCGCTCATTATCGATCCGAACGGATTGATCAAATAGGGAGGGCTGAAGCATGGGAGAAGAATTGAAAGTGATCGTCTTCGCGCTGGCAAACGAGGAATACGGCATTGAAGTGGACAAAGTCCGCACGGTCGAGCGAATGGCCCCGATTACCCGGGTGCCGAAAACGCCGCCGTTTGTCAAAGGCGTCATGAATTTGCGCGGAGTTGTCGTCCCGGTTATCGATCTTAAAGGACGGTTCGGGTTAAAGGAGACGGAGCCGACCGAACAATCGCGGATTATCGTCGTGGCGGTGAACGATATGGAGGTCGGATTTATCGTCGACGCGGCGAACGACGTAACGGACATCGACGAGGATGCGATCGACCAGCCGCCTGAGGTGGTCGGCGGCATCAAAGCCAAATATTTGCGCGGAATCGCCAAGCTGGACGACCGGCTGCTGATCATGCTGAATCTGAGCGAAGTATTGAACAAAAACGAAATCGTTCAGCTTGAGCAGATGGAGGCTTAGGTGTGAACGTCCTTGACCGGTTGGAGGAATTCGAGCTGGATGTGCTGCGTGAGGTCGGCAACATCGGATCCGGCAATGCCGCCACGGCGTTGTCGCGCTTGCTGGACAAGCAGGTGGATATGGCCGTCCCGCGCGTCAGCCTGATGCCGTTCGAGCGGATCGCCGACATTGTCGGCGGTCCGGAACAGATCGTATTCGCCGTTTATTTGCGCGTGGAGGGCGAGGCGCCCGGCAATCTGTTCTTTATCGTCGAGGAAGATTCCGCCAAGGCGCTGCTGCGCCGCTTCCTGGCGATCGAAGCGCAGCAGCCGGACGGTTATACGGAGATGGAATTGTCCGCCCTGTGCGAGATCGGGAACATTTTGGCCGGTTCCTATCTGTCTTCGCTGGCCGACTTTACGCGGATGTCGCTTGCGCCTACCGTTCCGGCGATCGCGCTCGATATGGCCGGTGCGATATTAAGCTACGGACTCGTACAGTACGGCGAAATGGGGGATTCGGCCTTGCTGATCGAAACGACGTTTTTGGAAGGCGGGGAAGCGTTAAAGGGCCGTTTTTTCCTCATTCCCGATCCGGAATCGTTCGTGAAAATTTTCCGTGCGCTGGGAGTGCCCGTCGAATGATCCAGAAAAAATGGTCAAGGTCGGAATGGCCGAACTGAATATCGCGCGCCGGCCGGACGTGCGCTCGA